>NZ_JASJXB010000037.1:0-43870 GCF_035018885.1 Variovorax sp. LG9.2 | reverse complement strand
ACCATCGAGCAGTTCATTGAAATGGTCGACTCGTACATCCGCTGGTACAACGAGAAGCGGATCAAGATCTCCCTGGGGGCCCTCAGCCCGATCGAATACAGGGTGAGTCTTGGACTTGCGGCATAAAACCAGTCCAAGTTTTTATCCGCACCCCCGGTGGGTCAAGTTGAGATCGGCGCCGACAATCCAATTCCACGCAACTCAGCATCGACCGCTCAAACCGGTCACGTTGCCGAAATCGTCGGTCACCTTCGCCGAAATACGCAGCTGCACAAGAACGCCCGCACGACACCAGCCATTCGCGCTGAGATTGCCGCGAGCGGCAATCTCAGCGCGCACCAGTTGCGCCTGCGCTACGGCGTGAGCGAGGCCACGATCTACAAGTGGAAGTTGCGTGAGTCGGTGCAAGACCGCTCGCACACCGCCCACCGCTTGCAAACCACCCTCACACCGGCCCAGGAGCGCATCGCTGTAGAACTGCGCCGCACCTTGCTGCTGCGGGCCTTGCGGCGGACCGCGTCGACTTGACTGCCGAGCCTTGAAATGTCGCGCGTGAACGCGCCCAGCTTGTCAGTATCGAATCCGGTGGCGTGCTCGATGGCACAGCCCAGAGCGGGCTCCAGGATCGAACCGATCACTCCTTCCTTGCCATGCTGGGTCAGAAGTGCCATTTGCTGGTCTGCGTAGATCGATTTCATGAGGGTTCGTAAGGCAACGGTTGCCAGCCGCCGCACTGAAAGCTGGCCAGGCGCGCCTGATCGAAGCGCCAAAGATGCAGCCAGCCGTTGTAAACGAGATGCCGGACCACCGCATGTTTTTGCACAACCCGCTCGATCGCCTGCGCCGGCGCGTCGATGATCACCGTCAGCCGCAGCGGTTCATGCATCCAGCGAGTGCCATCATGCAGGGATTGTTTTGACAGGCCGATCCGCAGATCCCCTCCGTTGCCTTCGAATACACCGAGGTTTCCTCCGACCACGTTGTGCAGCACCTTGTTGCCGCTGCCCAAACGCTCAGAGTCGCAAGTGGACGCGTGGTATTGCCAGTTGATCCAGTGCGTGACGAGCATCGGCGCTGTCATCAGCAACTCCAGGACGCTGCCATCCGCATCATTGGCAGCGTCGTAGTCGTGCAGGAAACTGCGGCCATCGAGCGCGGCACCCAAGGTGCGCCAGCGCGGAGCGATCACAAACGACGCATTGTTTGCCAAACCCCACTCGGGCCGCGTCTGGGCGCCGTCGTTGGCGCGCCGGCGCAACGCAGTCAGCAGCTCGTAGTGAGGCATGCGAGGGTTCAGTCCAAGGCCGGTGGCCCGCTCGCGCCTGACTTGGTCACCCGCATGTGCAAATATTTTCTGCAACCGATGCCAACCATCTTCGGCTGACGCGGGCAGCAGGTCGAGATCAAAACCTTCGAACTCGTCGGTGGTGGTGTTGTGCAGAGCGGCCACGAACACGGTCTGCACCGGCACCGCGATGCCGCTGCTTTGGAGTCCCGCGCGGACGGCGAGGTCGTTAAGTAATTGCGCCAGTGCGCGTGCGTTGACCTCACCGGTCTGGCCGCAGCACGCGCCGCAGTCGAGTCCTGCTGTATGCGCGTTGTTGGTGGTGTGGCTGCCATGACCCACCAGCAGCACCAAGGGCGCCAGGTCGTGGTCGAGGCCCATGGCATGGAGCACGCCTGCGGCCAGCGCCACCCGGGCATCGACATCCAGTCCGGTCAGGCCAGGACGGCACATCGGCCGATACCTATTCGGAAGGCCCGCCAGGTCATCGCGCGGTCGCGCCTGCGTCGAAGGACTGAGCCAGCCGAACAGCTTGCCGACATACCCTAAACCCGCTGCCTCGACATAGCTGAACGCCGCACCCGGCCAGCGACTCGCGGCGAGCCACTGCCCGGTCCGGGCAAACCAGCGTTCACGCGCAGCGCGCGCGGCTATGGTCAACTTGCGCTCGTGCTCGTCCTCGTCGGGACGCGCACCTGATCCGGGAATGATGCTGTCCACCACTTCGACGGTAGGCTCCAGAAGGCCGGGCAATTGCGGCCGGCGCGCGTGCGTCGCCAGCGGGGTGTATGCGGCAGGCAGCCCAAAAAACCCCGCGAAGCCGATCGTTTGGATCGCAGGCCAGACCGCCTCGAGCGATCGCCGCATCGGTTCGCTGCGCACGTCGATGCAAAAGGCTGCCTGCACTTCGACTTTGACCGCCTGTGAACTTTGGGCTTCGGCCGCTGGGGGCCCGACACTGAGGAGCTTGCGCGACAGTTGCCGCTGATAACCGGCCTCCAAGGCGATCTGCCAGACCTCGTCGATCAGCAGCGCGTCATGGGCACTCTCCAGCATGGCTGACGCCTGACGCCACGCTGCCTGCAGCGTAGCAAATGCCTGATGTGCAGCAGCATCGTCCTTGCAGTCCAGCAGGATCGCCCCCCACGCCAGCCGGATCGCCAGCAGATCGCGCAGGTTCGGATCCGTCTTGCCATCTTGCAGGCGGGCCTGCCAGCCGAGATAGGCGCACCACGACGCCCATCCGTTGACAGTGAGAAGCACCGCCTCAAGGTAGTCCGCCCACACTGCTTCGGGCAAGCCGAGGCGCTGCAGCACCCATTGCTCTGCTTCGGCCCGAGTCGCGGGCAAGGCGCCGATCGACCGCCCCAGGTTGGGCAGGCCCATCAGTATGCCGATGCCGTGGTCGTGAGTCAGCGTGTCGCACCAAAAAGCGTAGAGGCCCTTCTTCCGAGAAGGCTGCCAGTCCGCCTGATGCTCGTCGAAAAAGGCGGCACAAGTCTGGCTGACCTGATGGGTGATGGCCTGCCGCCACGACAGACGCTTGTGGCTCAAGGGGTCGTTGTCCAGAAGATCGATGAGCAGCGGAAGCGGAGACACGGCTGCCTTCTCCGCCAGCGCCTGCTTGCACGCTTGGGGCGTCAGTCCAGCGGCCTGCGCCGAGGGCGAGGTCGCCAGAGCAAATGCCAAGTCGGCGGTGCCGATACGGCCCTCGCCCAACGCCTGCTCGATGTATTGACGAGTGGGCAGTACCTGAATACTTCCCAGCACGGCCATGCGGGCTGCAACACGTCGCACGGGTTGGCTCACGCGCTCCCAATGCGGGTTGACGGCGATGGCGCGATCCAGCGGCCATGCGGGAGCAATGGCCTTGCAGGCATGCTCGCAAGCTGCCTCGATGGAATGGTGATTGGCTTCGACGGACCTGCAGGAGGGACTGGTCCGGTCATAGAGGGGGTGCGAATTCGAGTTCATGGGGTGTTCCGGTTTCGGGGACTGCTGACGGGTCATGGGGTGCCGCTTTTGAACACATGTTCAGTTCGGTTAGATCCCGGGCTGCCACGCGGAGGGGTCCAGCGTGGCGGCCACAGTTGGAGGGCCAGCCGGGTGTAGAGCTCGTCCAGGTAAAAGCCTGCGTAGCTCCAGCGCCGAGCCAATGCCATTCCTTCGGGGCGCACCTGCAGCGCAACGAGGCACAGGTACATCGCTGCTAATCCTGCCAAAGCGAAAGTTCCGCCGGTGCCGTTCGGGACGTCGGTCGCACCCAGCGGAAGCCGGTGAGACATCAGCGCCAGCGCGGTGAGGCCTGCAACTATGCCGGCGCCCGCGAGAGTGTTGAGCATGGCCTGCCATGGCCGACTGGATGCGCCGGCGTGCGCGAGAGGTGACCACAGCACGGGCGCCCAGGCGAAGGCCATCACACCGGTCCACCACCATGGCCAGCCCCGGCCAGCAGCGACATGGATACTTGCCAGCTCCAACAGTCCCACCAAGGCCAAGGTCCCCAAGGGAGCTAGGAGCAAGCTCATGGAAGATGGCGCAGTATGTCCGCGCAGCATCTGCTGCTTGGCGCTATGCACCGCCGACGAAGCGGACAGGAACGCCTGGGCCTTGTAAAGAGAGTGACCGATGAGATGGAGTGCCGCGAAGGAGTAGAGACCGACGCCGCACTCCACCACCATGAAGCCCATTTGCGCCACGGTGGACCATGCCAGCCGAACCTTGATACTGACCCGAGTCAGCATCACCAGGCCTGCCAGCACGGCCGAACTCAAGCCTAAGACCACCAGAATCCAACGAGCCGCAGGTGCGGCTTCCAGCAGCGGTGCGAAGCTGATGAGCACATAACCGCCCAAATTCACGACTCCGGCGTGCAGCAGCGCGGAGACTGGGGTGGGGGCCTCCATGACCTGGATCAGCCAGCCGTGCACCGGCAGCAGCGCCGTGCGCAGGATGACCGCCAGCACCAGCGCCATTGCGCTGCACTGAAGCGCCGGTGAGGCGCCGGTGTGTGCCAGGTGCTGCCATAACGCAGGCAACGACCCACTCCCTACCTCCCACCATGCCAATGCCGCAGCCACGAGCAGCAGGCCGTCAGCCAAACGGTCAGCCAGACGTTTCTTGTGGGAGGCCAGCAGGGCAAAAGGGCGATCCGGGTAAAAACACAGCAGCCGTTCCAAGGCCACGCCAATGGCGGCCCAGGCTGCGATGAGCACCAGCCAGTGTTGCGCCAAGAGCAACAGATGGACGCACGCCAGCACGACGGCCAGCGCACTGACATAGCGTCGCTGCGCGGGCTCGCCCTGCAGGTAGCGTGCCGAGAAGGCGCCGATCACAGTTCCCAGACCTTGCACCAGCACTGCCACCCAGAGGCCCAGCGCGTTGGTGCCGATCCAGCCTTGAAAGGGATCTGACGCGATGCCGTGGCTGATCGAAGGCGTCAATGATGCCGGCAGGGCCCGAATGATCAAGCCCACCGCAAGGGTTGTCACGGCAGCGATCGACCCCGCCGTGGCCAGAGCGATGAATTGCCGCCAGTGATTCGCCACCGAACGATTGGGTGATCGCGCCAATAGCGCCGCGAAGGTCATCAACCCCAAGGGCGCCAAGCCAGTGGCAGTGAAGAAGAAGGAAAGCGGTGGCATGCGCGGCATTCATTGGAATAAGTGCCGTGGATAGTCGGTGCGCCGTGTCATTCTGTAAATTACAGTTATAAGAACGAATCAACAATCAAAACAGAACGATGAATCTGCTCCAACTCAACTTTCACCACCTTCACTATTTCTGGTGCGTGGCCAAACGTGGCCATCTCACCCGTGCAGCCGAGGATCTACATGTCTCGCAGTCGGCGTTGTCGGCGCAAATACGGCAGCTGGAAGAACGCCTTGGGGAGGCCCTATTCATTCGCGAGGCCCGGCGAATGAAGTTGACTGACGCCGGCCAGCTGGTACTTTCTTACGCCGACACGATCTTCGGCCTGGGGCGCGAAATGCTCGGGCGTTTGCAAGGACGGAATGAAGGGGTAACTCGGCTGCGCGTGGGCAGCGTGGCCACCATGTCGCGCAACTATCAGGAGAACTGGATTCGTCCGGTGCTCGATGATCCGCTCGTGGTGTTGACCCTGGAGTCTGGGGTGCTCGAGGGATTGCTCGAGCGGCTCGCGCAACATCAACTGGACGTGGTGCTCGCCAACGAGCCCGTGCTTGTGAGCATCGATCGGCCCTTGCATTGCCGCTTCCTCGGCTACCAGGCGATTTCGCTGGTCGGGCCGGCAAGCGGCTGGGCCCCAAACAGCCTGCGCATTCCACACGATCTCGACGGGCTGGACATCGCCTTGCCAGGTCCGCGCCATGCCTTGCGCGCGCAGTTCGATGCGCTCTGCGCTGCAGCGAACGTCACGCCCCGGTTACGCGCCGAAGTCGACGACATGGCAATGCTGCGCCTGATCGCGCGCGACAGCGGCTGGCTGGCATTGCTTCCCGAAGTTGTGGTGCAGGACGAGTTGCGCGCAGGCGAACTCGTCACCGTCGGGCAGTCAAGCGAATTGCGTGAAAACTTCTACGCCATCACGACACCGCATCGCCACCGCATAGACGTCCTTGAGCGGCTTCTTTCAGGTGGACGGCCCGATGACAAAATTTCGTCGAGCTTGGCTGAGTCTGGCGCCCCGGCATAGGCCATGGCAAAGCATTTTTCTCAAGGCACCCATAGATAACTGTACTTATTTATGGAATGTTTTTCGCGGAATTTTGCTGCTGCCAAAACCCCCGCATCGCCTTCATCCTCTCCTCACGCTCCATGCCCAGATACATCGACGTCGTCCCGATAGACACGTGCCCCAGATTGTTCTGCACTACCTGCAACGGCACTGCTTGATGCCCTTCCCTGCCCTGCAGCGCATGCGAGGCATGCGCATATCTCAACCAGTGCGAGCTGGCGTTCAACAGCTGTTTTGCATCTGCCTCAGCCAGACCTTTGCTCGCCGATGCCAAGAAAGTCTTGATCGCCCTGTAGAGCCCGGAGGCCGACCAAGAGGCCGGTTGTCTCGCATTGCTGTTGAAACGCGCGAGAACATGGATTCCTCTGTTGCTCGCGGCGCCGATCTGGCGCTCGAACCCATGCTTTGCCAGTTCGTCACCCAGCACCTTGACCAGCTTCGCTGGCACAGGCACCTGCCGGCTGCGCCCGCCCTTGCCAGTCACTGAGAGCAGCCAACCAGAGGCCGTCGCGCCGTCGTCGGTCCGGTATTCAACCTGCTCCAGGTCCTCGCACTTTGCGGCAGTGATCTCGGCCAGGCGCAAGCCGGTCGCGTACAGCCAGCGCATGCCGCGCCGAAGTCGCCGGTCGACATCGGTGTCGACATGCGTATGGAGCAACGCGTCGATGTGGTCTCACTGCGCAAACGTCAAAGTCCTTCTCGAGCCCAGCGGCCGCTGCGGCTCGGAAGGCAACGCCACAGCAGCAAACGGATTGCCGACGACATAGCCCTGGCTCACCCAAAAGCCGAACAGGCTTTTGAGAATGATCAGCGACTGCCGCAACGCCACCGTACCCAGTGGCCCTTAGAGCGGTCGCCACAGGGGCGACCAGCGCTGGCGATACCGCGGCCCGCACCAGCTCACCGGCGGTGCTGAAAGGAAGGACCGGTAAGCCGTCACATCTTCCACAGACAGCGAAGAGAGTGCAGTCTTGCGCTCGAGGATGGCCCACAGCAGCTGTTGAAGTCAGCAAACTTGGCTAGCCAGGTCAACAAACCTTGCTAGCCGCTCACCGAACCACGCTAGCGCAGGTGCGCTATTTCCCGTAGCGCAACTCACGTTCGTTACGACTGACCAGTTGCAACAGCTGCGTGAGGTTCCCGCACGCACGGATCCGGCTGCACGGCAATGTGGTGAAATCGTCCTTGCGCACCGGACATGCCGACAGCGTTTCGTCCAACCACTCCCACCGCCAGATCGGCGCGGCGACATCCGACGGGTTCAGAAACACACACCGCGCGCAATAGCAAAAGCGGGTTCGCTTGCTCGTCGATGGCAACGGTGCGTGGATCAACATGATCTGCTCCCTGCTGATGCGAGCGAGAGCGGCGAGCGCATCAGCTGCTTGATCCCCAAGAGCCGGCATGGTTAGCCACCCTCCCCGATCTTCAATGTTCAGATCAAGGCCGTGACGCTCGGCAAACTCCTTCACCGTCATCCGGTAACGGGCTGCCAAGCGCCCGATCCAGCCACCCAGTACCTCGGCCTCGAACGGCCGTGGTGCGACCGGCAAAGGACGACGCTCAGCCGTCAGCGTTGGCGACATGCTTCAAATGCTCCAGCGTGATGTGCTCGGTGCCGTCCGTGATCGCCAATGCGGCCGCTTCGTTGAGCAACCGCGAGATCTCCCCAGTCAGGCCGTCGCTCGCAGAGAGCACGAACTGAGCGATCGAGCGTTGCATTAGGTCCGAGGGCTTGCGCAGCGGCAGCACCGGCTCGAACGCTCCCAGCAGTCGCCGGAGGTCATCGCTCTCGCGCCACCGCGGGACCTCGAACGGCGTAAAACGGCTGATTATTTGAGGGTCGGTGGCCAGCGCCAGCGGCGCATCGGCGGTGCCGACCAGCACGATGCTGAACTTCAGGTCATTGGCGAGGAACTTCAGCAGGTTCAGGGAGGCACGCTGCTCTCGGTAGTTGCCGGCCAGCAGGTGATGCACTTCGTCGACAACCAGCATGCGCGGCGCCATCCGGCGCAGCAATTCGCGCGCCAAGCGTTCGAGCACCGACAGACTGGCGCTCGCGCTGTGCGGGGCCCCGAGTACAAACAGCAAGGCCGTATAAAAGCGGTGTTGATCGGGAGTGGCCGGCATCTGCATCACCACCACGTCACGGTGTTCAACGCCCTTGACGTCATCGAAGTGATCCGGATGCTCCCGTTGGAACTTGGCAACGATCAGCGTCTTGCCGATGTTCGAATCGCCATGCAGCACCATGCAGGGCATACGCTCCTTCGGCGGCGTTTCAAGCAGGTGCTCTAGTTTGAGCAGCGCCTTGCTTGCTCGAGAGTAGTCAATCCACCGGTCACGCCCGAGTGAATCGCCCCGGATTTGAACTGACCCCCAGAAGTTGGACGAACTTCAAAGGGTCTTATGGAGAAGTACAAAACGGATTTCAAGCTCCAGGTCGTCAATAGCTTTTTGGGCGGTGAAGGCGGCGCAAAGCTGTTGGCGCGGCGGTGGAACGTGCCCGAGGAGAAAATCCGTACCTGGGTGAGCCGTTGCCGACTGCATGGCATCGACGGCTTGCACCCTAAACGCAGCGCGTACAGTTCGGAATTCAAGCTGCAGGTTCTGTCACATCAGGACCGTGAACGACTGTCCAGCCGTCGGGTCGCCGCCATCTATGACATCCGCACTCCGAACCAGGTTGTGGTGTGGCGACGCGATATTGCTGAGGGCGACGCGCAAGCTCTGGGGAACACCATGCCAAAGCCAGATACGAAGCCAGAACGACGCTGCTCAGAGACACCGCCCGAGGCCATCCCCGATTCGGCGGACACCCTGCGCGAAGAGAACGAGCGACTGCGCGCCGAGGTCGCGTACTTAAAAAAAGTGCACGCCTTGATCCGGGCGAAGAGATCACTTGCGCCGACAAAGCGCGCTTGATCCTCGGATTGAGGCATCACCACAAATTGGCGGACCTGCTGCGGGCAGCAGGGCTTGCGCGCAGCACTTTCTACTACCAGTGCAACGCGATCCAGCGTATCGAGCCAAGCGGCTTGGAGGCAAAGGTTCGCGCCGTTTACGGTGAACATAAAGGCCGCTACGGCTACCGAAGAATCACGGCAGCGCTGCGCAATTCGCTGGGGGTGTCCGTCAACCACAAGTGCGTCCAGCGCCTCATGCAGGAGATGGGATTGCGCGCGCTGATTCGGGCGAGGAAGCGCTCTCGGTACGTCCCTGGGATCACCGACGTGCACGTGCCAAACGTCCTGAAACGAAATTTCTGCGCGAAGACTCCCAATGAGAAATGGGCAACCGACATCACCGAGTTCAACGTGAACGGGCAGAAGCTCTATCTATCGGCCTGCATGGACTTGTACAACGGCGAGATCATTGCGCACCGCATGGCCAGGCGCCCTGTCTTCGACTTGGTCTCCGGTACGTTGGATGTGGCACTTGCGCGGGCCAAACACGTCGCTGGACTGACCGTACATTCAGACCAAGGCTGGCATTACAAAATGCAGCCATACCGGGCGATGCTTGCGCATCGCGGGGTAACGCAAAGCATGAGCCGAAGAGGCAATTGCTTTGACAATGCTGTGATCGAAAGCTTCTTTGGCACCCTCAAGACGGAGTACTTCCACCTTGAAAAACTTGGCGACGTTGATGAGCTCGAAGCGGGCGTGAATGAATACATCCACTACTACAACCACGAGCGCATCAAGCTGCGATTGAAAGGGCTTAGCCCGGTTCAATACCGGTTGAGAAACACCGCCTGATCGGCGGGATCACAATGTCCAACTTCTGGGGGTCAGTTCAAAGCCGGGGCGATTCAGATCGATCACCACCGCCAGGAACAACCAGCCTTCGTCGGTGGCGATGTAGGTGATGTCGCCCACCCAGACCCGGTCGGGCCCGCTCACAGCGAACTCGCGGTTCAGCACGTTGGGCGAGATCGGCAGATCGTGGCGACTGTCGGTGGTGACCTTGAAGCGGCGCTTGCCCCTGGCGCGAATGCCGTGACGCTGCATGAGCTTTTGCACCCGCTGCTTGCCTACGCGGATGCCGCGCGCGAGCAACTCCTTCCAGATGCGCGGCCAGCCGTAGCCGCCGCGTGTCTCGGCATGAACGGCCTTGATGTGCACCAGCAGTGCGTCATCGCTCAGATGACGGCGCTGCGCACGAAGTGCTCGTGGTATCCCGCCAAACTGATTCGCAGCACCCGGCATTGCACCGAGATCGGCCACACGCGTCGGTGGCGTTGGACAAAGGCGTACTTCACCGCTGCGCTTTCGCGAAGTACGCCGTCGCTTTTTCCAGGATGTCGCGCTCCATCTTCACGCGCGCCAGCTCGGCTCGCAGCCGGCTGATCTCCATTTGCTCGGCGCTCACGGCCTTGCTGTCAGCTCCACTGAGCTTGCCTTCCCGCTTGGCCTTGACCCAGATGAACAGGGTCTGCTCGACCAGGCCCAAAGTGCGCGCCGCCGCCGCGATGCTCTGACCACCATCGACCAGCCGCACCGCCTCCTGCTTGAATTCGAGCGTGTAGCGCGCTCTCGTCGTCTTCGTCATCTGCGTTCTCCTTGTCTGAATTGAAACACTCAGCAAGGGGTACGTTTTTCGGGGGCAAGGTCAAACCCACGACAAACGGATTAAGAGTCGGCTCCCCCCTTTGTCTTGGGCTTTGCACGAGGACGCTTTGTTTCGCTGGCCTTCTTCGTGGCGGCCACGACCTCGCCGAGCAAGCCGCGAGTAAGTTGGTGTGCCGATTTTTCTTCGTGCAATGTCTGGTGCAAGTCGTCGAGCCGCTGCTGTAGCGCTTCGGCTTGAGATTGCGCCTGCGCCAACTGAGTTGACTGAAGACCAAATTGATGCCGCAGATCACGCTCCATTTGCTGCGCGGCTTGTTGCGTCTCCCGCAGCATTTGGCGGCCAGCCTCCAAAGTCTGCGCGGCAGCTTCCTCACTCTGGATTCGCTGTTGGCGTTCTCGTGCAAAGCTAGTCCCCATCTGCTTGGCCTCCTGCCGGGCCCGATCGACGTCCTCCAGCATGCGCCGCTCTTGTGCAGTGTGTCGATCGATCGCATCTCTCAGGTCCTGATCGCGCATCGCCTGTGCAGCTGCATGTTCCTGTCGCAGTCGATCAGTCGAAGCCTGCGCGGCGACCAGCAGCGCATTGAGCCTGGCGACCTCCCTGGCCCCGGCCTCGCGCTGCTTGAGCCCTTCAGATGCCAGTGCTGTGACCTGATGCTCCAGCGCCTCCCTCGCCTGCTGCGAAGACGCGAGGGCCTGATCCAGGCTGGCACGGGTCTGTGTAAAAGCCGTTTCGCGTTGGGCAAGCTCCACTTCCTTGAGATCAAGTTCCTTCGCCTTGGTCTTTAAATCATCTCGGGCCTCCGCCAGTGCGGCCTCCTGAGATTGCTCAGCCTCGCGCCGCGCGGTCTCCCAAAGCAACCGCATCGCATTGCGCACGCTCACCGGCACACCGTCCGCATCGTTGCCTGCCGGCGGCGCGGCTCCGCCAACAATCCTTTGGCTCAACGAGCTAAACCACCGCTCGAGCATCGGACTCACCGTGTTGGGCGAGCCTCGACCAATCTGGTGGCGCACCTTGTCAATCGTTGGGCGGATACCTTTTGAAAGCAGCACATCTGCCGCTCCCCAGACGTCGGCTTCCTGGATGCCCCTGCCCGACCGGATATCGCGAATTTCGCTCATGTCTTGACCCTCGTACTTTTAGAACCTGAACATCGGTTTTCGGCCATTTATTACCCTCGATAAGCGTCAGTTATCGTGATCTATCGATGTATGATGTACTAAATCATACATGCGACATAAAATTAAAGCCATGAAGCCGTCCACCACGAATCAGCCGCCGCTGGCAAGCCTGCTGGCGTTGTCGGAACGCCGGCCGGTGCTGGATCCCGCAGTGCTGACGGAAACGGCTGAACGGGCTGCGCATGCTTTGCTTCGGCAAGGCGAATCGGCGAACACACGGTTGTCCTATGGCTCGGCGATGCGCTACTGGGCCGCCTGGTATGCAGCGCGCTTTGGTGACTCGCTGAGCACGCCGGTGCCGGTGCCCGTGGTGATCCAGTTCATCGTCGACCATGCATCGAGGACCAACGAAGACGGCGGCACGCTGGTGAGTGAACTGCCGGCGGACGTGGATGCGGCGCTGGTCGCGGCGCGCTACAAGGCAAGACTCGGTGTACCGGCCCTGAATACGCTGTCGCACCGGCTTGCGGTGCTGTCCAAGGCGCACCAGCTGGCCAGGGTGGCGAATCCGTGTGCGGACGCGGTAGTGCGGGAGTTGTTAGCCCGGACACGTCGGGCTTACGCGCAGCGTGGCGTCCGGACCCACAAGCAGCGGGCACTGACCAAGGATCCGCTACAGCTGGTGCTGGCGACCTGCGATGACACCCTCAGGGGGAAACGCGATCGCGCCCTCCTCCTGTTTGCCTGGGCTTCTGGCGGACGGCGGCGTTCCGAGGTGGCATCGGCCGACATGGAGAACCTGGTGCGGGTAGATGCGACGTCCTATCTCTACACGCTGGGACACTCGAAGACGAACCAGACGGGAGAACTCCGGCCAGAGGATGTGAAGCCGCTGGTGGGGAGTGCTGCTGTGGCCATGACGGACTGGCTGGAGGCGAGTCGGATCACCGAGGGGAAGATCTTCAGAAGCATCCGCAAGGGCGGGCATCTTGCCGAGCCTCTGGTGCCTGCTGCGGTGCGGGACATTGTGAAGGCGCGGTGTCTGCTGGCGGGAGTTGAGGGGGATTTCAGCGCGCATTCGTTGCGGGCCGGGTTCGTGACGGAGGCCGGGCGTCAGAACATGTCGCTGCCCGAGACGATGGCCATGACGGGGCACCAGAGCGTCACCGTGGTGATGGGGTATTTCAGGGCAGAGAGTGCGCTGGGGAGCAAGGTCGGGCGGATGATGGATGGTGATGAAGCCCACTGACTTGAATTTGTCGAAGCCTCCGCTCCGAGTGCTACAGATTCGTTGCGGTTGAACGCCCGCTTCAAACGAGAATTTGAAGCCTTAAGTAAAACGTCCGATCAACAACTAGCTGATAGCCCAGCTGATCGAAGATGCAGTGCTTACTGCGCGAACACTCTCAACGGCTACAGCAGATTACCGCTTCGAAGTCGCCACAATTTAAAGCTTAGGCGCCCAAACTTGGGCGCCCGGTCTACTGAGGCCGCAGTGCGAATGACAGGCGCCTGGAGGCCAGGCCAGTTGCTGCAGGGCTTACCGCATCAAGACGGCCGCTTCATCACGCAACTAGTCGGCGTGCTCGCCACGTACGGCTCGAGTCGCTTGACGGGCGCGAAGGTGTAGCCGGTGTTTTCCACGCTATAGGGATTGGTCTTGTCGACCTTCTGCCACTTGGAGATGAACATCGCCTGCTGCATCTGGTGGTCGGACTTGCGCATCGTCGCCTCGCCCGCGAAGCTCTTGATGGTCATGCCTTCCATCGCCGCAGCCACTTTCGCGGGGTCGGTCGATCGGGTCTTGGCCATGGCATCGCTCAGCAGCACGATGCCGTTGTACGACGTGTACATGTAGTAATCGTCGTTGTACTTCTTCTTGAAGCCGGCCGAGAGAGCACCGAGTTCGCCGGTGTGGTTGTTGTGGTTCGGCGAGACGATATAGACCTCGCTGTCGCCGCCCGCAGCCAGCGCGGTGGGCGTGCCCGACACGTTGGCATCGTTGGTGTACATGCCGATCTTGAGACCGGCATCGTTCATAGCCTTGACCAGCAGCGTAAGGTCGCTGCCCCAGTTGCTGGTGACGATGGTGTCGGCGCCAGACATCTTGATCTTCGCCACGTAAGGCGCGAAATCCTTCACCGTGCCGATCGGGATCAACTCCTCGCCGACGATCTGGACGTCGGGCCGCTGGCGCGCGATGCCTTCCTTAAAAAAGCGCACGGTTTGCTGGCCATGCGAGTAGTTCTGGTTGATGAGAAAGACCTTCTTGATCTTCGGCTGGTCTTTCATGAAGGCGGTGATCGCTTCCATGCGCACGGTCGTGTCGGCGTCTAGACGGAAGTGCCAGTAGTTGCACTTCTCGTTGGTGAGCGACGGGTCCTTGGCCGAGTAGCTGAGGTACACGACCTCCTTGCCGGGGTTGCGCTCGTTGTGCTTGGCCACGGCCTCGCTGATGGCAAGTGCTGCGCCCGAGCCGTTGCCTTGCGTCACGTAGCGAAAGCCCTGGTCTATCGCTGCGCGCAGGGCGTTCACGCTTTCTTGAGGTGACCCCTTGTTGTCGAAACCGGCGACCTCGAACTTGACGCCGGCTGGGTTTTTGCCGCCGCTCATTTGTTCGGCGACGTACTGCCAGCTCTTGAGCTGGTTGGCGCCGACGTTGGCGAACGCGCCCGAGAGGGGGTCGATGAATGCAATGCGAACGGTTTCATCCTTCTGGGCAAAAGCAGAACCCGCGAGCAGCGCAGCGAGCGCGAAAGTCGTAACTGATTTCTTCATTTGGTTGTCTCCTTTTTTGGTTGCCGGGGAGTGTGATGAGCACTGTCAGCGCGTAACGATCACTTCGGCGACTTGCCTGCGACTTCGGCCGCGGCTTCCGCGTAGAGCTCTATCTTCGACAGCTTGCCGACGGCGGTTTTCGGCAGTTCGGCGCGCGCCTCCATCGCGAGCGGCAACTCGTGCTTGCCGAGGTAGTCCTTCAGAAAGTCGCGCAGTGCATCGAGCGTGAGCGGCTCGGTGCCCGGCCTGAACTTGATGAAAGCCTTGGGCGATTCGCCGCGGTAGGCGTCCGGCACGCCGATCACGCTTACTTCCTCGACCGACGGATGGCGGTAGATCGCTTCTTCGATGTTGCGTGGGTAGACATTGAAGCCGCTGCAGATGATCATGTCCTTGGTACGGTCGACCAGGTAGACAAAGCCGTCGTCCGACATGTAGCCCACATCGCCGGTCCGCATGAACCCGTCGGCGGTCATCACCTCGGCGGTGGCAACAGGATTGTTCCAGTAGCCTTTCATGACCTGCGGACCGCGGATGCAGATTTCGCCGCACTCGCCCAGCGGGAGATCGGTGAGCGTCGCGAGATCGATCACCTTGACCTCAGCACCCGGCACCGGCGCGCCGCAGGTCCCGGGCGCAGGCGAGCCGGCGCCGGTCGTAAGGGTACCGACCCCACAGATCTCGGTCATGCCCCAGCCTTCGAGCAGTCGGCAGCGCGCCATGCGTACGAAATTACTGAAGACCTCGCCAGCGATTGGCGCGCCGCCGGAGTTGCACCACTTGAGCGACGACAGGTCGGTGCGCTCGATGTCGGGGTGGCCGATGAAGCCGACGTACATCGTCGGCACGCCAAGGAAGACGGTGATTTTGCTTTCTTCGATTTCCCGCAACGCCGCCGCCAGGTCGAAGCGCTGGTGCACCACGAGCTCGGCGCCGATGGCAAAGCCGAAGATCATGTTCAACACCATCGAGTAGACGTGGAACATCGGCAGCACCACCAGGAATCGCTCGGCCCCGCGCCGCAGCGTTCCGGGGCCGATCAACATCTCTTCGATTTGCGACACTGCCATGCTGAGGTTCGAGTGCGTAAGCATCGCGCCCTTGGGGTGGCCGGTGGTGCCGCCCGTGTATTGCAGCACCGCAATGGCCGACAGGTCGGTGGCGGCAGGCAGAAATGGCGTGTCGCGCTGCGCGGACACATCGGAGAAACGCACGCGCCGGTGGTCCCAGGAAATGCCGCGGTCAGCCAATTTCGCGCCGACCTCGAATTCGCCCGCCGAACCGATGATCAGAGTCTTCAGGCGCGTGCTGTCGAGGTAGCCGTTTATCTTTAAGAAGAGCTCGGGCGTATCGAGCGTGACGATCACATCGGTGCGGCTGTCGTCGATCTTGTGTGCCAGCACCGCGGCCGCGTCGAGCGGCGAGTAGTTCACCACCACCGCGCCCGCCTTGAGGATGGCGAAGAAGGCTATGAAGTAATGCGGCGTATTGGGCAGATAGAGCCCGACATGCGTGCCGTGGTGCACGCCGATGCGGCGCAGGCCCTGCGCCATGCGGTCTGTCAGCGCGTCAAGCTCTGCATAGCTGAAGGTGCGGCCCTCGAAGCGCAGCGCGGCTTGGTCCGGCCACCGTGCGGCAGTATTGGTGAGCAGTTGCGGCACAGGCATCGCATGCAGCGGCGCGCTCCAGGTGGCACCGGGTGCGTAGACATGGGTCCAGGGATGGTCGCTGTTGAGCATCAAATTTCTCTTGGTCTCTGCACTAGGGTGGCTTGGGCAACGCGGAGTGGAGCATTAGCCATCGCACGGCGCAGTCAACCATGCGACTCGCAGCCGCCGGCCGTAAGCGATCGACGCATTGCCCAACCAGTCAGCGCGCCCGATACCTCTTCGTTCACGTACTCTGATGACAGGCTACTTTCTCTAGGGGAACCACGATCTTCGCGACCAAGCGGCACGCGTGCATCTGGCCCGGCGCAACGATGCCCGCGCGATCGCGTCATCTATGCGTTGACTACAGAGACATCCGGATCAGCCAAGAAAGCAAAAAACGCCATCGGACACTTGCGCCTGCGGCTAGAACTTTTTTTGACCGTCACTGCAACATCCGTCCCAGGGTTATTCAGCGGGCATCCTTCAACACCTGTGCCAGTGCAGATGGGAGCTGCGGTCCCCCGATTTTCTCAGGTCGAGTCTGCTGTCCGTGATCGGCTTAAGCTCCCTTCAACAGCCTCCGCAGAACCTTTCCAGTACCGGTCGCAGGCAGCGAATCGCGAAGCTCCAACTGCCGGGGCACCTTGTAGTGCGACATATTCGCGCGTGCCCACACAAGCAAAGTGGCGCAGTCAAACGGCTTGGCCGCGTCGCGGCTCGGCACGACGAATGCCTTGACCACCTCGCCCTTGTCCGCGTCCGGTACGCCGATGACCGCAACTTGTCCAACGTCAGGGTGCAGGATCAGGATCGACTCGACCTCCTCCGGAAACACGCTGAAGCCGGAGACCTTGATCATTTCCTTGATGCGCCCAATGAAGGTCAGGTAGCCCGCGTCGTCCATCTTGCCGATGTCGCCGGTGTGCACCCAGCCGTCGCGCAGCACCTCCGCGGTGGCCTCGGGCTTGTTCCAGTAGCCATGGAAAACGCCGCGGCTGCGCACCACAATTTCGCCGGTCTGGCCGTTCGGCACCGCTTGCCCGTCGAGGTCGATGATCTTCAGGTCCACGCCCTTGGCCGGCACGCCGTTAGTGCCCCAGCGCACGCCGTCGCGCGGCATCAGCACGTCGTTTGTGTGCGTCTCCGAGAGGCCGTAGCCCGCTTCGTAGACCAAGCAACCGTTGGCGAACTCGCTCCAATTGGCCGCCAGCTCTTCCGTCAGCTTGATGCCAAAACTCGTGCCCATCGTGGTCTGGAGCGACGACAGGTCGAACCGCTTCGCGTCGGGCTCGCTCATGGCGGCCACGAGCATCGGCGCCATCGCGTACCACCAGGTGACCTTGTGGCGGTCTATCGCCTGCAGCACCGCGAGCGCGTCCATGCGGTTGAGCAGCACCACAGTGGCGCCGGTGTAGGCGAGCATGGTGACGCCGCAGATCATGCCGGCGATGTGATAGATCGGCGCCACGGCGAGCATCACTTCCTCGTTGCGGATGCAGAACATCTCTTCGCCGACAGCCGTCTTGTACAACGCGTTCCGGTAACTCAGCATCGCGCCCTTGGGCATGCCGGTGGTGCCGGACGTGTACGTCATGAGTGCGACGTCGTCCATCGAGAGGTCGATCTTCGGCGCGGGCGCATCGGGCGCGGTGATGGTGGCGTGGAAATCGATTGTGCCTTCGGGCAGGGGGCGGCGCGCGGCGACGTCGTCGGGCACGCGGATCGTCGGCTCCGGCGGCAGTAGGTCGGCGTAGCGCACGCTGAAGACGTGCGGCACATCGACGCGGTCCCGCACCGATTGGACAATGGGCACCAAGTGATCGGCCACCACCAGCGCCTTGGCGCCGAGGTCGCCCACCTGGTAGGCGAATTCGTGCTCCTTGAACATCGGACTGCAGGGGCTCACGATCGCGCCGAGCTTCTGGATGCCGAAGTGCGCCACGTGGTACTGCGGACAGTTCTGCATGAAGAGCGCGACGCGGTCGCCCTTGCGTACGCCGCGCGCATGGAGATCATGCGCGAAGGCGTCGCTGAAGCGGTCGAGCTCGCCGTAGCTGATCTCGCGGCCGTACCAGACGATGGCGGCCTTGTCGGGATGGCGCCGCGCGTGCTCGCGCAGGTATTCGTGGAGTGGCTTTTCGCCCTGTAGGTAGTCGACGTCGTCGGTCATGTCTTAGAGGCCGAGCGCATGCTTGGCCATGATGTTTTTCTGAACCTCGGTGCTGCCGCCGTAGATGGTCATCGCGCGGCAGAAAAGATAGGTCGCCACCGGCCCGAGCGCATGCGCCGGGCCGAGCACGTCGGCCCGGCCCTGGTCGAACAGCGGACCCGGCTGGTAGCGCTGCGCATCGGCACCGCTCGCCTGCACCAGCAGCTCGGTGATGCGCTGCGCAATCTCGGTGCCGCGGATCTTGATGAACGACGACTTGCCGGCGCCAACGGTGGCGCCGGCATGCATGTCGGACAGCGTGCGCAGCAGGCCGATCTCCAGCGTCTTGAACTGGATCTCGACCGCGCTCATCGCCGCCGCGAAGGCCGGGTCTTCGATGAGCGGTCGGCCATGGCTCATGACCTCGCTCGCCACACTTCGCAGCTTCTGCAGTTCCTGCGTGATGAAGCGCAGATTGGCGTTCTCCACGCGCTCGTGCTCCAAGAGGAACTTGGCGTAGGTCCAGCCTCGGCCTTCTTCGCCGATCAGGTTCGCACGCGGCACCTTCACATTGTTGAAGAAGACCGCGTTAAGGTAGTGCCGTCCGTCCATCATGCGGATCGGCTGCACCTCGACGCCCGGGGTCTTCATGTCGATGAGCAGGAATGAAATGCCCTCTTGCTTCCGGTCTTCGCGGCTGGTCCGCACGAGGCCGAACATCCAGTCGGCATGGTGCGCGAAGGAGGTCCAGATCTTCTGGCCGTTGACCAGGTAATGGTCGCCGGCGTTCTCCGCTTGCGTCTGCAACGCCGCGAGGTCGGACCCGGCGCCGGGCTCCGAATAGCCCTGGCACCACCAGATCGACGAATCGCGGATCGCCGGCAAATGCTGCGCCTGCTGCTCGGGCGTGCCGAAGGTGTAGAGGACCGGCCCGACCATCGCAGGCCCGAAGACCTGCAGCTCCGGGCAGCGCATCTCGCCAGCGACGCGGTTGAAGATGATGGTCTGCATGGCCGACCACTCCTGACCACCGAACTTCCGGGGCCAGGCGCCGGTGAACCAGCCCTGCTTGCCGAGGATCTGCTGCCAGCGCATGAAGTCTTCGCGGCCCAGGTGCCTGTCCAGGCGCACCTTCTCGCGGATGTCGTCCGGCAGGTTGGCGGCGATGAAGGCGCGCACCTCGCCTTCAAAGCGCTGCTCTTCAGGGGAAAGGGTGAGTTCCATGGGGGCTCAAGCCTCGGCGTAGCGGCGCAGGTGCCAGTCGCGGTCGCCAAAGCTCACCCCGATCATCGACAGGCGCTTGAAGTAATGACCGACCGCGAGCTCCTCGGTGACGCCCATCGCGCCGTGCAGCTGCACGGCTTCCTGCCCGACGAGGCGCGCCGTGCGATCGATCTCGATCTTGGTTGCGGAGAGCGCCTTGCGGCGTGCGGCTGCGTCAGGCTCGGCCAGCATCAGCGCGCCGTAGAGCGCCATCGAGCGCGCTTCGTCGAGCGCGATGTACATGTCGACCATGCGGTGCTGCAACGCCTGGTTGGTGCCGATGGGCCGGCCGAACTGCTGGCGCGTCTTGAGGTATTCCAGCGTCATGTCGACCAGCGTCGCCATCGCGCCGACGGCTTCCGACGCGACGGCCGCGATCGCCTGGTCGATCACCCGTTCGAGCGGCGCGAGCGCCTGGCCTTCGGCGCCCAGGAGGCGTTGTGCGTCCGCCTTGACGCCGCTGAACGTCACGTCGGCGGCGCGTTGGCCGTCGTGCAGCGCATAAGGCGTCACGCTCACGCCGGGCGTCGCGGCATCGACGACGAATGCGGAGAGACCGTCGCGGTCATCGACGCTGCCGGCGGTGCGCGCGATCACCACGAAGGTGTCGGCCGTGCTGCCGCCGTAGACCAGCGACTTGTGCCCGTCGATGACCCAGCGCATGCCTTCGCGACGCGCAGTTGTCGCGCTGGTGCTGATCTCGTAGCGTGCGCCGGGCTCGCTGTGGGCCAATGCGAGCTTGCGCTGTCCAAGCATCATCGGCTGCAGCCATTCGGCTTTCTGGCCGGCGTTGCCCAGCGCGCTCAGCACGCCACCGGCCAGCACCACGTTGGCAAGATAAGGCTCCAGCAAGAGCCCGCGGCCGACGCCTTCCATCACGATGCCGGTGTCGGTTGCGTCGCCGCCGATGCCTCCTTCCGCTTCGCTGAACGGAATCGCGAGCCAGCCGAAGTCGGCGTATTGCCGCCAGCAGCTTTCGTCATGGCCGGTATCGCTGGTCACCAGCTTGCGGCGGCGGCTGAAGTCGTATTCCTCGCGCACGAAGCGCTCCACGCTTTCGCGCAACTGGTTCTGTTCGGGGGTGTATTGCAAATCCATGGCAAGGGGCCTGAAACTGAATTGAAAGAATGAGAAAACGTGTCAGAGCGCGAGGTAGCGCTGCTGGACATGGGGGTTGCGGTCGAAGGCGTCCCAGTCGCCTTCGAAGACGATGCGGCCGGTGTCGATCACATAGACGTAGTGTGTGCAGCGGCGGGCGAACCAGATGTTCTGCTCGCACAGCAGCAGCGCGACGTTCTTGTCGGAGCAGGTGCGCACCACGTCGTGCGCCATCTCTTCCACGATGATCGGCGCGAGCCCCTCGGTCGGTTCGTCGAGCAGCAGGAGCGACGGATTGGCCGCCATCGCGCGGGCAACCGCGAGCAACTGTTGCTGACCGCCGCTGAGCTGGCCGCCGTAGCGCTCCTGCAGCGGCGCGAGCATCGGGAACCGTGCAACGATGTCTGCGACCGGCACTGCGGGCCGATCGGCCGCGGCACCGTAGCGCGCCATCGCGATGTTCTCCGCCACCGTGATATGGCTAAAGATGCGCCGGTCTTCCGGCACCAGCGAGAGACCCAGGCGCGTGCGTTTGTGCGTCGGCAGGTCGCGCAGGTCCTGGCCGTTGAAGCGCACGATCCCGTGGACCCGAGGGCCTGCGTTCATCACGCTTTTCAGCAAGGTGGACTTGCCGGCGCCGTTGCGCCCCAGCAGCGCGACGCGTTGCCCGGTCTTCACCGAGAGCTGCAGGCCCAGCAGGATGTGGCTGTCGCCGTAATAGGCGTCGACTTCGCGGACTTCAAGCACCGACCATCTCCTTGCCGAGGTAAACCTCGCGCACCTTCGGATCGTTGCGCACTTCGTCGACAGTGCCCGTCGACACGACCTCGCCATAGTTCATGACCATGATGCGATCGGCCAGGCCGAACACCACGTCCATGTCGTGTTCGGTCATGACGACCGTGATGCCGCGCTCCTTGCGGGTACGCGACACGAGCTTCGCAATGTCCGAGCGGTCGCTTGGCGACATGCCTGCGGTCGGCTCGTCGAGCATCAGGATGCTTGGACGGCCGGCCAGCGCGATGACGAATTCGAGCCGCTTCTTGTCGCCGTGCGACAGGAAGCGCGCGGCGCCGTCGGCCAGCGCATCGAGCTTCACGTCTGCGAGCAGCGACATCGCCTCGTCGCGGATGTCGGCCGACGGGGCGCAGTTCCGCCACGACCCCACCGCCTCACCGGTGTGACGGCGGCGTGCTTCCACGGCGACGATCACGTTGTCCAGTACGGTGAAGTCGCGGAACACGCGCGCCACCTGAAAGGTGCGGCCGAAGCCCTGGCGCACGCGCTCGTAGGCTGGCATACGGGTCACGTCCCTGCCGTCGAAATGGATGCTGCCGCCGTTCGAGGCGACCTCGCCGGTCATGACCTTGAACATGGTCGTCTTGCCGGCGCCGTTGGGCCCGATGATCGCGAAGACCTCGCCGCGTGCAACCGACATGTTCACGCCGTGTAGCACCTGGATCGCGCCGTAGCTTTTCTTGACCGCGTCGACGCGCAGCAGGTCGGTGGTGGCGTTCATCGGGCCCCCCCGATCCCGAGTCCGCCTAACGGCGACGCGCTCTGTTTCGCGCCGGGTGGCAGGGGACGTCGACCCCAGATGCGCTCCTCGATGTGGCGCCAGACCCCGACCGCCCCGTTCGGCGCAAGCAGGATGATCGCCAGCAAGCCGGTGCCGACGATCAGTTCCGAGAGGCCCATCATGGTCCGCGTGGCGTAGGTGATCGCTGCGAACAGGCCGGCACCGACCACCGGCCCCCAGAATGAACTTACGCCGCCCAGAAGGGTGTTGAGCATCGGCTGTGCGGAGGCGAGCCAGTTGACCTCTTCCACCGTCACGATGCGCGACCACGGTGCATACATCGCGCCGGCGACCGCCGCCACCGCGCCCGAGATGACGAAGGCGGCCAAACGGTAGCGCGCGACGTTGGTGCCCATGAACGCGGCACGCTCCGAGTCCTGCCGGATCGTCTGCAAGGTGCGCCCGAAGCGACTGTGCAGCAGCCACCACAGGAAGCCGGTGATCAGCACCGTCGTCACGAGCAGGAACCAGTAGTACGCGTTGGAGCTCGTGAGGTCGATGCGAAACAGACCGAAGTCGAGCGCGGGCCGCGGAATGTCGGTGATGCCGTCTTCGCGCCCGAGGAAGGTCGAGAAACCGATCACGAGCCGCAACGCTTCGGCCAGCGCCACCGTGAGCACCGCGAGGAACACGCCCGTCATGCGGCGCAGCGCCAGCGCGCCTATGCCCCAGGCCGCCAGCGCACCGAAGAGCGCGGCACAGGCCAGCACACCGAGAAACGGCACGCCGGCAATGTGGCGCAACGCCAGCGCGGTGAGATAGGCGCCGATCGCGAAGAAGCCGGCATGGCCGAACGACACCAGGCCCGTATAGCCGAAGAGGATGTTCCAGGACAGGGCGAACACGATCTGGATCAACACCGTGCCGACGACGTAGAGCGGACCCGCGTTGACCCACAGCGGCAGCGAGGCGAGCAGCACGACCGTGGCCGTGCCCAGCAACTGCCAGGCCTGGCGTGAAATGCGCGGGCGATGCAGGCCGCCCGAGCCATGGCCTTCCCCGCCCAATTCGGCTTGCACCCCGACCGCCGGGAAGAGCCCGTTCGGCTTCCAGAGCAGGAAGCCCGCGAGCACCACGTAGATCGCGAGGCCCGGCACCGCCGGCAAGAGCACCGTGTTCAGGCTCTGCACGAGCCCGAGCACCAGCGATCCGATGAAGGCACCGCGGATGTTGCCGAGGCCGCCGATGATGACGGCGAAGAAGGCGTACATCAGATAGGAATCGCCCAGCCCGGTAGAAAGGCTCTGGTTGGGCAGCAGCATGCCGCCTGCGAGGCCGGCCAGGAAGAAGCTCGCCATCACGCTCAGCGCAATGCCGAACGACACGTTAAGCCCCAGGACGCCGGACATCCACGGGTCGGCGGCAAGTGCCTGCATCAGCTTGCCGAACCACAGGCGATGGATCGCCACCTCGAGGACGAGGTAAACCACGAGGCCGGCGCCGATCACGAAGAGCTGGTAGGCCGAGAAGAAGAGACCGAAAGGGTTGAGTGGCTGGTCGAGGCCGGGCGGCGGATTCACCGAGAAGAAGTCGACGCCCCAGATCAGCTTGGTCACGCCGGTGCACACCATCATCAGCGCGAAGGTCGCGATGAGCACATAGTGCGGATCGACGTTGCGCAGGCGCTTCAACACCAGCCGGTCGGTCACGAGCCCGAGCAGCGCGACCACCACGCCGCCCACCAGCGACGCGAAAAGAAACATGCCCAGCGACTGCACGTCGCGTCCCATCACCGAGTACGCCGTGTAGGCGCCGATCATGAAGAAGCCGCCCTGCGCCATGTTGAGCAGGCGCATGAGCCCGAAGATCAGCGTCAGGCCGGCGGCGACGACGAAGATCGCCATGCCGAATGCAGCGGCGTTGAACACCGCGAACATCAATTCATTGACCACGCTCAGCCCTCGTACTTCTTGCCCGGCGTCGGCGGCTCGACGATCTCGGTTTCGTTGATCAGCACGACCTCCTCCAGCCCGTAGCCCGGCGCTGCATCACGCGCGCCGATCTTGGCGAAGTACGCGGTGCCGATGCCCTGGTGGTCTTCCTTGCGGAGGCGATATGGGCCGGAGGCGGTGTCGAACTGCAGGCCTTCGAGGGCCGCAATGAGCGCTTCGGGGTCCGGCGATCCCGCTTTCTTCAACGCATTGAAGATGGCGAGCGCGGAGCGATGCGTGGCCTGCACGATGCCGGCGGGGTGCCTGTCGCCCGTCACCTTCACAATGTTCTCCATAAGCTTGGCGCTCTCCGGATATTTGCTCTTGAAGGGTTCGAGCTCCGGCGCCCAGAAGGTGGTACCCCAGAGGTTGCTGGGCGTGGACTTCTGCATTGCCTTGGCGATCAGGAGTTCGGTTCCGGCCTCGCCGATCACCTGGAACTTCTTGTCTAGGCCGACCGCCCGACCCTGTTGCAACAGGCTCACGCATGGTGCCGCGGTGAGGCCGATGAAGAGGCCCTCGGCGCCCGAATTCATCAGGTTGTTGATCTCGACCTTGTAGTCAGGCTTGTTGAGCGAGGCATAGATCGGCTCGATCACCTTGGTCGGCTTGCCGGTCTTGGCCGCCGCGCGCTCCACGCCGAACTTGAAGTAGCGCACGACGTCGCGTCCGTTCTCGCTGTCGGGCGCGATCACGGCCCAGCTCTTCACGTCGGAAAAGCGTGTGGCGAGGATGTTGCCGATACCGCCGTAGAGGATCAGCGCGTTCGAGGACGCACGAAAGAAATACTTGCTGAAGTTCTCGTGCGTGAGCGACATCGCCGTGGGCGCGGGCGCGACCACGACCGTCTTGAGTTCCGCCAGTATCGGCGCGATGGCCAGGCCCATCGGCGATTGCCCGGCACCGATCGACACGGTCACGCCCTCGCCTGCCAGCTCTCGCGCTGCGGCCACCGCACCGGCGCTGGTGAATTTGTCGTCACGCACCACCAGCTCGATCTGCCGGCCGAGTACGCCGCCGGATTCGTTCCATTGCAACTGAGCCGCCTTGATGCCGGACAGCCAGGCGGTCCCCACCTCGGCACCGATGCCGCTCATCGGCAGCATCACGCCCACTTTGATCGGGGCCGGCTGTGCGCGCACGATGTGCGTCGCGCCAAGACCCAATGCGGCCGATCCCGCAGCACCCTTCAGAAGATCGCGTCGTTTGAAGTTCATGGTCGTGTCCTCTTAGAGTTCGATCGGTTTGCCGGGGGACGGGGGTTCTGCGACTTCCGCCTCGCTGTAGGGAATCGCGTCGATGATTCCGTAGCCCGGGTCCGCGTCGCGCACGCCCACGTTCGCGATGTAGGCCGTTCCGAGGCCCTGGTGGTCTTCCTTGCGGATGTGGTACTTGCCGACCGCCGTGTCGAAATCGAGCCCCTCGAGGGCGGTGATGACCGCATCGGTCTCGGTGTCGCCCGCCTTCTGGATCGCGTTGAACAGCGCGAGCGCGCAGCGGTGGCTCGACTGCACGATGCTCGGCGGGCTCTTGTCGTTGGTGAGCTTCACATAGGCGTCGTAGAGCGGCCTGCTGAGCGCGTTGCGCTTGCCGGCTTCCGTGCCCGGCGCCCAGTAGCTGATGCTCCACAGATTGGCCGGCGTCGATTTCTGCATTGCCTTGGCTATCATCAATTCGGTGCCGGCATCACCGATGACCTTGAACTTTTTGTCCATGCCGACGGCACGGCCCTGCTGCAGGAGGCTGATGCACGGGGCGGCGGTCAGGCCGACAAAGAGGCCCTGCGACGGCGCATTCATCAGGCTGTTGATTTCGACCTTGTAGTCGGACTTGTTGAGGCTCGCGAACACCGGGTCGAGCACTTTGACCTTACGCCCGGCCTTGGCCGCGGCACGCTGCACGCCGACCGTGAAATAGCGCGCCATGTCGCGCCCGTTCTCGCTGTCGGGCACGATGCAAGACCAGGTCTCCACATCCTTGAACCGGCTCGTTAGCATGTTGCCGATGCCGGCGAATGCGATGTACGCGTTCCACGAGAGGCGGAAGAAGTTGCGTTGGAAGCCTTCGTGCGTAAGCGTCATCACCGTCGGACACGGTGCGACCATCACGGCCTTGAGCTCGGGAAGGAGCGGTGCGGTGGCGAGCGCCATCGGCGACTGCGAGCCACCGATGAGCAGGTTCACTCCGCTGCCCGCCAGGTCGCGCGCCGCAGCGACGGCGCCGGCACTGCTGAACTTGTCGTCGCGCGCGACGAGCTCGATTTGCCGCTTGAGCACCCCGCCCTTCTCGTTCCACTGCGCAACGCCGATCTTGGCACCGGCCAGCCAGGCGGCGCCGGCTTCGGCGCCGATGCCGCTCAACGGCAACATGACGCCGATACGGATCGGCGCGGTCTGCGCATAGGCGGAACGCACGCCAGGCAAGCCCATCACACCGGCCGCCGCGGTGGCTTGAAGAAAGGTGCGTCTTTTCATCGACATCGTCTCCTGGGGCGCATCGCTTTCGCAAGGCCTTATTTGTTATAACAGATTTGCGATATTGGGAGTCGGGGCTGCGCTTGTCATTGGCACAAACCCGCATGCGCGACGGCCAAGACGCGGTGGGCGATTCGGGCTCAGTGTCCGCAGCAGCGCAACATGACCGAGCGCAGCCAGCGATTGGCCGGGTCGTTGTCCGTGCTGGCATGCCAATAGAGGTACGCGTCCAGCGACGACAGCGGAGCCGGCATCGCCAGCACCTGGTTGCCAAACTGCTTGTTGGCCATGTGCGCATAGCTCTCCGGCATCGTCAGCACCAGGTCGGTTTGCGACACCGTGCGGCAGGCCGCGAAGTAGAACTGGCAACGCAACGCGATCTGCCGCTGCACGCCAAGCCGCCTGAGCTCGATGTCCTCGAAGCCCGGCCCCTGCCGGCGCGATGTCACCAACACGTGGCGCTGCGCCAGGTAGGTCTCGAGGTCGACTTCACCGCGAATCGCCGGATGGTCCTTGCGCGCGACCACGGCCAGCCCGTCGACGCTGATGCGCTTGACCTTCACCGCATCCGAGAGCGGCAGCAACACGTCCAGCGCCAGGTCGAGCGTGCCGGCGGCGAGCTCACTCTCCAGGCTGCCGCGATTGGCACGCACACTGGAGACTTCGATTTCGGGCGATTCGGTGGCGAGCGCGCGCATCAGCGGTGGCATCACGGTCGATTCCATGAAGTCGCGCAGACCAATGACGAAGCGCTTCTTGGCAGTCGCCGGCTCGAAGCTCTGCGTGTCGTTGAGCAACGAGCCGATCGACTGCAGCGAACCGCGCAGCGGATCGATCAACCGCTTGGTGAGCGGCGTCGGCACCATCTTGTGGCCTTGGCGTTCAAACAGCGGATCGTTGAAGAGGTCGCGAAGGCGCGCCAGCGCATGGCTGATCGCCGGCTGGGTGAGATGTAGTTTCTCGGCGGCCTTGGTGATGCCACCTTCCGTATAGATCGTGTCGAGCACGACCAGCAGGTTCAGATCGACTCGCGAGATATGCATGTGCTGTATCCAGATCCATTCCAAGCATTCATTGGCACAGCGGGCGCCGCCCTTACGCTTGGTGCATCGAACGCGCGCCATCATGCGCGATAACTTCTGCACGCGCATCCACCGAGGAGACAACCGCCATGGCCGAATCCCACCCGACTGTTTCCGCATGAGCGAGCGGTTCAGCGGCACCATCGAAGTCCAGGAACGCCAGCGCTTCGACGAAGCGGCGCTCGGGCGCTGGTTCACACAGCAGGTCGATGAAAGCGCGGCGCGATCGTTCCGCATCTCGCAATTCAAGGGCGGGCAATCCAACCCGACCTTCCTGGCAGAGACGGCGCTGGGCCGCTACGTGGTGAGGCGCAAACCGACCGGCGTGCTGCTGCCTTCGGCGCATGCGGTGGAGCGGGAGTTCCGCGTCATGAGGGCGCTGCGCGATACCGATGTGCCGGTCCCCGAAGTGCACGCGCTGTGCGAAGACCCTTCAGTCATCGGAACGACCTTCTACGTGATGGCCTTCGTCGACGGCCGCGTGCTCTGGGACCCACACCTACCCGGCGCAAGCGCCGATGAGCGCGCCGCGATCTGCGACGAGATGAACCGCGTGCTCGCTGCACTCCATGCCGTCGACCCGGAGGCAGCGGGTCTCGGCGACTACGGGCGCCCCGGCAATTACATGGGTCGGCAGGTCGACCGCTGGAGCAAGCAGTACCGGGCCAGCGAGACCGAGCCGATCGACGCGATGGAGCGATTGATCGAGTGGCTGCCGGCGCACCTGCCGCCCCAGGCGACGACGACCATCGTGCACGGTGACTATCGGCTCGACAACCTCGTGTTCGCGCACGATGCGCCGCGCGTGGTCGCCGTGCTCGACTGGGAACTGTCGACGCTCGGCGACCCGATGGCCGACTTCGCGTACCACTGCATGGCGTGGCACCTCGCGCCGCCGTTTCGCGGCCTGGCCGATCTCGATGCCGGCGCGGTGGCCGAGCTGGGCCTGCCGACAGAAGAGGCGTATGTCGCAGCGTATGCGCGACGGCGCCGGTTGCCGCCGGTCGACCCGATGCACTGGCGCGCATACATGGCATTCAACCTCTTTCGCGCCGCAGCGATCGCGCAGGGAATCATGGGGCGTGCCCTCGCAGGCAACGCGTCCAACGCCCATGCGCTCGAAGCCGGCCAGCAGGCGCGCGAACTGGCCGAGCTCGGTTGCGCACAGGTCGCGAAGTACTGAATTGCATGTGGCCAGCTATCGACAGGTCTGCCTTCCAGGGGGTTCGACTGGCAGTTCCGGATCTCGCTGCGGCCGTCGGTTTCGCCCGTCAAGTCCTGGGGCTGGGGCGCGCGTCGTCCGAAGCGGCGGACACGCAGGACATCGCTCGCTTTCGCCTCGGCGCGCACTGGCTCGCGTTCGAGCGGCAATCCGCCGAGATCCTGCCCACGCTGTCGTCGAACCATCTGGCAACGCTGCACTGGCGATGCAGCGACCTGCGACGCCAGCGCACCTTGCTTACGCAGCTCGGATTCGATTCGCAGGACGGGTCGGAGCTGGACCCCGTGCCGCCGGTCCGCGTCGTCGCTGCCGAAACTGGCGCGTGCGCATTGCAATGGGATGCCGAAGCGGCGCCCATCGGCGGCGACCTGCCCTCTTCGTCCGGCATCACCGGCGTCGTCCTGCACACGCGTGCGCCCGAACGCGTGGCAGCGCACTGGGCACAGATCTTCCAGGTGTCCGTCGAGCGTCACGCAACCGGCGTTCCGCGTCTGGTGCTCGACCGCCTCAGCGTGCAGTTCGTTTTCGCCGATGAGCGCGCGGGCGGAATCGGCCGCATCACGCTCGCGCTGGACGATGCGGGCGCCGTGCGCGACCGCGCGATCGCCAGTGGCACAACTGTCGACGGTAACGCGATCGCGATCGCCGGGCTGACGATCAGCCTGGCGAACGCGCCGGCCAGCGCCCGTTAGTCGAAGCTCTTGCCTTCAGACACTAGCTTTTGAATCAGCGGTGCCGGCTGCCAGAAGCTCGCGTCGTCGAGCGGGTTCTTGGCAAAACGCTTCATCGATTCCGACACGTTGAACAGGCCGACCTGGCTGGCGTAGTGCATCGGGCCACCGCGGAAGATCGGGAAGCCATAGCCGGTGAGGTAGACCATGTCGATGTCACCGGACTTGCTGGCGATGCCGTCCTCGAGAATGTGCGCACCTTCGTTGACCAGCGCATACACCAGACGCTGCACGATCTCGTCGTCCGTGATCTTGCGAGGTGTGATGCCTTCGTCCTTGCGGTGTTGCTCGATCATGTCCAGCACGAGCTTGCTCGGAATGGCATCGCGCTTGCCGGCCTGGTAGTCGTACCACCCTGCCCCGGTCTTCTGGCCGAAGCGACCGAGCTCGCACAGCTTGTCTGCGGTGCGGCTGTACTTCATGTCAGCGCGCTCGGTGGCGCGGCGCTTTCGGATCGCCCAGCCGATGTCGTTGCCGGCCAGGTCGCCCATGCGGAACGGACCCATGGCAAAGCCGAACTTCTCGACCGCCTTGTCGACCTGTTGCGGCGTCGCGCCTTCGTCGACGAGGAAGCCGGCCTGGCGGCTGTACTGCTCGATCATGCGGTTGCCGATGAAGCCGTCGCAGACGCCGGACACCACTGCGGTCTTCTTGATCTTCTTGGCGACGCCCATCACCGTAGCGAGTACGTCTTTGGCGGTGTCCTTACCGCGAACGACCTCGAGGAGCTTCATCACGTTGGCCGGGCTGAAGAAATGCATGCCGACCACGTCCTGCGGGCGCTTGGTGAAGGCTGCGATCTTGTCGACGTCGAGCGTGGAAGTGTTCGACGCGAGAATGGCGCCCGGCTTGGCTACGCGATCGAGTTCCTTGAACACCGCCTCTTTCACGCCGAGTTCTTCGAACACGGCTTCGATGATGAGGTCGCAGTCTTTCAGGTCGTCGTAGCTCAAGGTGGTGCTGAGCAGCGCCATGCGCTGGTCATACTTGTCCTGCTTGAGCTTGCCCTTCTTGACCTGCGATTCGTAGTTCTTCTTGATGGTGGCGATGCCGCGGTCGAGTGCGTCCTGCTTCATTTCGAGGATCTTGACCGGCACGCCCGCGTTCAAGAAGTTCATCGAGATGCCGCCGCCCATGGTGCCGGCACCGATGACGCCGACCGCCTTGATCTCGCGCCTGGGGGTGTCGTCGGGGACGTCGGGGATCTTGCTGGCGGCACGTTCGGCGAAGAATGCATGGCGAAGCGCAGCGCTCTCTTTCGTCCACACCAGTTCGGTCACGGCTTGGCGTTCATAGGCGAGCGCAGCGTCGAAGCCCATGCGCGTCGACTGCGCCACGCAGTCCAGGCAGCGCAGCGGTGCCGGATAGTTTTTCGAACTCGCCGCCACCATGTTGCGTGCGAACTGCAAGTACGCCTCCGGGGCCGGATGCTCGACGCGAAGGTCGCGCACGCGTGGCAGTGGCCTGCGTTCGGCGATGCCACGCGCGAAGGCCACGGCCTCGGCGACCACGTCGCGCTCCACGAATCTGTCGAACAGCTTCTGCCTGGGCAGCGCCGCGAGCACTTCGCTCATCACGGTGTCGCCGGTGACGATCATGTTGAGCGCTATCTCCAGGCCCAGCAGCCGCGGCAGCCGCTGCGTGCCGCTCGCACCGGGCAGGATGCCGATGCGCACTTCGGGCAACGACACCATCGTTCCGCGCTGAACCACGCGGTAGTGGCACCCCATCGCGAGCTCGAGCCCGCCACCCATCACGATGCTGTGGATCGCGGCGACGACGGGCTTGTCGCAGCGTTCGATCAGGTCGATCACGTCGATCAGGTCCGGTGCCATGGTGGCTTCCGGCAGGTTGAATTCGCGGATGTCGGCGCCGCCGCAGAACGCTCGGCCGTGGCCGGTGAGCACGATCGCCCTGACCGCCGGATCGTCGCTGGCGCGGACGATCGATTCCGCGATGAAGCGCCGGTTGCCGATGCCCAGGCTGTTGACGGGCGGGGTGTCCATGGTGACGACGGCGATGCCGTCCTGTACGTCGTAGCGCGCGGTCAAGGGTGTCCTTTCAGTGTGAATGCCGGGTCATGTTCGGCCAGCCGCCGTGCGAGCGCATCAACAACCCGCATGCGGCCGATGAAAAGGCTTCATGCCCACGCGCGTCGGACGCCGACGAGGCGAGGCACCATTGCCGCATCGTCACTTTTCGCCTCATTGCCATGCCCATGCTGACCCGAGACAACCTGCAGCAATCCGTCGGCCAACCGATCGGCACGTCGTCGTGGATGGAGGTGCCGCAGTCGCGCATCGATGCCTTCGCCGAGTGCACCGAAGACCGCCAGTGGATCCACATCGACGTCGAGCGCGCCAAGCGCGAGAGTCCGTTCCATGCGCCCATCGCTCATGGCTTCCTCACCCTGTCCCTGCTGCCGATCAGTTCCTACGAACTGCTGGGCGGCCTCAAGGCCACCAAGTCGGTCAACTACGGCCTCGACAAGCTGCGCTTCATGTCGCCGGTGCCCGCGGGCTCGCGCGTGCGCAACCACATCAGGCTGCTCGCGGCCGACCAGCGCGACGACGGCTGGACGCTGGTGAAAACCGAAAACTCCGTCGAGATCGAGGGCCAGGAAAAGCCGGCGCTGGTCGCCGTCTCGCTCGGCCTCTTCTCCTGGGACTGAGTGTCCGCAACCCCTTCGACGAAAGCACGAAACCACCCATGGAATTCGAATTCACCCCCAAGGTCCACGACCTGCGCAAGCGCCTCCTCGCCTTCATGGACGAGCACATCTACCCGAACGAAGAGCAACACGAACGCGAGGCGAAGAAGTCGGCACGCGATGCCGAAGGCGGCGGCAGCTACACCACGTTGCCGATGATGCAGGGCCTCAAGGACAAGGCGCGCGCGGCGGGCCTCTGGAACATGTTCCTGCCGAAATCAACGCATGTGCCCGACGGCCTTTCCAACCTCGAATACGCACCGCTGTGCGAGATCATGGGACGCCGCCTGTGGAGCGCCGAGGTCTTCAACTGCAGCGCGCCCGACACCGGCAACATGGAGGTGTTCGAGCGCTATGGCACGCCGGAGCACCAGGAACGCTGGCTCAAGCCGCTGCTCGCAGGCGAGATCCGCTCGTCGTTCGCAATGACCGAACCGGCCGTGGCTTCTTCCGACGCGACCAACATCGAATGCAGCATCCGGCGCGACGGCGACGACTACGTCATCAATGGCCGCAAGTGGTACATCACCGGCGCGATGAACGAGCGCTGCAAGGTGTTCATCTTGATGGGCAAGACCGACCCGGACAACGCCGACCGCCATCGCCAGCAATCGATGATCGTCGTGCCGCGCGACACCCCCGGCGTGACCGTCGTGCGAGACATGGCGCTCATGGGCGTGTACGACCCGCCGTACGGCCACCCGGAAGTGCGCTTCGACAACGTGCGCGTACCGGCATCGAGCATCCTGCTGGGCGAAGGCCGCGGCTTCGAGATTGCGCAAGGCCGCCTCGGCCCCGGACGCATCCACCACTGCATGCGCATGATCGGCATGGCCGAGGCTGCGCTTGAGCTGATGTGCCAGCGCGTCGTGTCGCGCGTCGCTTTCCATAAGCCGCTGTCGGAACAAGGCGTCTGGCGCGAGCGCATCGCCAAGGCCCGTATGCTCATCGACCAGACCCGCTGGATGGTGCTGCACGCCGCCTGGCGCATGGACACGGTCGGCAACAAGGTCGCCGCGAAGGAGATCGCGATGATCAAGGTGCTGGCACCGAACAACTGTGTGCAGGTGATCGACGACGCGATGCAGGCCTTCGGTGCCATGGGCCTGAGCCAGGACACCCTGCTCGTCTCGTTCTACGCCTACGCCCGGCATCTGCGCGTGGCCGACGGCCCGGACGAGGTGCACCGCAACGCGATCGCCAAGCACGAGCTTGCGAACTACCGCGCACCGGTGGCAGCCAGCACGCGCTGAGCGCGTAGCGCGACTCGGTCGGCCGATCAGTAGGCCGACAGCGACGGCAGCGAAGCCACCGGGTCGTGCAGCATGCGGCGCAGGAGCTTGCCGCTTTCTGAAGCCGGCAGGCCGCTGCGGAAGATCACTGTGCGCGGCACCTTGTAGTGCGACATGTTCTTCACGCACCACTCGATGATCTTCTGGTCGGAGCGGTCCCTCACCTGACCGGCGCGGTCGAAGTGCAGTCGGGCCGCCGCCTCCGACTTCAACACCACGTAGGCCTGCAGCGATTCGCCCCGGTCAGGGTCGGGCAGACCGACCACGGCGGCCTGGCGCACGTCCGGGTGCGTCGCGAGGATGGCCTCGACCTCTTCCGGAAAGACGCTGTAGCTCCACACCTTGATCATTTCCTTGGTACGGCCGAGGAACGTGAGGTAGCCCTCGTCGTCCAGGACGCCGACGTCGCCGGTGCGCACCCAGCCATCGACGAAGAGGGCTTGCGTCGCCTCGGGCCGCAGCCAGTACCCCTTGTAGGCGACAGGGCTGCGCAGCAGGATCTCGCCGCGCACGCCCACGGGGGTGTCGATTCCGGTGGCCGGATCGACGATGCGGAGCTCGACCCCCGGCACCGGCTTGCCATTGGTGCCCCACTTGATCGCGTCGGCCGGCATGAGTGTGTCGCAGGTGTGCGTTTCGCTGAGACCGTAGCCGGCTTCATACACCAGGCAGCCGTTGGCGAAGCGGCTCCACTGACCGGCCAGCTTCTCGGTCAGGCGGACGCCGAAGCTGGTGCCGACCGTCGTCTTGAGAGTTGAAAGATCGTAGGTGGCCGCACCATCGGCAGCCATGGCCGAGGGCAGCGAGGGCGCCATCGAATACCACCAGGTCACCTTGCAGCTCTCGATGGCCTGCAGAACCGCTGTGGCATCGAAACGCTGCAGCAGCACTACGGTGGCGCCGCAGTAGATCGGCAGCGCGAGCCCGGTCATCATCCCCGAGATATGGAACAAGGCGACGTCGGCCAGCATGACGTCGTCGGCTCCGAGGCGAAAGCCATCCGCACTGATCGCGGTCTTGTAGAGCGCGCAGTTGTAGCTGATCATCGCGCCCTTGGGAAGGCCCGTACTGCCCGAGGTATAGGCCATCAGGGCCACGTCGTCCATGGCGATGGTTTCAAGGGGCTGGAAGTCGCCGGCTTGCGCCAGCGCCTCGGTGAAGTCGATGACGCCCGCCGGCAATGGCGGCGCCGACTCGTGCGGCAGCCGCATCGAACTCGGCACGTCGATCGCCAGCACCCCGGGCAGCATGTCGCCGTAGCGCACCGCGTACACATGGTCGATGGTGGCCCTCGCCCGTGATGCGAGCACCACCTTGAGCAGCTCTTCGCCTGCGACGATCGCCCGCGCGTCGAGATCGGCCAGCTGATGCTCGAGCTCGTAGGTCTGCGCATGCGGATTGCACGGGCTGACGATCGCGCCGAGCTTCTGTGCGCCGAAATGGGCGATGAGGTAGTGCGGACAGTTCTCGAGAAACAGTACCACCACGTCGCCCTGCCCGATGCCGCGCTCGCGCAGGTTTTGCGCGAAGCGGTCGCTCAGGTCGTCGAGCTCGGCGTAGCTGATGCGCCGGCCGTACCAGACCACAGCCGTCTTGTCGGGCGTCTCGCGCGCGTGATGGCGCAGGTAGTCGTGCAGCGGCCTGTGGCCGTGGCGGTAATCGATCATCCTGGCTTGTCTCCGTATCGGTCGTGCCGGTGCGGGTTTGCCTTGGCAGTCGGCATCCCGCTTGTGTCCACGATGATGACGGCAAGCCCCGCCGACGGCAACCGGGGCGGATGAATATTGGGCATGCAGGTATATCGCCCTGCTGCATGGGGCGCGTGCCGCGCCGTGCTGGGAACGGGCGCTAGGCCGCGACCCGCGCCGTCTTGCGCGCCGGGGTCGCCGCGGCTGCGCCGCGTCCGCGCAGGTAGGCCAGAATCGGCGCGCTGGTGCGTTCGATCTCTTCTTCCACGCCACGACGCGCCACCTCGCCGTCATGCTTGCGCAGGCCGCGCAGCACGAGGTGATGAGGATGCTGCTTTCTCGGCTGGGCCAGCGCATGCGTCTGCAGCGCCCTCATGAGCGGGCCGCATTGCAGCCAGAGGCCTTCGACCATGCGCTGCAACACGGGCATTCGCGCCAACGCGTAGACCGCCATGTGAAAGCGCTCTGCCTCCAGCAACTCGCCGGCGGTGTCTCGCGCGTCGTGCCGAGCGGCCATGCGCTCATGAATCGCTTCGAGCCGGCGGATGTCGGCCGGCTCGGCATGCTTGGCGGCCAGCGCGGCGGCGCGGCCTTCGAGCATCAGACGCAGCGCACGGACTTCGGCGAACCGCTCCTCGCTCATGAGCGGCACACGCACTGAGTGATGGCCCACCTGCTCCAGCGCCTGCTCCGAGATCAACCGCGCCAGCGCTTCGCGCACCGGCGTCGGGCTGATGCCCATCTCGGCCGCGAGGTCGCGCAGCTTGAGCTTTTCACCCGGCGCGAAACGCCCGGCTTTGAGGTCGCGGCACAGGCGGTTGTAGGCCTGGCCGTTCAGGCTTTCGCGGGTGAGAGGAGTGTCGTCCATGGCATGGATGGACTGCGTGGCACAGCCCGGATTTGCTATTGTCTATATCGTATGGCCTTGTGAGGGTTTCTCAACGGCCAGTGAACGCCGGTGTGCGCTTTTCGAGAAAATGCGCCACGCCTTCGCGAAAATCGTCGCTCGTGAACGACGCCTGCATTTCTTCGTCGGCGCGCGTCCATGCCTCGTCGAGGTTCTGGAACAGGCTATCGTAGACCTGCCGCTTGATGACGCCGATCGAGCGCGGCGATGCGTGGAAGGTCAGCTCGCGCGCCGTCTGCTCCACGGCTGCCAGGAAGCCATCGGCCGGCAGCGCCTTGACGAGGCCGAGCGCCGCCGCCTCGTCCGTCACAAGCGTCCGCGCCGACATCAGGAGGTCGAGCGCATTCGTGAGCCCCACCAGGCGCGGCAGCATCCAGGAGGCGCCGTGTTCGGCGATGAGGCCGCGCTTGGCGAAGGCCGTGGTGAGCTTCTGTCCCTCGGCCATGTAGCGGAAATCGCAAAACAGGGCCATGCACAGGCCGATGCCGGCGATCGGCCCGTTGATGGCCGCGAACACGGGCTTGCGCACGCGCAGCAGATAGCTGAAGCGCCACGCATAGTTGCGCTCGATGCCCGCCGCCGTCGGCTTCAGCACGCTCGCATCGGCCGTGCCTTCGCCGCCCGAGGCCGCGCCGGCTTCGAGGATGTCCATGTCCGCACCCGCGCAGAAGCCGCGCCCGGCGCCCGTCACGACGATGGCGCGCACCGCGTCGTCGCCCTCGGCAGCCTCCACGGCCTGGCGAAATTCCGTTTCCATGCGCGCGGTCCACGCATTGAGCCGGTCCGGGCGGTTCAGCGTGATCGTGCAGACACGCTCGTTCGTTGCGACGGTGATGTCGTGGTAGCTCATCATTCGCCTCCGATGGTGGCGCCGCCGTCGATCACGATCGTCGTGCCCGTGATGAAGCGGCCGGCATCCGAGCCGAGCAGCAGCGCCGCGCCCGCAATGTCTTCCGGCTCGCCGATCATGTTCAGCGGACTCGACCTGAGTGCGCCTGCCAGCGTGTCGGGGTTGTCCCAGAGCGCCTTCGCAAAGTCCGTCTTGATGAGGCCGGGCGCGATGCAGTTGGCGCGAATACCCTGCTTGCCCCATTCCAGCGCGAGGCTGCGCGCCAGCGACATGTCGGCCGCCTTGGAGATGCCATAGGCGCCAAGCGTGCGCGAACCGGTCGTGCCGGCGATCGAGCTGATGATGACGATCGAGCCCTTGCCCTTTTCCACCATGCCCGGCGCCACGCGGTTCACCAGCCAGAGGTTGGAGCGGATGTTGACGTCCATCACTTTGCTGAAGGCTTCGTCGGTGATGCCCGAGAGCGGGCCGTAGTACGGGTTGACCGCCGCGTTGCATACCAGCACGTCGACCGGGCCGTAGGCCTTCTCGGTCTGGTCGACCAGCGACGCGATCTCTTCCTTGCGCGATATGTTGCAGGCGACCGCCATCGCTTCGAGCCCCTCGCTGCGCAGCTGCTCGACGACGGCCGCGCAGGCGTCGGCTTTGCGGCTGGTGATGACAACGTTTGCGCCGGCCCGTGCGTAGGCGACGGCGATCGCGCGGCCGATGCCACGCGACGAGCCGGTGACGATGGCGGTTCTACCTTTGAGGGAGAGGCTGTCCATTGGTGATTCCTTCAGCGATTGACGAACTTCGGTGCGCGCTTCTCGACGAAGGCGTGCGCCGCTTCCAGGTGGTCTTCGGTCATGCCGCAACGGATGTGGCGGATGGCTTCGTGGTCGAGTGCCTCGGCCAGCGTGGCGCCCTGCTCGGCCACGTTGAGGTTGGCCTTGATGTGGCCGAGCGTGATCGAGGGACCCGCCGCGAGTTGCACCGCCAGCGCGAGGCCTTCGGCGTCGAGCTCCGCATCCGGCACCACGCGCGTGACCAGTCCCATCGCCAGCGCCTCTTCGGCCTTGACGACGGGCGACAGCAACGCGAACGCGCGCGCCCGCGGCCCGAGCAGCTGGGTCAGGAACCATGTGCTGCCGAAATCGCCCGAGAGGCCGACCTTGACGAAGGCCGATGTGAGCTTGACGGTGTCGCTCGCGATGAGCAGGTCGCACGCCAGCGCGAGCGACAAGCCTGCGCCGGCCACCGCACCGCGCGCGACCGCGATGGTCGGCTTGGGCATCTCGCGCAGCAGTCGCGAACATTCCATGTGCTCGCGCAACTGCAGCGTGCGCGACTCGAGCGTGCGGTTCGCATCCTCGTCGTCGGCCATCGCCTTGACGTCACCGCCCGCGCAGAAGCCGCGTCCCGCACCGGACAGCAGCACGGCGCGCACCTTCGTGTCGACGGCTGCGCGGCGCAGTGCGTCGAGCAGCGCGTCCGTCATCGGGACCGTGAGCGCGTTCAGGCGCTCGGGCCGGTTCAGCGTCAGCGTCAGCACGCCGGACTCGAGATGTTCGATCAGTTCAGTTGTCAATGGTGTCTCCTGGGTGTTTGTTGCGATCAGATCGCGCCACAGGCCTTGAGCGTCTCGACCTGGCCGGCGGCGTAGCCGAGCCAGCCGGTCAGCACGTCGGCGTTGTGCTCGCCTACTCGCGGCAGCGGCTTGCGGATGGTGAGCGGCGTGTCGGAAAGATGGATCGTCACGCCTTGCATCGGCACAGACGTGCCGGCGAACGATATGTCGACGATGCCGTTGCGGTGGTGAAGTTGCTTGTTCCCGACCACTTCGTCGATGCGGGCGATCTTGGCGCACGGCACGCCCTCGGCCTCGAGCTTCGCGACCAGGTCGTCCGCCTCATTGGCGGCCATCCAGTCGGCCACGATGCCTTCGACCGCATCGCGGTGCTCGAGCCGGCTCGCCATCGTGGCGAAGCGCGGGTCGTCGATCAGCGTCGGGCGTTGCATGGCGCGCAGCACGCGCGGGAACATGTTGTCGTCGCCGCCCACGATGAGTACGTGGCGGCCGTCGCCGGTCGCGAAGGTATTGGATGGCGCAACGAAGCGATCGCGGCTGCCGACGCGCGTCATGGTCGTGCCGAACATCATTTGCTGCGGAATGGCAGTCATCAGCATCGAGGCGGCGCTCTCGAGCAGCGACACGTCGACCATCTGGCCCTTGCCGCTCGCGTGCCGCGCATGCAGCGCCGCGAGGATGCCCAGCGCCGCATACATGCCGGTCGTGTAGTCGCACATGAACGAGCCGATCATGGTCGGCGGGCCATCGATCTGGCCGGTGAGGTCCATGAGCCCGCTCATCGCTTGCGCGACACCGTCGAAGCACTGCTTTTCGGCGAGTGGCCCGTCCTGCCCGAAGCCCGAGATCCGCGCCATGACCAAGCGCGGATTGAGCTCGTGGATGGCGTCCCAGCCGAGGCCCATCTTTTCCATGGTGCCGGGGCGGAAGTTCTCCACCAGCACGTCGGCCTTCGTAATGAGTTCCTTCAACACAGCCAGACCGCTCTGGTTGCGCAGGTCGATCGCCAGGCTCTTCTTGTTGCGATTGACGATGAAGGTGTAGAGACTCTGCCCGTCGACGGCCGGCATCGCGCGACGGGCGTATTCGCCCTCGCCCGGCGGCTCGATCTTGACCACCTCGGCGCCCATGTCGCCGAGCATCATGGCGCAGTACGGTCCTGCGATGAAACGCGAAAGGTCCAGGACGCGCAGTCCCTCGAGCGATGTCATTGTTCCGGCCTTTGCCTCTTTGTTGGTGTCGTTTGTTATATCATATTCCAAATAGAGACTCTGAAAAACGAAGGAGACAAGGTGACCGAAACCTCACGCTATCTGCGACTGCGACAGATCTGTCTGGTGGCCCGTGAACTGGAACCGGTGGTCGATGACCTGTGCGCCGTGTTTGGCGTCAAGGTGTGCCACCGCGATCCCGAGGTGGGCCAGTTCGGCCTGCATAACGCCCTGATGCCCTTTGGCACCAGCTTCATCGAAGTGGTCGCGCCGACCCGGGACGGCACCACCGCCGGCCGCTACTTGGAGCGGCGGCAAGGCGACGGCGGCTACATGGTCATCCTCGACAGCGAGGAGCTGCCGCGCTGGCGCACGCACGTCGCGGAGATCGGGGTGCGCATCGCTGCGCCGCTCACGCTCGGCGACTACGAAGGCATGCAGCTGCATCCGCGCGACACCGGCGGCGCGTTGCTGGAGATCAACACCACGCTCGGTGGAGCCGACCTTGAGCAAGGCACGTATTGGCCAGCCGGACCGCACTGGCGCGACCACGTGTCGACCGAGCGCGCCGAAGGCATCGCCGGCGCCGTGCTTCAGAGCGCCGACCCTGCGGCCCTCGCGAGGCAATGGGGCCGCATCCTGCAGCGTCCGGTCGCACAGGCGGCCGACTGGGAGCTCGACGTCGACAACGCAACGCTGCGCTTCGTCAAGGCCACCGACGGGCGCGGCGAAGGCCTGACCGCCGTGAAGTTGCAGGTGCGCGACGCCGATGCCATTCGCCGTGCCGCGCAAGCGCGCGCCCTCCCTTCCGACGTCGACAGCGTGACCGTGTGCGGCGTGCGCTTCGAACTCGCATCCCGCACCCAACCGAACTGACACACACCATGGAACTGGATTTTTCCCCCGAGGAGCGCGCGTTTGCCGACGAGGTGCGCAGCTTCATTCAAGAGAACCTTCCGCGCGACATCTTCGAACGCGTGGAACACGACCTCCACATGCAGCGCAACGACTCGATGCGCTGGCAGCAGATCCTGGCGCAGAGGGGCTGGCACGCCTACACCTGGCCCGTATCGCAAGGCGGCCCGGGCTGGAGCGCCACGCAGCGCTTTATCTTCGAGGTGGTGAGCGGCGAGATGAACTGCCCGACCATCCAGCCCTTCGGTCCGCGCATGGTCGGCCCGGTGATCTACAACTTCGGCACCGAGGCGCAGAAAGCGCAGCACCTGCCCGGCATCCGCGACTCGACCGTATGGTGGTGCCAAGGCTACTCGGAGCCGCAGTCGGGTTCCGATCTCGCCTCGCTCGCCACGCGTGCGGAGGACCATGGCGACCACTACGTCGTGACCGGCCAGAAGATCTGGACCTCGTATGCGCACTTCGCCGACTGGATGTTCTGCCTCGTGCGCACCGGCCGCGAAGCTCGCCCGCAAAGCGGTATTTCCTTTCTGCTCATCGACATGAAGTCGCCCGGCATCGTGGTGCAGCCAATCCCGATGCTGGAAGGAACGCATTCCTTCAACGCGGTGTTTCTGACCGACGTGCAGGTGCCCAAGTCGGACCTCGTCGGCGAAGAAGGCCGCGGCTGGAACTACGCCAAGTTCCTGCTCGAACACGAGCGGGTCGAGAACTCGAACATCGGCTTCTCGACCTTCGCGATGCGCAGGCTGCACCGCATCGCGTCCGACGTGATGTGCCGCGGCAAGCCGCTTATCGAAGACCCACTGTTCAGCGCGAAGGTGTCGACAGTCAAGGCGCAACTCAAGGCGCTCGAGATGAACACGCTGCGAGCGCTGTCGAGCATGGGCAGCGGCAGCTCGCCGGGCGCGGGCATCGCGTCGTCGCTCAAGATACGGGGAACCGAAATCGGACAACGCATCACAGAACTGCTTTTCGAGGCGGCGGGGCCCGAGGGTCAGCAGCTCGACCCAGCGCTCATGCAGGGGGACGGTGACCTTACAGGTATCAACGCCAGCGTGCGCGGCGCGCCGGCCAATTACTTTTGGCGCCGGGCGATGTCGATCTACGGCGGCAGCAACGAGATCCAGCGAAACATCATCGCCAAACATGTGCTTGGCCTTTGAGCAATAACTTGGATCCGGCGCAGACGATCTGAACATCGATTCTTGTCGAGTTGCCCTTCAACTGCGCCTCCCGTTTTTGTTAGGGTGTACCCAGCGGTAAGAAGCAAATCTAACAAATTCGCTCAAACGAACGGACTACCAGGTCACATCGTGATGTGGCAGTTGTGCGACCGATTGCGTCGGTCCCTACTAAGGCATCGCACTCGCCGATGTTGCCCTTTAGGCTAAACGGATAGCTGCTGAATGCGCCGTTTGGCTGCAAGTACCGCCGTAGCTGCTCTTTGCCGCTTGGCTATGCGCAATTAACGGACTGGACGCGCCTTCCGCCTAGGGCGGGTGCGGCCGTAATCTCGCCGCTGCCTTGCTGCATGCGGGCTTGCCACGGACAAGGCGAACGACCCGAACGCGAAGTCACACATTTACCCTCGCGTTTGAAACGGAATTGAGTAACTTTTCTCTGCGATCGTGGACCATGCGTCCCGGACCAGTGAGGACGGCAACACGCTGGTTAATGAGCTGCCGGCGGACGTCGATGCGGCGCTGGTGGCGGCGCGCTACAAGGCGCGCCTGGGTGTACCGGCCCTTAATACGCTCACCCACCGGCTTGCGGTGTTGTCCAAAGCGCACCAGCTGGCCAAGGTGGCCAATCCCTGCGCAGATGCGGTGGTGCGGGAGCTGGTGGCTCGGACCCGTCGGGCGTACGCACAGCGTGGGGTGAGCACTCTGAAGCAACGAGCCCTAACCAAGGATCCGCTGCAGCTGGTGCTGGCGACCTGCGACGACACCCTGCGAGGCAAGAGCGATCGCGCCCTCCTCCTGTTCGCATGGTCCTCGGGTGGACGGCGGCGCTCGGAGGTGGCGGGCGCCGTGGTCGAGAACCTGGTGCGCGTGGATGCGGGGTCGTACCTGTACACGCTGGGGCATTCGAAGACCAACCAGACGGGGGAGCTTCGGCCGGAGGATGTGAAGCCGCTCGTCGGGAGTGCGGCGACGGCGATGCACGATTGGCTGAAGGCCAGCGGGATCAAGGAGGGGAAGATTTTTAGAAGCATCCGCAAAGGCGGCCATCTGGGAGAGCCGCTGGCGCCGGCGGCGGTGCGGGACATCGTGAAGGTGCGGTGTCTGCTGGCGGGGGTCGAGGGGGATTTCAGCGCACATTCGCTGAGAGCCGGGTTTGTGACGGAGGCCGGGCGTCAGAACATGTCATTGCCGGAGACCATGGCTATGACGGGGCACCAGAGCGTGACTGTTGTGATGGGGTATTTCAGGGCGGAGAGTGCGCTGGGGAGCAAGGTCGGGCGGATGATGGATGAGACATGAAGGTGGCATGACCCATCAGGGAAAATGCAGGTTCTGTCGCAATAACAGCGCCGGCACGAGCAAATGTGCGGCGCGCGTCTCGCTCAGAAAGCCAGCGAGTAGAACTTCGCTGCTGCGGACGAGGCTTGGCCATGAGGGCCGTCGAGCTGCCCCTTCTTGATCATGTGCATGGTCTCGATACCGGCGATGAGTGCTCGTGCGCAGCGAAAAGACTTGAAGCCGAGCATCGGCCGCACGATGCGTTTGACGGCCCGATGGTCTTGTTCGACGATGTTGTTGAGATACTTCGACTGGCGCATCTCGATGTCCGCACCGGAGTCGGCTCGAATGCTTTGGATGGCAGCCGTGTTGGCGCCGCTCTTGTCAATCGTGATCTTCTCGGGCACACCGTGCAGACCGACGGCTTGCTCAAAGAAGCTTCGTGCGGCTGCGTGGTTTCTGTTGGCACGAAGCAGGAAGTCGATGGTATTGCCATCGCGATCGACAGCTCGGTACAGATACTTCCATTGGCCGGCGACCTTGATGTAAGTCTCATCTATCCGCCAGCTCGTGCCAACAGGGCGTTTGTGCGGTCGGAACAC
>NZ_JASJXB010000036.1:0-45969 GCF_035018885.1 Variovorax sp. LG9.2 | reverse complement strand
TCCTCCTTTACTTCGCTGCAGGGGCCACCCACCGCCCTCGGCTGCGCCTAAAGCCGTTCCTGATTGTGCGAAGGCTCCGGCGTATCGAGCTTTTCACGCCGAATCGCGTCGTCGTCCATCAGCTCGTACCACATGGCATTGAGCACGGCAAAGGCGGCCGCCAGCGGCAGTCCGAGAATCCAGGAGAAGTACCACATCGTTTGTTCCTCGCTCGGGTCAGTAGGCGTGGCCGGTCTCTTGGCGGATCGCGACTTCGTCGACCTTGCCCCAGAGCACGTGATAGACCCAGGTCGTGTACGCCACGATGATGGGAATGAAGATGCAGGTCACGACCAGCATGATGAAAAGCGTCATGTGGCTCGACGACGAATCCCACACGGTGAGGCTGGCGCGCGGGTCGATCGAGGACGGCAGGATGAACGGGAACATCGATGCTCCCACGCTGGCGATGATGCCGGCAATGGCGAGCGCGGCGGTCAGCAGTGCGAGCGCCGGTCGGCGCAACGCCAGTCCGACCAAAGCCCCTGCCGCACCGATGAAGCCGGCCAGCGGCGCGAGCATCGTCCACGGATGCGCGGTGTAGTTGACGAGCCATGCGGCCGCGTGCAACTCCGCCGTCTTCAGCATCGGGTTCGATGGCCCGACCGTGTCGATCATGCTGGTGATGCGGTAGCCACCGATGAACGATGCCAGCAGGATGCCGGCCAGCGCATAGAGCGCGATGGTCGCCAGCGCCGACACCATGCCGTAGAGCCGCGCACGTTCCGACACGACGCCCGAGGTCTTGAGCGTGAGCCACGCAGCACCGTGCGTCACGAGCATCGCCACCGACACCAGCCCGCAAAGCAAAGCGAACGGATTCAGCAGGCCGAAGAAGGTGCCGTCGTACAGGATGTGCATGTCGTCGGAGAATCGGAACGGCACGCCTTGCAGCACATTGCCGATTGCCACGCCGAAGATCAGCGCAGGCACGGCACCGCTGAAGAACAGCACCCAGTCCCAGCGCGCACGCCACGCCGGCTCTTCGCGCTTGCTGCGAAATTTGAAAGCCACCGGCCGCAGGATCAGCGCTGAAAGAATCACGAACATCGCCAGGTAGAAGCCCGAGAACGACACCGCGTAAAGCTGCGGCCAGGCCGCGAAAATAGCGCCACCGCCGAGGATCAACCACACCTGGTTGCCCTCCCACACGGGGCCGACGCTGTTGATGACGACGCGGCGCTCCAGGTCGTTGCGTCCGACAAACGGCAGCAGCATGCCGGTGCCCAGGTCGAAGCCGTCGGTCACCGCGAAGCCGATCAGCAGCACGCCGATCAGTGCCCACCAGATCAGGCGCAGCGTGTCGTAGTCGATGAGTTGGGTGAGGGTCATTTTTTACTCCGCTGAAGCAAGAGGAAAGTGGGCGACCGGCACGATGCGCTGGTGCGATTCGCCGACGTCGGGCGCATGCTCATGCTCAGGCCCCTTGCGGATCGCCTTGAGCATCAGCTTGACCTCGATGACCAGCAGCACCGTGTACAGCGCGATGAAGCCGAAGATGGTGAGCAGCAAGGTCTTCACGCCGAGGTCCGACACTGCGACCGCCGTCGGCAACACGCCTTCGATGACCCACGGTTGGCGCCCGAATTCGGCCACGAGCCAGCCGGCCTCGATGGCAATCCAGGGCAGCGGGATCGACCACACGGCAACCTTAAGCAACCAGCGGTGGTCGCCGAGCCTGCGGCGCGCCGACAGCACGAAGAACGTCGCGGTCAACGCGATCAGCAACATGCCGATGCCGACCATGATGCGGAACAGCCAGAACAACGGCAGCACCTGCGGCACGGTGTCCCATGCAGCTTTGGAAATCTGCTCGTCGGTCGCTTGCCTCGGGTCGTCGACGTAGCGCTTCAAGAGCAAGGCGTAACCGAGTTCGGGTGCGTTGTTCTCGAAGGTGTCGCGCACGCCTTGCGACACGGTCTGCGTGCTGCCAGCCGCGCGAATCTGCTGCAGCGCGTCGTAGGCTTTGATGCCTTCGCGGATGCGGACCTCGGCGCGCTTCACGAGTTCGTCGATGCCCGGGATCACCGTATCGAGCGACCGGGTGCCGATGAGTCCCATCACTGCCGGGATGTGCAGCGCGTAGTGCGTCTCGCGGGCGGCTTGGTCGGGGAAGCCGAAGACAGTGAAGGCAGCCGGCGCAGGCTTGGTTTCCCACATGCCTTCGATGGCGGCCAGCTTCATCTTCTGGTGCTCGCTCGACAGGTAGCCGCTCTCATCACCCAGCACGACGACCGACAGCGCCGCCGCCAGACCGAAGGACGCAGCCACCGTCATCGAGCGCTTGGCCAGTTCGATGTGGCGCCCTTTGAGCAGGTACCACGCCGAGACGCCGAGCACGAAGACCGACGCGCAGATGTAGCCGGCCGACACCGTGTGCACGAACTTGGCTTGCGCCACCGGGTTGGTCAGCACCGCGAAGAAGTCGACCACTTCCATCCGCATCGTCTGCGGATTGAAGGCTGCGCCGACCGGGTTCTGCATCCAGCCGTTGGCGATCAAAATCCACAACGCCGAGAAGTTGGAGCCGATGGCGACGGCCCAGGTCGTCGTCAGATGGCCGACCTTGGAGAGCTTGTCCCAGCCAAAGAAGAACAGACCGACGAAGGTCGCTTCGAGGAAGAACGCCATCAGTCCTTCGATGGCCAGTGGCGCGCCGAAGATGTCGCCGACATAGTGGCTGTAGTAGCTCCAGTTCATGCCGAACTGAAACTCCATAACCACCCCGGTAGCGACGCCCATCGCGAAGTTGATGCCGAACAGCACGCCCCAGAACTTGGTCATGTCGCGCCAGATCGCGCGGCCCGTCATCACGTAGACGGTCTCCATGATGGCCAGGATGATCGACAGCCCGAGCGTGAGGGGCACGAACAGGAAGTGATAAAGCGCCGTGGCGGCGAACTGCAATCGGGACAGTGCAACGATGTCGAAGTCCATGGGGTTTCCTTTTCTCTTTCTTCTTCAATCGGGGCGCAGCGCACGCAGCGCCGCTTCGAAACCGGGGGTGCCACGGCGCAGGTCGGCGACGATGTGGCCGGCTTCCATGCGGACCAGTCGATCGGCCAGCGCGGCCTCGCGGCGCAGGTGCGTGGCGATGAGTACGGTGCGCGGTCCGGCGTGTTGCGCAAGGCGCTGCAGCACGTCACGTGCGATGTCTGTATCGAGCGCTTCGGTCGGCTCGTCGAGCAGCCAGAAGTCCGTGGGGCGAAGCAACAGCCGCGCGAGCGCGAGCCGGCGCGACTGGCCACCCGACAGGCCGAGACCGCCTTCGCCGAGTCGCGTGTCCAGGCCTGCAGCGGTGGCGCGAATGTCGTGTGCGAGGCCTGCCGCTTCGAGCGCGCGCCAGAGGCGAGCGTCGTCGGCTGAAGAATCAGCGAGGCGCAGGTTGTCGCGCAGGCTGTCCTGGAACAGTTCGGTGCGTTGCGTGAGCAGGCAGGCAGGCAGCGTCGCAACGGTGCCGGAGCGTGGCGTCAACTCGCCGGCCGCGATGGCGAGCAGCGTGGACTTGCCGGCGCCGCTGGGGCCGATCAGCGCAACGCGCTCGCCGACGTCGATGCGCAGCGACACGCCGTGCAAGACGGCCGAGCCGGCCCTGGAATGCGCAGCGGTGATTTCGTGGAAGCGCAATGCGATGCCGCTCGTCAGCGAGGCGGCGGCGGCGGCGGCGGACAACTCGGCACCGATAGGCGCGATCGAGTCCGAAGAGAACCGCGCTGACTGCACATCGTCCAGTGCCATCCGCGGTGCAAGCCGCCGCACGGCCAGCCAGGTGCGACCGGCATCCAGCGCACCGCGCCGCATCGCAGAAAAAGGCTCGACCGCAGTGAGCGCGACCAGCAGCGCGAGTGCTGCCGCAGGTGCACCGATGCGGCCTTCGCCGACCAATGCGCCGACCGCCAGCAAGACCGTGACCAGGCTGATCGTGCCGGCCATGCCGTAGGCGGCGCCGACATTGGCTTCGAGCCTGTTCAACGCAAGGTCGGCGGCGGCCAGGCGTCGGTCAGCGTCGGCGAGCACTACCTTCTGCGTGTCGATGCGGCCGGCCATGATGAGGTCGCTCTGCCCGGCGACAAGATCGACGGCGCGTGCACGCAGCACTTCGATCGCATGCGCACGTTGCACCGATGGCCGGCGTGCACGACGCGCCACGACGAAGGCGATGCCCCAACCACTTGCGACGAGCCATACCGCTAGCGCGATGCCCAGGCCAATGTGCATGAAGCCGAGGACGACGCCGGCCAGCACCGCAGCGCCCAATGCCGCGATCGCGGGCACGACGAGCCGCAAATACAAAGACTCGAGCGCGTCGATGTCCGAGGTCAGCCTGAACAGCACACGCGATGGGCGCATCAGCAACTCGCGCGCGGCACCGGCACGCGCCCAGCCGCGGAACAGCTGCACGCGCAACGCCGCCAGCACGGCGAAGGTCGCGTCGTGCGTGACCAGTCGCTCGCCGTAGCGCGAGGCCGTGCGGCCGACCGCCAGCAAGCGGATGCCGGCCGAAGGCATGAAGACGTCGAACATGAACGCGGTCGCGACGTTGGCACCGGCCAGCGCCGTCGCGGTGATGAACCAGCCGGAGAGGCCGAGCAGCGCCATGCCGGTGAGCACGGTGATTGCAGCAAGCAGAGCGCCGAGCAGCAATGCGCGGGGTTGGGTGGCAAGAAAGGGGCGCAGGATCAGACTGATGCGATCCTTGCGGGCGGTGCTCATGCGGCTTCCCTCACGACTTCGCGCACTTCAAAATTGTCGGCTGCGCCCAGGCTGACCACGCGATCCAGACGCGCGGCCAGCACCGGGTCATGCGTCGCAACGATCAGAGTCTTGCCGCGCGCCAGCGCCATCAGCGCATCGGTCACGCGCAGCGCGGTTTCGGTGTCGAGGTGGGCTGTCGGCTCATCGACGAGCAGCAGATCGACGCCCGCATTCACCACGACACGCGCCAGCGCCAGCCGCACCGCCTCACCACCCGAAAGTCCACCGCCGCCCTCGCCCAGCGCAACACCCAATCGGGCTTGCGCCACATCGGCGAGGCCCGCGAAGCCGAGCGCGGTTTCGATGCGCGCTGCATCGACGCCGATGCGACCGAGGCCGACGTTGCTTTGCACGGAGCCCGCGAACACATGCGGCCGCTGGCCCATCCAGCCGATACGCTGGCGCAGCGCGCCGACGCTGCGGTCTGTCAGCACAATGCCGCCGATGACGATGTCGCCGCTGTCGGCCGGCAGCAGGCCAGCCAGCAACGACAACAGCGCCGTCTTGCCGGCACCGCTCTCGCCCATCAAGGCGACGTGTTCGCCCGGTGCGACCCGCAGATTGATGTCGGAAAAAAGTGTCGCCTCGCCGGCGTGTGTGAAGTGCAAATGGCGCACGACGACGGACGGCGAGGAATGCGGTGACGATGCCTTGCCATTGACGCTCGTGGTGCTGGAAGCTGCATTGGCCGCGGTCACTGCATGGATCGCCCGGACCGGCGCAGGATCGGCTGCGAGAGCGCTCATGGATACGACGGCGCCGGGCAACCGCACGGTGCCGTTACCCAACGCCGTGAGCGCCTGCAATGCCGCCTCGCCGGCAGCACGGTCGTGCCAAACGGCCGAAAGCTCACGCAGCGGCTCGAAAAACGCTGGCGCCAGCAGCAGCACGAAGAGGCCTTGCCCCAAGCCGAGCGGCCTGCCCCATGTGCCGAAATGGAGTGTGCCCAGCAAGTGGAACCCAACGTACGCCGCGACCATCGCGACGCCGAGCGCCGAGAAAAGTTCGAGTACCGCCGACGACAGGAACGCGATGCGCAGCACGGCCATCGTGCGGCGACGCAGCGATTGCGCGGCGTCGCCGAGCCGCTCGGCCGTGCGGTCGACAGCGCCGAGCGCACGCAGCGTGGCAAGGCCGCGCAGCCGGTCGAGCAGGAAGGCGTTCATGCTGCCCATCTCGACCATCTGCGCCTCGCTGGCGGCGCGGGCGCGCCAGCCGACGAGTGCCATGAACACGGGGATCAATGGCGCCGCAACGAGCAACACCAGCGCGGCGACCCAAGAGAGGCTCGCGACCACGAGAAGAATCACCAACGGCACGAGCGTGACGCGCAGACGCACCGGCTGATAGCGCACGAGATACGGCATGAGCGCCTCGGCCTGCTCGGCGATCACGCTGGCGGCGGCACCGGAGGCGGGCCGATGGCGGTCGAGCGGTGAGCCGCTCGCTAACGCCGCCGCGGCCCGTGCACGCAAAGTCGACAGATGGGCGCGCGCTTTGCCGAAGAGCTGGCGCGTGCCCCACGCGTCCAGGAGCGCGCGCAGCAGGCCGATCGCCAAGATGCCGAGCGCCGGCGCAAGCACAGCGGACAGCGCAGGGGACAGCAACTCGGTCCATGACCCGGAATGCGCTGCGATCGCGAAACCTGCGACATCGGTATCGCCTCGATGGCCGACTGTTTGCGACATGCGCTGAACCGCCCCGGCCAGCAACGCCGCCTGAGGCAACCAGAGCAACGCCGCCGCCGCCTGCAACACACCGCCCACGCCGGTCGCCGCGAAGAATCGCAGCGAGGGCGCCTGGGCGGCGGGAGTCGGCACAGCCGAGGCAGATCCCATCTTCTTCATGTTCTTTTTAGTTTCAGCCATTGCTGAACGTTGCACAACATCCCCGGCGCTCGTTGACTACGCCAGTCCGTGCCGTGAGGTTGCCCGCTGTGCCTGCGAGACGCAACCGTGCCTAGAAGGCCGAATTGATCTGTGTCAAGAAAAGGACCAGAGATCGGCCAGCGCTGCGTGTGGACACCGGCGTTGCCGGCGGTGCTCGCGGCTCAGAGCGAAACGAGGAAGCCGCAGACCAGCAGCCCGGCGAACAGCGCGAGCACGGCGCGCCAGCTCGCGGGGCGCAACTCGATGCGGCGATAGAGAACCCACGCTGCCGCCAGCGAGAGTGCGAGGGCCGCGACCATGCCCGCTGCGTCGATCCAGGGGGCGGCTGGCGCCCAATGGCTGACCACCGCGCTGACCAGCAGGATCACTGGAAAGTGAATCAGGAACAGGGAGTACGACATGCGTCCGAGTTGTGCGAGCGGCCGCGCCCACGCCGGACATGCAGACGACTTCAGCCAATGCAAACGCTGCGCTCCCGCTATCGCGAGCGAAGTCATGAGCGCAATGGCGATGCGGCTGCGCCACTCGAACGCCAATGCCGATACGCCGAGCAACACCAACAGGAGAAAGCCGGCACGCCATGCTGCCCGACTGCCGTGTTTGTCGGACCGGTCGGCGCAACCGATCCAGAACGTCAACATCCCCAAACCATAAGCGCCGAAAAAATAAAGCGCCGTCGCGTCGAGTTCAGCGTGCAGATTGAAAAAAACGAGGGAACTGGTGGCGAGGCCGAACACGATCACCACGGCGATCCAATGTGCACGCAACGAACGCGCGACGCTGTCGGATATGTTGCTCATGTCTTCAATGTCCTGCGCGTCTCCGATGCCGCGACGCCAGTGCCGCTCGACCCATGCCGCCAAGCCAACCGCGGCCAGCGACAGCGCGAACAACTGGAAGTCGATCGCCACGTACCACACACCGGCCGACAAAGCGTCGTAGCCGAGCAGATCCTGCAGCAGCAATCCATGCGCCAGCAGCTGCATCAAGTTGGGTGCACCCGGAACCGCGTCGTCCTGTAGCAAGGGCCTTGCGATCGCGGCCACGACCACGCTGACGATGAGCGCTGCGAGGTACGGGATGATCAGCCGCAGGTAGCGCCGCGCAATACGTTCCAGCGGCCTGCCGGCGTTCAGCTGCACTGCCGGGGCCATGCTGCCAGCAGTCAGAAAACCGGCAATGACCAGGAACACCTGTACGGCCAGGCGCCCATCGGTAGACAACCAGTGAATGAGCGCAGGCGCCAACGGAAACGCGACTTCGGACATCGGCCCGTAGCGCGCCAGGTGATGGCCGACGATGACCAGGCACGCCAGTCCCTTGACAGCGTCGAGCAGCGGAATGCGCGCCGCGCGGTCCTCCACCGTCGACACGTCCACCGGGTCCGGCATGTCAGAGCGACAGGCGGGCCCTTGCCTCGGCATATTCACGCTTGAGCTTTTCTACGAACATGGCGGCCGTGCCGACCTCCGTCACGGCACCGATGCCCTGACCCGAACCCCAGATGTCTTTCCACGCTTTGGCTTTACTGCCATCGCCGGATGCGAAGTTCATCGTCGTGACATCGCCTTCGGGCAGGTTGGCCGGGTCCATGCCGGCGGCCACGATGCTCGGCGCCAGGTAGTTGCCATGCACGCCGGTGAAAAGGTTCGAATAGACGATGTCGTCGGAGCTGCCGTCGACGATCGCCTGCTTGTATTCGTCGCTGGCACGCGCTTCTTCGGTCGCGATGAAGGCGGTGCCGATGTAGGCGAAATCGGCACCCATGGCTTGCGCCGCCAGCACCGCGCCGCCGGTGGCAATGGAGCCCGACAACGCAATCGGGCCGTCGAACCACTGGCGGATTTCCTGGATGAGCGCGAACGGGCTCTTGACGCCCGCATGGCCACCGGCACCTGCGGCCACGGCGATGATGCCGTCTGCGCCCTTCTCGATCGCCTTCTTCGCGAACTTGTTGTTGATGATGTCGTGCAGCACGACACCGCCGTAGCTGTGGATGGCTTCGTTGACATCGGTGCGCGCGCCGAGCGAGGTGATGACGATCGGCACCTTGTACTTCACGACCATTTCCATGTCGTGATCGAGCCGGTCGTTGCTCTTGTGCACGATCTGGTTGATGGCGAAAGGTGCGGCCGGCTTGTCCGGGTTGGCCTTGTTGTAGGCCGCGAGTTCCTCGGTGATTTCGATCAACCACTCTTCGAGCTGCGCCGCCGGACGCGCGTTCAGCGCCGGCATCGAACCGACCACGCCTGCCTTGCACTGCGCGATGACGAGCTTCGGTGTGCTGATGATGAAAAGCGGCGAGCCGATGATGGGCAGCGGCAGGTTCGCAAGCACAGGTGGCAGTTTCGACATGGTCTGTTGTCTTTTTGAAGTTATTGAATCAGGGTCGGAAAGTCGGGTTCAGAAGTCGAGAGTCAGAAGGACTCGAGCGCCAGCGCGGTCACGCTGTCGGCGCCGTCGACGATGCTGTCGCGTACCGCAGGCACCTTGTTCAGGATGTGCTCTGCATAGAAGCGCGCGGTGGCGATCTTGGCTTTCATGAAAGCCACGTCGGTGCCGGCCTTCATCAGGTCTTCGGCCGCGATGAGCGAGCGCGCCAGTTGCCAGCCCGCCATCAGGTTGCCGGCCAGCATCAGGTACGGCACGCTGCCCGAAAACACCGCGTTAGGCGATGCCTTGGTATTGGTCGCCACGAAGCCGACGACTTCGACAAAGGCTTCGCGCGCAGCCTTCAGGCGCTTCAAGACGGCGGCGCCATCGGCGCTGTCGCGCTTGGCGAGTTCAGCTTCGGTCTTCTCGATTTGTGCGGCGATCGCCCTGGCTGTCTGGCCGCCATCGCGCGCCGTCTTGCGGCCGACCAGGTCGTTCGCCTGGATGGCGGTCGTGCCTTCGTAGATCGTCAGGATCTTGGCGTCGCGGTAGTACTGCGCGGCGCCCGTCTCCTCGATGAAGCCCATGCCGCCGTGCACCTGCACGCCAAGCGACGTCACTTCCAGGCTCATCTCGGTGCTGTAGCCCTTGATCAGCGGCACCAGGAATTCGTAGAAAGCGGTGTTCTGCTTGCGCGTGTCCGCATCGGGATGGTGATGCGCAGCGTCGTAGGCGGCCGCGGCCACGCTGGCCATCGCACGGCACCCTTCGGTGTACGCACGCATCGTCATCAGCATGCGCTTGACGTCGGGGTGATGAATGATCGGCGCGCTGGCGTTCATCGAGCCATCGACTGGTCGACTTTGCACGCGGTCTTTGGCGTAGGCCACCGCGTGCTGATAGGCGCGCTCGGCGATGGCGATGCCCTGCATGCCGACGGCGTAGCGAGCCGAGTTCATCATGATGAACATGTACTCGAGGCCTCGGTTCTCCTGGCCGACGATGTAGCCGACAGCGCCGCCGTGATCGCCGTACTGGAGCACGGCGGTCGGGCTGGCCTTGATGCCGAGCTTGTGTTCGATGCTGACGCAGTGCACGTCGTTGCGTTCGCCGAGCGACCCATCTTTGTTCACCATGAACTTCGGCACGACGAAGAGACTGATGCCCTTCACGCCTTCGGGCGCACCGACCACGCGTGCCAGCACGAGGTGGACGATGTTCTCTGCCATATCGTGCTCGCCGTACGTGATGTAGATCTTGGTGCCGAAGACCTTGTACGTGCCGTCGGGTTGCGGCTCGGCACGGCTGCGCACCATCGCCAGATCGCTGCCGGCTTGCGGCTCGGTCAGGTTCATGGTGCCGGTCCACTTCCCGCTGATAAGCTTTTCCAGATAGATCGCATTCAGCGCTTCGGAGCCGGCGGTCAGCAGTGCTTCGGTCGCGCCATCGGAGAGCAATGGGCACAGCGCGAAGCTCATGTTGGCGGAGTTCAGCATCTCGCCGCAGGCTGCGCCGATGGTTTTCGGCAAGCCCTGACCGCCAAAGGCGAGCGGATGCTGCAGGCCCTGCCAGCCGCCAGCCGCGTACTGCGCAAAGGCTTCTTTGAAGCCCGGCGTGGTCGTGACGACGCCGTCCTTGAACGACGACGGATTGCGGTCGCCCGCCACGTTCAGCGGCGCGATCACGTCCTGGTTGAACCGGGCGCATTCTTCGAGCACGGCCTGCGCCGTCTCCAGGCCGGCGTCTTCGAAGCCGGGCATTTCTGCGATTTCTGCGATGGCGGCCAGATGTTCGATGTCGAACAACATGTCCTTGATCGGTGCGATGTAGCTCATGTCTTTGTCTCCAGATACAGGAAGGGCATCGCGAACGATGCCCTTGAATGACTTACCCGACGTTGCGCAAACTCAAAGCGCCTTGACCAATTCAGGCACGGCCACGAACAGGTCGGCAACCAGCCCGTAGTCGGCCACCGAGAAGATCGGCGCCTCTTCGTCCTTGTTGATCGCCACGATCACCTTGGAGTCCTTCATGCCGGCCAAGTGCTGAATGGCCCCCGAGATACCGGCGGCGATGTACAGCTGCGGCGCCACGATCTTGCCGGTCTGGCCCACTTGCCAGTCGTTGGGCGCGTAGCCTGCATCCACGGCAGCCCGGCTGGCTCCCAGGCCCGCATTGAGCTTGTCCGCCAGCGGTGCCATGATCTCCTGGAACTTCTCGGCACTGCCCAGGGCCCGGCCCCCGGAGACGATGATCTTGGCGGCAGTCAGTTCAGGGCGCTCGCTCTTGGTCACTTCCCGGCCGACGAAGGCGCTCTTGCCGCTGTCGGCCACGCCTTCGGCGGTTTCGATGGTGGCACTGCCACCGGTCGCGGCTGCGGCATCGAAGCCGGTGGTACGCACGGTGATGACGATGGTCTTGTCGCTCGACTGCACCGTGGCAATCGCATTGCCCGCATAGATCGGCCGCTCGAAGGTGTCCGGCGCATCGACCTTGGTGATGTCGCTGATCTGGGCGACATCCAGCTTGGCGGCGACGCGCGGCGCCACGTTCTTGCCGTTGGCGGTCGACGGGAACAGGATGTGGCTGTAATTGCCGGCGATCGCCAGCACCTGCGCTGCAACGTTCTCGGCCAGGTTCTCGGCCAGGCTGGCGCTGTCGGCCACGATGACTTTGGCGACGCCCACGATCTGGGCGGCGGCTTTGCCGGCTTCGGCGGCATTGGCGCCCGCCACCAGGATGTGCACCTCGCCACCGCAGGCAATGGCCGCGGTGACGGTGTTGAGGGTCGCCGGCTTGATGGTGGCGTGGTCGTGTTCGGCAATAACTAATGCGGTCATGTTCAGATCACCTTCGCTTCGTTTTTCAGTTTGTCGACCAGGGCGGCTACGTCGGCCACCTTGATGCCGGCACCGCGCTTGGGCGGCTCCGAGACCTTCAGGGTCTTCAGGCGGGGGGTGACGTCGACACCCAAGTCTTCCGGCTTGAAGACGTCCAGCGTCTTCTTCTTGGCCTTCATGATGTTGGGCAGGGTGACGTAGCGCGGCTCGTTCAAGCGCAGGTCTGTCGTGATGACGGCCGGCAGGTTCAGGGTGAGGGTTTCCATGCCGCCGTCGATTTCACGCGAGACGGTGACTTTGTCGGCGGCCAGGTCGACCTTGGAGGCGAAGGTAGCCTGCGGCAGGTCGGCCAGAGCCGCGAGCATCTGGCCGGTCTGGTTGGCATCGTCGTCGATGGCCTGCTTGCCCAGGATGATGAGGTGCGGCTGCTCCTTGTCGACCAGGGCTTTGAGGAGCTTGGCGATCGCCAGGGGCTGCAGTTCGGCGGTGGTCTCGACCAGGATGGCACGGTCGGCGCCGATGGCCATGGCGGTGCGCAGGGTTTCCTGGCACTTGACGTCACCGCAGGAGACGGCGATGACTTCGGTGACGATGCCTTTTTCCTTGAGGCGGACCGCTTCTTCGACGGCGATCTCGTCGAAGGGGTTCATGCTCATCTTGACGTTGGCGATGTCCACGCCGCTGCCGTCGGATTTGACGCGGACCTTGACGTTGTAGTCGACGACGCGTTTGACGGGTACCAGAACCTTCATTGGTTTGACTCCATTGGATTTACGAAACCGGTGTGCAGCAGGGCAGCCAAACATTCTAGGCGGCGACCTCTGCGTGGACTGTTCATATCGATCACCCGACCCCACCGTGCAGGTGGGCAGGACACAAAAACGAACGATCGTGCTTTTATGTGATTATAGGCGAGTGCCGCGTTCGGGCAAAGCACCTGCCGATGGCGCGGTCGGCAAAGATTCGACGCGCACCACGCGCTGCGGAAACGGAATGTCGATATGCGCAACGCGCAGACCTTCGAGCATCGCGATGTTGATGGCGGAGCGCACGTTGTCCTTGCCCTTCTCCGGGTCGGCGACCCAGAAATTCAGGCTGAACTCCAATCCGTCGGGCGCGAAGTTGACCAGGTAGGCAATCGGCACCGGCTCGCTCAAGACGCGTGCCTGCGCCTTGGCCGCATCGCACAAGATGCCCTGCACCTGCGCAACGTCGCTCTTGTAGCCCACCACGATGTTGGTCGTGATGTTGAACTTCATATCGGAGATCGACAGGTTTTCGACCCGGCTGGTGATGAGCGTTTCGTTCGGCACGATCGACTCGCGCCCATTGGCGGCGCGCACCAACGTGTAGCGCGTCTTGATGTCAGTGATGCGACCTTCGAAACCGTCGACCTTGACGTTGTCGCCGATGCGGATCGAGCGCTCCAGCAGGATGACGAAACCACTCACGTAATTGGCTGCGAGCTTCTGCAAGCCGAAGCCCAGGCCGACGCCGACCGCACCACCCAGCACCGACAGCGCAGTGAGGTCGACCCCGACCGCCGACAACGCGAACAGCAGACCGACCAGCAGCAACGCAGCGCGCACCGCGTTCGATGCCACTTTGCGCATCGAAAGATCGGATACCGCCTCGCGCAGGATGCGTTTTTCGATCGTGGCGGCAATCCACAGCGCGATCACCATCACCACGCCGGCCCAGAAGATGCCTTCCAGAATTGTCCGCACGCTGACGTGCGTTTTGCCGAAGTCCAGCGAGATTGCATCGAGTTCGGCCAGCACCGGCGGCAGCAGCCCGACGATCCACAGCACCGCTGCGATCCAGGCGATCCACGAGATGGTTCGCTCGGCCAGCCGCACCAGCGCCGACGTCGGGAACACGGCCCGCAGCACCCGCGCGAAAAGCCGAATGGCGACGAGCGACAGGAACACCGGCACGGCGATGCGAAGCACGACCACCGGCAGAAAGCTCGCCGCACCGCGCCGTGCCAGATCGCAAAAGAGCAATGCCAGCAGCGGGAACAGCAACCCGTCCCAGAGACGCTCGCCGAACCAGATCGAATCCTTGGGCTGGTCGCGGCCGAACCAGCGGCACACGATCCATGCCAGCGCGACGCATCCGACCAGCACGGCCACTTCGATCGCGACACTGCGCGGATCGACCTGCGACAGGCGCTCGGAGAACTGGCTGAAATCCATCGACCCCATCTTCACGCGCTGGTCACAAGTCCGCGGTCACAGGTCAGCCAAAACCCGCACGTGCGCTTCAACGCTGCGGGCCAGCGCGTCGAGGCTGTAGCCGCCTTCGAGCATCGACACGATGCGGCCCTTGGAATAGCGCTTGGCGATATCGCGCACCCGTCCGGTGATCCAGGCAAAGTCGTTTTCGTTCAGGCCCAGCTGGCCGAGATCGTCTTCGCGGTGCGCATCGAAACCGGCACTGATGAAGATCATCTCGGGCTGGAATTCTTCGAGCCGCGGAATCCACATCATCTCTATCAGCTCGCGCACATCCATGCCCTTGGTGTAGGCGGGCACCGGCAGGTTGAGCATGTTGGCGGCCGGATGCTCGGCGCCGCTGAACGGATAGAAGGGGTGCTGAAAGATGCCGACCATCAGCACGTGCGGATCGTTCGACAGGATGTCTTCCGTGCCATTGCCGTGGTGCACGTCGAAGTCGACGATGGCGACGCGCTTCAGGCCGTGCACCTCGATCGCGTGGCGCGCAGCGATCGCGACGTTGTTCAAAAAACAGAATCCCATCGCCTTGTCGTGGCAGGCGTGGTGACCGGGCGGGCGCACGGCGCAAAAAGCGTTTTCAAGTTCGCCCGAAATCACCGCGTCGGTGGCGGCGATGACAGCGCCGGCAGCGCGGCGCGCGGCCAGCACGGTGAACTTGTTGAGCGATGTGTCAGGGTCGATCGGCGCGTGGTCCGGGCCGCCTGCGGGCGCATCGGCTATCAGCCGCTGACTCAACTCTTCAAGATGTTCGAGGTGCGCGACGCTGTGCGCCCGGGTGATTTGCGGCAGCGTGGCCAGCGGGACTTCGCAGCGTTCGAGCGCATCGGCAACGCCGCTGGCGAGGAGCCGGTCTTCGATGGCGTCGAGCCGCTCGGGGCATTCGGGATGACCCCGGCCCATCTCGTGCTTCCAGAAGTCGCGATGAATGAAGTAACCGGTTTTTCCCATGTCTCTGTCGCCCGCCGAAGCCTCGTTCAGCACGGGGCTGTTGGACCTTACGGTATTGTTTGCATATGGATACAAAAATGGACGTCGCCGCGAAGCTCGCCAGTCTTCTGAGTCAGCTTAACACGGTGATTGTGGGCAAAGAGGCCCAGGTCAAGGACTGCGTGGCATGCCTTTTGGCGGGCGGGCACCTGCTGATCGAGGACGTGCCGGGCGTGGGCAAAACCACCCTCGCCCATGCGCTGTCGCACACCTTCGGGCTGCATTTTTCACGCGTGCAGTTCACCGCCGACCTGATGCCGGGCGACCTTTCCGGCGTGGCGATCTACGACCGCACGCAACAGGCCTTTGTGTTCCATCCCGGACCCATCTTCGCGCAGGTGCTGCTGGCCGACGAAATCAACCGTGCCAGCCCCAAGACCCAAAGCGCGCTGCTCGAAGCGATGGAAGAAAAGCAGGTGACGGTGGAAGGCGAAACGCGCCCTTTGCCAACGCCCTTCTTCGTCATCGCCACGCAGAACCCGCACGACCAGCTCGGCACGTTCGCCTTGCCCGAGTCGCAACTCGACCGCTTTCTCATGCGGATCTCGCTCGGCTATCCCGACCGCGCCGCCGAGCGGCTGTTGCTGGCCGGTACCGACCGCCGCGAGATGCTCAGCGGCTTGCCGGCGTTGCTCACACCGGGCGAACTCACCGCACTCCAGCAAAAGGTGCAGCAGGTGCATGCGGCCGAAGCTCTGCTCAACTACGTGCAGGACCTGATCGCTGCAACCCGTAATGGCCGTTGGTTCTTGCAAGGCCTGTCCCCGCGCGCCGGCATCGCGGTGCTGCGCGCGGCCAAGGCGCAGGCGCTGCTGGCCAATCGCGACTATGTGGCGCCGGACGACGTGCAGGCGGTGTTGCCACAAACGATCGCGCATCGGCTGACGCCGGTCGGCGATGCCGGTCGCGGCTCGGTCGAACAGGTGCGCGCGATGATCGCGGCGGTCCCACTTCCATGAACCCTGTCGCGGCGCTGCGGGGCCGCATCGACCGCTGGTTCCTGTCGCGCCGCCCGCCGTCGGACACGCTCGAGCTGACACAGCGCAACGTCTACATCGTGCCGACGCGCGCCGGCTGGATGCTCGGCGCGACGCTACTGGTGCTGCTGATCGCCTCCATCAATTACCAGCTCAACCTTGGCTACCTGCTGACCTTTTTGCTGGCCGGCAGCGTCGGCGTCGGGATGCATGTTTCCCACGCCACGCTGCGCGGCCTGTCGATGCACCTGATCGCACCCGAGGCACAGTACGCCAGGGCGGCTGCGGTGTTTCGCGTGGTGCTGCACAACGCGCGACGTTCGGTGCGCTACGGCATTGGCATGGCGGTGCGCGGCAGCGGGCAGTGGGCCTGGACCGATGTGCCTGCCGAAGGCAGCGCGACCGTCGAGATCGCCTTCCAGCCGGAAACGCGCGGGCTGCATCCAGTGCCGCCGCTGACTGCAGAGACACGCTTTCCGCTCGGCACCTTTCGCGTCTGGACTGTATGGCGCCCCGCCGCGCAAATGCTGGTGTACCCGGCGCCGGAGTTGCATCCGCCGCCGCTGCCGCCCGGCGAGGCATTGTCCGGCCAGGCCGCTTCGGCCGCACTGCTGCGCTCGCAAGGCGCGGGCGAATACGACGGCGTGCGCGCATACCGGCGTGGCGATCCGCTCAAGCTGGTGGTCTGGAAGAAGGCGGCCAAAGCCCAAGCTGCCGGCTCGGAAGACCTGGTGAGCCGCGACGCGCAACAGGCCCAGCGCGAAGAGCTGTGGCTCGATGCGGAAGCCACCGGACTGCCCGATCTCGAAGCCCGCCTGTCGCGCCTGTGCGCCTGGGTGTCGATGGCCGATCGGCTCGGCGTCGACTACGGCCTGCGCGTGGCCGGCCGCACGCTCAAGCCATCGCAAGGGGAAGCGCACCGCCGCGCTTGCCTGGAGGTGCTGGCGACATGCTGAAGCGACTCGCCGCCCTGCCGCGCGACGCCCGGGACACGTTGTTTTTGCTCCTGGTCATCGGCATCGTGGTGCTGCCGCAAATCGGCAATCTGCCGTGGTGGTGCACCGGTCTCACCGCCGCCGTGCTGCTGTGGCGCGGCACGCTGGCCGTGCAGGCACGGCCGCTGCCCGGCCGCTGGTGGCGCGCTGCCCTGCTCGCGGTCACGCTGATCGCCACCTTCGCCACGCATCGCACGTTGCTCGGTCGCGATGCCGGCGTCACGCTGGTCGTCGTGCTGCTGGCGCTCAAGACGCTGGAGCTGCGCGCACAACGCGATGCCTTCGTCATCTTCTTCTTGAGCTTCTTCGCGATGCTCACCAACTTCTTCTATTCGCAGTCGCTGATGACCGCGGTGACGATGCTCGTCGCGCTGCTCGGCCTGCTGACGGCGCTGGTGAATGCGCACATGCCGGTCGGTCGTCCGCCGTTGACGCAGGCCGCCAAGACCGCCGGCTGGATGGCGCTGGCCGGTGCGCCGATCATGCTGGCGTTGTTCCTGCTGTTCCCGCGACTGGCGCCGTTGTGGGGCACGCCCGGCGATGCGATGGCGGGACGCAGCGGCTTATCGAACACCATGCGGGTCGGCACCATCGCGCAACTGGCGCTCGACGACACCATCGCGGCGCGCATCAAGTTCGACGGTGCCGTGCCCGCGCAGCGCGACATGTACTTTCGGGGACCGGTACTGGCGCAGTTCGATGGCCGCGAATGGACCGCCCTGCCGCCGTGGGCGCGCGGCGCGCTGCAACCCAACCTGCGTGTGCAAGGCGCGCCCGTGCGCTACGAGGTCACGCTCGAAGCCAGCAATCGGCCCTGGCTGCTGACGCTGGATGCCGCGGCGAGCGCACCACGGGTGCCAGCCGGTATCGAGGTGACGGGCACGTCCGACCTGCAGTGGTTCGCCAACCGCGCGTTGAACGACCTCGTGCGATACCGCGCCGAAAGCTACACGCAGTTCTCCAGCGGTCCGTTGCAGCGCACTGCTTCTTTGCAGGCTTACCAAGCTTTGCCTAACGGCTCGAACCCGCGCACGGTCGCGCTGGCCGCGCAGATGCGCAGCGACCCCGCACTGGCCGGCGCCGACACGCCCGCGTTCGTGCGTGCGGTGCTCGAACGTCTGCGCACCGGCGGCTACACCTACACGCTCGACCCCGGCATCTACGGCAATGAAACGGCCGACGAGTTCTGGTTCGACCGCAAGGAAGGCTTCTGCGAGCACATCGCCTCGTCTTTCGTCATCCTGATGCGGGCGCTCGGCGTTCCGGCGCGCATCGTCACCGGCTACCAGGGCGGGGAGTTCAACACCATCGACGACTACTGGGTCCTGCGCAACAGCGACGCCCATGCGTGGGCCGAAGTCTGGCAAGAAGGCATCGGCTGGCAGCGCGTCGACCCGACCGGTGCGGTGTCGCCGGGCCGCGTCGGGCGGTTGCAGCGATTGGCGCCCACACCCGGTCTGTTTGCAGGTGCGATCAGCGCGATGGCTCCGACCTTCGCGATCGACATGCGCGCGACGTGGGAGGCCCTCAACAACGGCTGGAACCAGTGGGTGCTCAACTACACGCAGAGCCGGCAGTTGAACCTGCTGAAGAACATCGGCTTCGACGCGCCGAGCCTCGAAGACCTGGCGTACGCACTGCTTTACCTGCTGATCGGCGCCAGCCTGATCGGCGCGGGGTGGACGTTATGGGAACGGCGTAGTCACGATCCGTGGCTCCGGTTGCTCAGGCAGGCGCGCAACCGATTGCAGCGTGCCGGGCTCGATGTTCCTGATGCGACGCCACCGCGGGAGATGGCGCTGCGGACGACCGCTCGTTTCGGCGCTGCTGGGCAGGCAGTGCACGACTGGCTGCTGAAGCTGGAAGCGCAACGGTATGCACGGGCATCTTCGGAAGCAGCCGCCAAGTTGCGCAGGCTGCGCGCCGAATTTCGACGGCTCGCCTGGCCGCGCTGAAGGCGCGTTGTCCCCGCCAAGAACGGGCGCGCGCCACCGGCACAATCGGTGCATGCGCTGTTCTCTTTTGAAGCTCACTTCTTTTATCGTCGTCATGCTCGGCACCTGCATCGTCGCGACGCCGGCGACTGCGCAAAAGGCGCCGGCCAAGCGCACGATCGCGACGACGGCTGCCACAGGCCCGGCCGTCGTGCGTGGCGGCATCCCCTACGCGAACCGCGACGACGCCATGCAGTTCGCCGACGACGTGGCCGCACGGCGCGGCCTCGATCGCGAATGGGTGCGCGCCACCATCGGCAGCGCACGCTATCTGTCGAACGTGCCGCGGCTGATGCTGCCGGCGCCGGTCGGCACGCTGAAGAACTGGCGCGTCTACCGCAGCCGCTTCATCGACCCGGTGCGCATCGCGGCCGGCGTTCGCTTCTGGCGCGCCCACGCCGACACGCTGGCACGGGCCGAAGCGACCTACGGCGTGCCGCCGGAAATCATCGTCGGCATCATCGGTGTCGAGACCATCTACGGGCGCGATATGGGTCGCTTCCGTGTGATCGATGCGCTGGCCACGCTGTCGTTCGACTTTCCGCAAGGCCATCCGCGTGCAGCCGAGCGCCAGGCATTTTTTCGCGGCGAGCTCGAAAGCTTTTTGAGCACCGAAAGTCGCACCGCTGCCGATCCGCTCGCGCCGCTCGGCAGTTACGCCGGCGCCATGGGCATGCCGCAGTTCATGCCCAGCAGCATCGCCAAGTACGCGGTCGATTTCGATGGCGATGGCCGCATCGACCTGGTCAACAGCCCCGACGATGTGATCGGCTCCGTCGCCAACTACTTCAAGGCGTTCCACTGGTTGCCGGGGCGGCCCGCGACCTTCCCGGTCGGCTTCGATGAAACGCGGCTCAAGAAGACGATCTTGCTCGCGCCCGACATCCTTCCGACCTTCAGCGCAGACAGCTTCAGCGCCGCCGGTGGCGTGCTTCAGGGCGACGCGACGCGGTACGCCGGATTGCTCGCACTGATCGAACTGCAGAACGGCGGCGATGCGCCGACCTACGTCGCCGGCACGGAGAACTTCTACGCCATCACGCGCTACAACTGGTCCAGCTACTACGCGATGTCGGTGCTCGAACTGGGCGACGAGATCAAGGCGGCGATGCGCTGATGGGACCCGTGCAAGACGTCGCTGCAAAAACCCACGACACGCTGCTCGCGAACTGGCGGGCGACTTGGGCGACGCTCGGCCTGTCGTCCTCCCCCGCCCTGTTTGGAACACTGATGACTGCATGGGCCGAGCCGCAGCGCCACTACCACTCACTGCAACATCTGGCCGAATGCATCGCCTGGTTCGAGCGCGAAAAGGATGCAGCGGAACGTCCCGCGGAGATCGCACTGGCGCTGTGGTTTCACGATGCAATCTACGACGTGCACGCTCACGACAACGAAGAGCGCAGCGCCGACTGGGCACGTGACGCATTGATCGCCGCGGGTGTTTCGGTCGACGCTGCGGCTCGCATTCATTCGCTGATCCTGGCCACCCGGCACGATGCCGTTCCGGAAGGTCACGATGCAAAGCTGCTTGTCGACATCGACCTGTCGGTGCTCGGCGCGCAGACCGACCGCTTCGACGAATACGAGCGGCAGATCCGTGCCGAATACGCGCATGTGCCGCCTGAGGTTTTCGAACCGCGCCGACGAAATATCCTTCGGCACTTTTTCGATCGCGATCCGCTCTACACCACGCCCGGCATGCACGCCGCCTGCGAAGCACAGGCCAAGCGCAACCTGCGCAAAGCGATCGACTGAGCGATGGACACGCCACCGGTCCCCGCAGAGAAGTTTCTCGAACTCGCGATCCTTCATGTCAACGCCGGGCAACCCGACCGCGCACGGGTCATTTGCGACCATGCGCTGACTGCGCATCCCACGCACCCCGCGGTGCTTCAGTTGCTCGCCCAGCTGGAGTTCGACGCCGGCCAACTGGAGGACGCCCGCAGGCACATCGCTGCCAGCTTGATGGCGCGCCCGGACCATGCGCCGTCGCTTCTCGTAGCGGGCGGCGTGGCGCGGGCGCAAGGCCGCCTTGCCGACGCGGCGCACGCGCTGTCGCGGGCCGCTGCGCTGGCACCGGCGAACGGCAAGGCGTGGTTCGAACTCGCGCTGGTGCGGCAGGATTTGCGCGACTTCGACGGTGCGGCCGAAGCGCTCCGGAAGCTGCTGCGCGTGGCGCCGCCCCGGGCGGAAGTTGAAGTCAATCTCGGCATCGTGCTGCAGGAGGCAGGCCGGATGGACGAGGCCATGGACGCCTACGGCCGCGCGTACCACTTGCGCGAAGACACTTTCGGGCGCATCGCGCATGCGCTGTCGACGCCGAGTGCCGGCCGTCTCTGGCTCAACCTAGATGATTTGCGCGCCGCACTACGCGGTACCACCACATGAGCCGGCAACTCAGCTCACGCGTTTGCTGCGATAGCCCTTGCGGTAGACGCCCGGCCCGGCCATGATTTTTGTGGCGACGGTTTCGTAGGCGGCGACGCGTTCGGCAGACATCGCCTCGCAAGACAACGTCATCACCTCCCGCGGTACCGGGTAGCACTGGGCTACCGGCATGCCACGCGGCAACACGCCATCGAACGCGGGATCGATCCACACCGCCGGGAAGTTAATGCCGACATCGTTGAATCGATCGGCGTCGACGAGCCCTGTCACCAGCCTGAACGGCAGGTCGTCGCGGTTGACCGGATGCACCGCCATGAGCGACCAGCCGGCATCGAGCTCGACGGTCCAGAAGCTGTTGAACTTGAGCGCCGACCGCCCACCGTGCGCAAGCGGTGAACCGGCGATCTGTTCGGGCACATGAAAACTGAGCGGCGCGCGCGGGTGACCGGGCACGGTCAGCGCGGGCAATGGCCAGTCCCAGCTGAACTGCCCCGCCTTCACCGTCACGTCGCAAGGCAGCAGCAACATGAAGCCGTGCGTCATTGCGTCGACGAAGGGCGGGCACTGCTTGACGGTGCGAATGCTGCGCTGGTGCACCGCCGACTCTGCCCTCGGCGCCATCCGGCGCAACCAGTCCGGCAGCATCGCCTTGGCCGCCACGGGGCGCGGCAGCAAGTCGATCAATGCGGGATCGCAACGAAAAATGATGTTCATGGGAGCGCGTTGGAGTATGCCGCCTGCGGTCGGCAAAACGCCCTGCCGATCACAGAGATCGACAGGGCGCGAGCCCCGCACGAGGCGGGTACGGGGCGAGGTCGGCGAGCCGATGCGGGTTTAGCGCACGCGGCCTTCCTTCCATGCGGTCAGCAGCTTCTCGTAAGCCACGGTTTCACCCTTTGGCTTTTCGTTGGCCAGCTTTTTCCAGGGCGCATGTTCGCTGCTCAGCCACTTCGAAGGATCGCTCTTCGGATTGAGCTTGGGCGGGCAGTTGGCCATGCCAGCGCGCTGCAGGCGACCCATCACGTCGTCCATCTCGTTGGCCAGGTTGTCCATGGCAGCCTGCGGCGTCTTCTCGCCCGTCACGGCCACGGCCACGTTCTTCCACCAGAGCTGGGCCAGCTTCGGATAGTCGGGTACGTTGTTGCCGGTCGGCGTCCACGCCACCCGGGCCGGGCTGCGATAGAACTCGATCAGGCCACCGTACTTCGCCGCGTTCTGCGTGAAATAGTCGGAGCGAATGTCGCTGTCACGGATGAAGGTCAGCCCGACGATCGACTTCTTCAGCGAAGTCGTCTTGGAGGTGACGAATTGCGCGTAGAGCCATGCTGCGGTCGCACGATCCGGGTCATTGGACTTCAGGAAAGTCCACGAGCCCACGTCCTGGTAACCGTTCTGCATGCCGTCTTTCCAGTACGGGCCATGCGGGCCGGGAGCCATGCGCCACTTGGGCGTACCGTCGGCGTTCACCACCGGCAGGCCCTGCTTGATCATGTCGGCCGTGAAAGCGGTGTACCAGAACACCTGCTGTGCAATCTGCCCTTGCGCTGGCACCGGTCCGGACTCGCCGAAGGTCATGCCCATGGCTTCCTTGGGCGCGTACTTCTTCATCCAGTCGATGTACTTGGTCAGCGCGTAGACGGCTGCCGGCGAGTTGGTGGCACCACCGCGTGCCACCGAGGCGCCGACCGGCGTGCAGTTGTCGGCTGCGACACGGATGCCCCACTCGTCGATTGGCAATCCGTTCGGGATGCCCTTGTCGGCGGCGCCAGCCATCGACAGCCAGGCATCGGTGAAACGCCAGCCCAGCGACGGGTCCTTTTTGCCGTAGTCCATGTGGCCATAGATCGGCTTGCCGTCGATGGTCTTGACGTCTTCGCTGAAGAAGGCCGCGATGTCTTCGTAGGCCGACCAGTTGATCGGTACGCCGAGGTCGTAGCCGTACTTGGCCTTGAACTTGTCCTGCAGGTCCTTGCGCGCGAACAGGTCGGCGCGGAACCAGTACAGGTTGGCGAACTGTTGGTCTGGCAACTGGTACAGCTTTTTATCGGGCGCCGTGGTGAAGCTGGTGCCGATGAAGTCCTTCAGGTCGAGCCCGGGATTGGTGTAATCCTTCCAGGCGCCGGTCATCTGGTCGCTCAGCGCCAGTGCGGTGCCGTAGCGGTAGTGGGTACCGATGTGGTCGGAGTCGTTGATCCAGCCGTCATAGATCGACTTGCCCGACTGCATCGAGGTCTGCAGTTTCTCCACCACATCGCCCTCCTGGATGATGTCGTGCTTGACCTTGATGCCGGTGATTTCCTCGAAAGCCTTGGCAAGCGTCTTCGATTCGTACTCGTGCACCGTCAGCGTCTCCGACACGACCGAGATTTCCTTCACGCCCTTGGCTTGAAGTTTCTTGGCCGCATCGATGAACCACTTCATCTCTTCCATCTGCTTGTCTTTGGACAAGGTCGACGGCTGAAATTCGGTGTCGATCCACTTCTTGGCTTCCGCCTCGCCAGCCCATGCGCCGTGCGTGGCGAACATCGCCGCCGCGAGAGCCAGGGCGTTGTAACGCATCTTCATTTGAATGTCTCCTCGGTTGTCGCTTCCCCTCCTGTTTGGAATCCTCGGCGGCTCTGGGGAAGCAACGAGCCGGATTCACCTCCTGAAATTCAGTCAGCCCTTTCGCATCACCAATGCGAGCACCCCCATCGACAGTACGAAGCTGATCCAGATCGATGGCTCGGCTTCCAGGCTCATCCATTCTTGAAATTTGCCCGCGAGGCCGATGAAGATGAGGTTCAGAAAGGCTGCTGTGAGCAGGCCTATGAACAGGCGATCGCCACGGGTCGTTTCGATCGGCAACCAGCCGCGCCGCAACGTGGTGGGCGACTTGAATTCCCATACAGTCATACCGACCAGCATGAGGCCGATGCACGAGAAGAAAACGGCCACCGGGGTGGTCCAGACCATCCATTGAAACATCAGACTCTCCCCATCGCGAAGCCCTTGGCAATGTAGTGACGCACGAACCAGATCACGATCGCGCCCGGCACGATAGTGAGCACGCCGGCTGCCGCCAGCGTGGCCCAGTCCATGCCCGAGGCACTCACGGTGCGCGTCATGGTGGCAACGATAGGTTTGGCATTCACGCTGGTCAGCGTGCGTGCCAGCAGCAGTTCGACCCAGCTGAACATGAAGCAGAAGAACGCCGCCACGCCCACGCCGGCCTTGATCAGCGGCAAGAAGATGCGAATGAAAAAGCGCGGGAAAGAGTAGCCGTCGATATAGGCTGTTTCGTCGATTTCGCGCGGGATACCGCTCATGAAGCCTTCGAGAATCCAAACCGCCAGCGGCACGTTGAACAGCAGGTGGGCCAGCGCCACGCCCAGGTGCGTGTCCATCAGGCCGACCGTCGAATAGAGCTGGAAAAACGGCAGCAGGAACACCGCGGGCGGCGTCATGCGGTTGGTCAGCAACCAGAAGAAAACGTGCTTGTCACCAAGGAACGAGTAGCGCGAGAAGGCATAGGCAGCGGGCAGCGCCACGGTGAGTGAGATCACCGTGTTGATCCCGACATAGATCAAGCTGTTGATGTAACCGGAGTACCAAGACTCGTCCGTAAAAATCTTCACGTAGTTGGCCCAGGTGAAGGCATGCGGCACGAACGAGAAGCTCGACAGGATTTCCTCGTTCGTCTTGAAGCTCATGTTGACCATCCAGTAGATGGGCAGCAGCGCGAACACGATGTAGAGCACCAGAAAGATGCTGCGTTTCTGAAACCGGTTTTCGTTCATGTTGACCTCCACGCTCGGCACTTCGTGTCCTCGCTGCCCCCCGAGGGGGCGCAAGCTTGTTTGGGGCGGCACTGCACTGCGCTCACTGCTCCACCTCCACCTGCTGCGTGCCGACCCGCTGCATCCAGTTGTAGAGGATGAAGCAGAGCAGCAAGATGATCAAAAAGTAGATCAGCGAAAAGGCTGCTGCCGGACCCAGGTCGAACTGGCCCACTGCTTTCTGCGTAAGGTACTGGCTCAGAAAGGTCGTTGCATTGCCGGGGCCGCCGCCGGTCAGCACGAAGGGCTCGGTGTAGATCATGAAGCTGTCCATGAAGCGCAACAGCACTGCGATCATCAGCACGCCGCGCATCTTGGGCAACTGGATAAAGCGGAACACCGCGAACTTGCTCGCACCGTCGATACGGGCCGCCTGGTAGTAAGCATCGGGAATCGAGCGCAGGCCGGCATAGCCGAGCAGAGCCACCAGCGGCGTCCAGTGCCAGACGTCCATCACAAGCACGGTGAGCCAGGCGTCGAGCGAATCGCCGGTGTAGTTGAAGCTGATCCCCAACCACTGCAGCGTCGCACCGAGCAGGCCGATGTCGGTCCGCGCATAGATCTGCCAGATGGTGCCGACCACGTTCCACGGAATCAACAACGACAGCGCGACCAGCACCAGCACCGCCGACGACTTCCATCCCTTGGCCGGCATCGACAGCGCGAGCATGATGCCGAGCGGAATCTCCACCAGCAGGACGGCGATGGAGAACGTGAGTTGCCGCCACAGTGCTTCATGCAGCTCGCTGTCGCGCATCACGGAGGCGAACCACTCGGTGCCGACGAACACGCGCCGCTCGGGTGAGATGATGTCCTGCACCGAATAGTTGACCACCGTCATCAACGGAATGATGGCCGAGAAGGCGACGCAGATGAGCACTGGCAGCACGAGCCACCATGCCTTCTGGTTGACAGGTTTCGTCGTGGTGCTCATGGCAAAACCTTTGTGTTGCGCACTTCGTTACTGTTCATCTTGGGAGCGGCCCAGCGTCTCATACCAATTCCTCGTCGCGGTAGTAGCAGGTGTGGGCGTCCAGCACTTTGAGCCAGACGGTGTCGCCGACCTTCGGTGGAAGCGTTTCTGAACTGAGGCGTGCCTTGAGCCTCGTGCCCCCGGCCTCTGCGCTCAGCATCGAATGGGTGCCCACGTCCTGCACCTGAGTGACGGTCGCGGGCACGGCGCCGGGCGCTTGCGCCGCTGCCATGCGCAGGTACTCGGGACGAATGCCCAGCTTGAGCGCACCATCGGGCAGTTCGCGCATCGCGGCGAGTCGTGTTCCCGCGACCTCGATACCGCCGCCGATGCTTTGCGCAGGAAGAAAGTTCATGCCGGGCGATCCGATGAAATGGCCAACGAAGGTATGCGCCGGCCGTTCGAAAAGCGCCTCCGCGCTGCCCACCTGCACTGCCTTGCCGCGCGTCATCACCACCACCTCTTCGGCGAAAGTGAGTGCCTCGACCTGGTCGTGCGTCACGTAGATCAGCGTCAGCTTCAGTTCGCGGTGGATCTGCTTGAGCTTGCGTCGCAACTGCCACTTGAGGTGCGGATCGATGACGGTGAGCGGCTCATCGAACAGCACGGCAGACACGTCGCTGCGCACCAGGCCGCGACCGAGCGATATCTTTTGCTTGGCGTCGGCCGCGAGCCCCGACGCGCGCTGGTTAAGCTGACCGCTCATGTCGAGCATCTCGGCTATTTCGCCGACCCGCTTCTTGATCTGGTCGGCCGGCACCTTGCGGTTGCGCAGCGGAAACGCCAGGTTCTCGGCCACGGTCATGGTGTCGTAGATCACCGGGAACTGGAACACCTGCGCGATGTTGCGTTCCTGCGGGCTGGCATGTGTCATGTCGCGACCATCGAAAGTGACGGTGCCTTGCGACGGCACCAGCAGGCCCGAGATCACATTCAGCATGGTCGTCTTGCCGCAGCCCGAGGGACCGAGCAACGCGTAGGCGCCGCCATCGCGAAAGCTCATCTTGAGCGGCAGCAGCGCGTAATCGCTGTCTTGCGTCGGGTTGGCACGGTAGGCGTGCGCCAGGTCGAGGTCGATGCGGGCCATGTCAGCTTCCTTTGCGCCACACAGGCGCGACCGCCAATTGCCCAGCCGCGTCGAACACGTAGGCACGCGCTGCACTGAAATACAAGGTGATCGAAGCACCCAGCTCGAAGCGGTGCACGCCGGTCAGCTGCGCCACCAGTTCGCCGACGGCGGTTTCGACGTGGACGAAGGTGTCGGAACCGGAAATCTCTGCCAGCTCGACCTTGCCGGGCAAGGCGATGTCGCCTTCCCCATCGCCGACGTTGAGCGCACTCGAGCGCAGGCCCACGGTGACCGCACCTGAAACGTTGGGCGGCACTGCCATGCGCAGCAGGGGGCCGGTCGTGAGTTGGACACCGCCGTCGACGGCGGTGCCGGCCAGCAGGTTCATCGGCGGATCGCTGAAGGCGCGCGCCACTCGCAGCGATTGCGGCGCGTGGAACACTTCCGCAGTGGGACCGTACTGCAGCAGTTCGCCTGCATCCATGACCGCGGTGTAGCCACCCAGCAGCAGCGCTTCGCCGGGCTCGGTCGTGGCGTAGATCACGGTCGAATCACCGCTGGCGAACAGCTGTGTGAGTTCTTCGCGCAGACCTTCGCGCAGCTTGTAGTCGAGGTTGACCAGCGGCTCGTCGAGCAGCATCAGCGGCGCGTTCTTGGCCAGTGCGCGCGCCAGCGCCACGCGCTGCTGCTGGCCGCCCGACAGCTCGGCCGGCAAGCGCTCCAGGAACATGCCGATGTGCAGCTTGTCGGCCAGCGCCCGCACCTTGGCGTCGATGTCCTTTTCACCGCGCAGCTTCAGCGGCGAGGCGATGTTGGCTGCCACCGTGAGCGACGGATAGTTGATGAACTGCTGATAGACCATCGCGACATTGCGCTCCCGCACCGGCATGCCGGTGACGTCTTTTCCGTCGACCAAAACCTTGCCCTCGGTCGGTGTGTCCAGGCCTGCCATCAGGCGCATCAGGCTGGTCTTGCCGGCCTGCGTGGCACCGAGCAGCACCGTCACGGCGCCGCTGCGCGGGGCTATGCTTTGCTCATAGAGCCATGTTTGGGCACCCACCTTCTTGGTGACCCGCTCGAGTGTCAATTGCATTCAGTGCCTCCCTGCGTCAGTTATTTTTCGCGTTGGCATGCAGCCAGGCGGCGACTTGTTCTTGTTGCACCGAGGTGTAGTGCAGACCGAGCTTGGAGCGACGCCACAAGACATCGTCTGCGTTCACTGCCCATTCGTGGTCTTGCAGGAAGCGCAGTTCGCGCTCGTGCAGACCGGGCGAGACCGCGGCGCCCATGTCCAGCATCGACACGGCCGGCCCGATAAGGTCCACCACGCGAGCGCCGTAGGCACGCGCCAGCCGGCGTGCCAGCGACACCTCCAGCCAGGGAAAGCGGGCCTGGACAGCGATGACGAAACGCTCGAAGTCGTCGTCGGGTCGTGTGGGCGCTCCGATAAAACCAGAAAGGTCGCCACCCGCCATGAAGGCGCCATCGGTCCACGCGGGCCGCTTGGTGCTGTCTTCGCCCAGCATCTTGCCGACCTCGTCGGCAGCGTCTTCCGCCAGCTTGCGAAACGTCGTGATCTTCCCGCCCCACACCGACAGCAGCGGCGCGGCATTCGTGCTGGACTCCAGCATGTAGTCCCGCGTGACGGCCGAAGGATCGCCCGATTCGTCGTCGAGCAAAGGCCGCACGCCAGAGTAGGTCCACACGACGTCGGCAGGGACGATGGGCTTCTCGAAGTAGCGACTGGCCTGGTCGCAAAGATAGGAAATCTCGTCGTCACCAATCTTTGCGGCACCCGGATCGTTACCGGTGAGCTCGATGTCGGTCGTGCCGATCAGGGTGAAATCCTGCTCGTACGGAATCGCAAAAATGATGCGCTTGTCGGGGTTCTGAAAGATGTAGGCGTGGTCGTGTTCGAAGAGGCGCTTGACCACGATGTGGCTGCCCTTGACCAGCCGCAGACTTTTGGTTGCGAGCGACTCACCTCTGGCCGAATGCGCCACACCGCGCAAGAACGCCTCCGCCCACGGGCCGGCCGCATTGACCACCGCGCGAGCCCGTATCGACCGTTGACCCGTGGGGCCCTCCACCGTCGCGACCCAGTGGTCGGCGCCCCGCTGCGCGCTGATGCATCGGGTGCGGGTCAGTACCTCGGCGCCCTTGGCGCGTGCGTCGATCGCGTTGAGAACCACGAGCCGCGCGTCATCGACCCAGCCATCGGAATAAACGAAGCCACGCCGGTAGGACTTCTTGAGCGGCACACCCGCCGCATGCTTGCGCAGGTCGATGTTGCGCGAGCCGGGCAACACTTCGCGTTTGGCCAGGTGGTCGTACATGAACAGGCCGAGACGGATCATCCAGGCAGGTCGCATCGATGGGTCGTGCGGCATCACGAAGCGCAGCGGCCACATGATGTGCGGTGCGCTCTTGAGGAGCACTTCGCGCTCCTGCAAGGATTTGCGCACCATCGAAAACTCGTAATACTCCAGGTAGCGCAGACCGCCGTGGATGAGCTTGGTCGACGACGACGAAGTGTGCGCAGCGAGATCGTCTTTTTCGCAGAGCACCACGCGCCAGCCGCGGCCAGCCAGGTCGCGTGCAATGCCGCAGCCATTGATGCCACCGCCTACGATGAGCACATCGCAGTCGGTCTCGGATTCGGGCAGTGAAGAAGAAATATCGCTCACGAGGGTGCCTGGTTGGCTGTGATTTCGAACACGCAATTGGGGTTGCGTGTGTTCGTTTTTTTTCATTCTGGCTCCTTACGACGCGATTAGGGTCAGAGTTTTCCCTTAATCGGATTCGTTTCTTTTCGTTCTAAAGTGACACGACTCGCGTTTCAACCACTTCCCCAGTGAACTCCAACCCTCGCCAGATCAACCTGCTCGACACCGTGCGCGCCCGCGGCACGGTGACGGTCGAGCAGCTCGCCGAGATGCTCGGCGTGACCCTGCAGACGGTGCGCCGCGACGTGCAGCGGCTGGCCGACGAAGGTCTGCTGACGCGCTTCCACGGTGGCGTTCGCGTGCCGAGTTCGACCACCGAGAACATCGGCTATCCGCAGCGGGCCTCTCTCAACGCCGAAGGCAAGATACGCATCGCGCGCGCCGTCGCCGAGCAGGTGCCGAACGACTGCTCGTTGATTCTGAACATCGGCACGACGACCGAGGCCATCGCACAACAACTGCTGCGTCACACCGGGCTGCGCGTGATCACCAACAACCTCAACGTCGCGACCATCCTGAGTGGCAACCCGGCTTGCGAGGTCATCGTCGCGGGCGGCTCGGTGCGGGCACGCGACCGCGCGATCGTGGGCGAAGCGACCATCGATTTCATCCGTCAGTTCAAGGTCGACATCGCGTTGATCGGGGTGTCGAGCATCGAGTCCGACGGCTCGCTGCGCGACTTCGACCTGCGTGAAGTGAAGGTCGCGCAGACCATCATTGCGCAGGCGCGAGAGGTCTGGCTCGCGGCCGATGCCAGCAAGTTCAACCGGCCCGCGATGATCGAACTGGGCACGCTTTCGCAGATCGATTGCCTTTTCACCGACGCCGATCCGCCCTCGCCCTTTCCCGCACTGCTCGAGCGCGCACAAGTGCGTTGCAACATCGCTCGCGCCAATTGAAGGCTTCCGCCATGACTTCCGCGACGAACTCCGGCACGCCATCTGGCGCGCCCTATCTGCTTGCACTCGACCAGGGCACGTCCAGCTCCCGCAGCATCGTGTTCGACCGAGAAGGACACATCGTCGCGCTGGCGCAGCAGGAGCTGACACAAATCTATCCCCAGCCCGGCTGGGTCGAGCACGACCCGCGCGAAATCTGGCGGAGCCAGCTCGCCACGGCGCGCGACGTACTCACAAAGGCGAAGCTGGGCGCCAAGGACATCCACGCCATCGGCATCACCAACCAGCGCGAAACCACCGTGCTGTGGAACCGCAAGACCGGCGAGCCGGTACACAACGCCATCGTCTGGCAAGACCGCCGCGCCGAACCGATGTGCGCCCGACTGCGCCAAGACGGACTCACCGACACCATCCGCGACAAGACCGGCCTGGTGATCGATGCGTACTTCTCCGGTACCAAGCTGCGCTGGCTGCTCGACAACGTGCCCGGCGCACGTGCCGCGGCCGATCGGGGCGAACTCGCTTTCGGCACCGTCGACAGCTGGCTCATGTGGCAGCTCACCGGCGGCAAGGCGCATGTCACCGATGTCAGCAACGCATCGCGCACCATGCTCTTCAACGTCCACCAAAACCGGTGGGACGCCGACCTCCTCAGCGCCCTCGATATCCCCGCCTCGCTAATGCCCACGGTGCAACCATCGAGCTCGCATTTCGCCGATATCGACGCCGGTTTGCTAGGTCGATCGCTGCCGATCGGCGGCGTTGCGGGCGACCAGCAAAGCGCCCTTTTCGGTCAGGCTTGCTTCGACGCCGGCATGGCCAAGAACACCTACGGCACCGGCTGCTTCTTGCTGATGCACACGGGCGAAGCATTTCGGCCCTCGCAAAACGGCCTGCTGGTCACCAGCGCCGCACAGATCGACGCCACGCCGCGCTTTGCGATGGAGGGCAGCGTCTTCGTCGGCGGTGCGGTCGTGCAGTGGTTGCGTGACGGACTGAAGGCAATCAAGGGCAGCGCCGAGGTGCAGTCGCTGGCCGAGAGCGTGCCGGACGCGGGCGGCGTGATGATGGTGCCGGCCTTCACCGGACTCGGCGCACCCTACTGGAATGCCGATGCGCGCGGCACCATCACTGGCCTCACGCGCGGCACGACCGTCGCGCACATCGCTCGCGCCGCGCTTGAAAGCATTGCCTACCAGAGCGCCGCACTGTTGCAGGCGATGAGCCGGGATGCGGTTGCGGCGGGCGGCCAGCCGGTGGCAGAACTTCGCGTCGACGGCGGCGCTTCTGTCAACGATTTGCTGATGCAGTTTCAGGCTGACCTCCTCGGAATTCCGGTGGTGCGCCCCGAAGTGACCGAGACGACTGCCCTCGGCGCTGCGTACCTTGCGGGCCTGTCGACCGGCGTCTACAGCGACGTGGCACAGCTCACGAAGCTGTGGAAAGTGGAGCGGCGATTCTTGCCGACGATGGAACGGCCGCAGGCTGAAGAAGCAATGGCGCGCTGGGCACAGGCAGTACGTCGCGCAACGCTCGCCTGAAAGATTTCAGGCAGCGCAGAACGCGTAGAACGCTTCCAGCTCTTCGGATTTGTCGAACACGGCGTCGGCGCCCAGCTTCTTGCACCACTTGCGCACGCTCGTGTTGGGAGTATTGGTCAGAACCACGACGCGCTGTTGCGGCCTGCGGTCCCGGCAGCAGCGCAGTACTGCGAGGCCAGAGCCTTCCTGAAGGAACAAGTCAGCGATCACCAAATCCCAGGCCGCCTGGTTGTTATTCAACCAGTGGCACGCATCGGCCTCCGATTCGGCCACACCGACCACTCGGCAGTCCGGCAACTCTTGCAGCATTGGGATCAACTGGTCGCGAATACGCTGGTGGTCTTCGACGAGATAGATACGGAGTGTCATAAGCGCCTCTCGGACGCCTAAGTCTAAGAACCGACAGCTAGTTGCAGCGTCGTCCGCCTCACCCGGTGCGGGTAGGCGACAGCCGCGCAACGGCCTCCACTTTCTCAGTGTGCCGTCGGCACCAGGAAGTCCTGGCTGATGCGGCCACCGATTTCGTTCACCCGATCCAGGAACTGGGTCAGGTACGCGTGCAACCCCGTCGCCAAAATCTCGTCGACTCGCGCGAACTGCAGGTCGGCCAGCAGCTTGCCGGCACGGCGTTGCGTCTCGGCGCTCTGGTCATTGGCAACCTTGGCGAGGTTGTTAACGACCTCGTGCAGGCACGCGTGCAAAGAACGCGGCATGTCGGGGCGCAGCATCAACAGCTCGGCAACGCGCTCGGGCTTGATGACGTCGCGATAGACCTTGCGATACACCTCGAAGGCCGACACGCTGCGCAGGATCGCGCTCCAGTGATAGAAGTCGTACTCCTGATCTTCTTCAGTCGCAGTGCCGAAGAACTCGCTGTTCAGCGCATGGAACTTGACGTCGATGAGGCGCGCCGTGTTGTCGGCGCGCTCCAAGAACGTGCCAAGGCGAGCAAAGTAGAACGCTTCGTCTTGCAGCATCGTGCCGAGCGTGACGCCGCGCGACAGGTGCGAGCGGAACTTGACCCATTCGAAGAACTGCGCCGGGTCACGTTCGAAGTCGCCCGCACGCAGCATGCGATTCACTTCGAGCCAGGTGGTGTTCTGCGTCTCCCAAGCCTCGGTGGTAAGCGCGCCGCGCACCGCCCGTGCGTTCTCGCGCGCAGCCCGCAGGCAAGACAAGATCGACGACGGATTGCCCTCGTCCTTGACCATGAACTCCATCACCTCGCCGGGCACGATCTGCTCGTGCTTCTTGTTGTACGCCGGCAGGAGCTCGCTGATCGACAGCAAGCCTTGCCAGCCGTACTTGGCCACTTCGGCCGATTGCGGCAGCAGCGACGTCTGGTAGTTGACGTCGAGCATGCGGGCCGTGTTCTCGGCCCGTTCGGTGTAGCGCGACATCCAGTAGAGGTGGTCGGCGGTGCGTGACAGCATCGATGTTCTCCGTTGTTCTCTTCGAGGCTTCGCGTGTCTACGCGGCAGCCGACTGGCTTTGGGACTGCGCCTGCGAAGGCTTGCGCGGCGTGCGCTCGGCTTCCAGAATCCAGGTGTCCTTGGTGCCGCCGCCCTGCGACGAATTCACCACGAGCGAGCCCTCCTTGAGCGCCACGCGCGTCAGGCCGCCGGGCACCATCTGCACTTCCTTGGCGGACAGCACGAAAGGCCGCAAGTCGATGTGCCGCGGCGCGATGCCGGCATCGACGAAAGTCGGCGAGGTCGACAGGCTCAAGGTCGGCTGCGCGATGTAGCCTTCGGGATTGGCAATGACGGCCTTCTTGAACTCTTCGATCTCGGCCTGCGTCGCCGCCGGGCCGATCAACATGCCATAGCCGCCGGCGCCATGAACCTCCTTCACGACGAGGTCCTTCATGTTGTCGAGCGTGTATTGCAACTCGTCCTTGTTGCGGCACATGTAGGTCGGTACGTTCTTCAGGATCGGCTTTTCGCCGAGGTAGAACTCGATCATCTTGGGCACGTACGGATAGATCGATTTGTCATCCGCCACGCCAGTGCCGACGCCGTTGCAGATCACCACGTTGCCGTTGCGATAGGCGCGCATCAGGCCAGCGCAACCGAGCGTCGATGTGGGGCGGAAGACTTCAGGGTCGAGGAAGTCGTCGTCGACGCGGCGGTAGATGACGTCGACGCGCTTCGGGCCACGCGTGGTGCGCATGTAGACGAAGTCGTCCTTGACGAAGAGGTCTTGCCCTTCGACGAGTTCGATGCCCATCTGCTGCGCCAGGAACGCATGCTCGAAGTAGGCACTGTTGTACATGCCGGGCGTGAGCACGACCACCGTGGGCTCGGCCGTTGCCGCCGGTGCGCTGGCGCGCAATGTTTCGAGCAGAAGGTCGGGGTAATGCGCGACGGGCGCGACGCGGTTCTGATTAAACAGATCAGGGAACAGCCGCATCATCATCTTGCGGTTTTCCAGCATGTAGCTCACGCCGCTCGGCACCCGCAGGTTGTCTTCGAGCACGTAGTACTCGCCGTTGCCGTCTGCATCGGGCGCACGCACGATGTCGATGCCGGAGATGTTCGAGTAGATGTTGTTGGGCAAACTCACGCCCATCATCTCGGGGCGAAACTGCGCGTTGTTCAGGATCTGCTCAGCCGGAATGATGCCGGCCTTGATGATGTCCTGGTCGTGATAGACGTCGTACAAGAACCGGTTGAGCGCCGTGACGCGTTGCACCAGGCCCTTTTCCATGCTCTCCCATTCGTGGGCCGGAATGATGCGCGGCAGCAGATCGAAAGGGATCAAACGCTCGGTGCCTGCGCCGTCTTCGTCCTTGGCGCCATACACCGCGAAGGTGATGCCGACGCGCCGAAAAATCATTTCGGCCTCTTCACGGCGCTGGCGCATGACCTCGCCGGGTTGCTTGCCCAGCCATTGGTCGTAGCGCTGGTAGTGGCCGCGGATTGCTGCTCCCGCGTAGGGAAGCTTCTCGTACATCTCGTCGAATTTGTGCATGGAACGACCAATCTCCTTCGCACATAGCTTAGCAAGTTCAAGGCCTGAAAACGCGCTGCTGCACGCTTTAAGGAACGTGGTGATGCCAGTAACGACGCCCGATCGTGCGCTCGCATTTCCATGCCTGTGGCGATTCGCTGTGCCAGTGCACTGCCCCGCAGTGCGGCGAGTCGACGACTGCCGCATTGCGGGCCACGTAGCGCGCACGCACCTCTTCCGCAGGATGGCCAAAGCGGTTTCGGTAGCCCGACTGCACGATGGCAAGCGATGGGGACACGGCGTCGAGCATGGCGGCGGTCGACGAGGTCTTGCTGCCGTGGTGCGGCACGAGCAGAACGTCTGCGGCGAGGCCCGGCTCGCGTCGCACCAGCGCAGCCTCCTGATCGCGCTCGACATCGCCAGCAAGGATCGCGGTGGCGCGGCCGTTGCTGATGCGCAGCACGCAAGACAACGCGTTCGGCTTGGCCGTCGGCGTGTAGTCGTCCGCGAGAGGGTGAAGTATCTCGAAGCGAACACCGTCCCATTCCCAATGCTTGCCGGCAACGCATCGCTCCGCTGGCCGCAGCGCCTGCAACGGGTGCGTCGCCTCGATCGAACTCAACAGTGCTGCCTGCGGCTGCATCGCCAGCACCGCAGGCGCGCCGCCGGTGTGGTCGATGTCTCGGTGGCTCAAGACCACCTTGTCGAGCCGCTCGTCCATGGCGCGCAGCAACGGCACGATGACGCGGTGGCCGGCATCGCTTTCGAGGCTGTAGCGCGGCCCGCTGTCGTACAAGAGGCTGTGTGCGGCGGTACGAACGAGCACCGCATTGCCCTGCCCGATATCGACTGCGAGCAGTTCGAACTCGCTGCCTGGCGGTCGCGGCGTCTGCCAGAGCAGCACCGGCAGCAACAGCGGCAGGCCGAGGGCGCGCATCGACCAGGGCAGCCGCATGGCCACCAGCACACCGCCCGCTACGCCGCAAACCGCCATCCATATCGGCGGCACCGCCATCGACACCGTGGCGAAAGGCATCGAGGCGAGCCATTGCAACAGTAGCGCCAACGCTTGCACCGACCAGGCCGCGACGGTCCACAGCGGCGTGACGACGACGCCGCCCATCGCCAGCGGCGTCACGACCAGCGTGACCCATGGAATCGCGATGGCATTGGCGGCCAGCCCGACCACCGACACCTGCTGGAACAGCAACACGCTCAACGGCGTGAGCGCCAGCGTGACGACCCACTGCTCGCGCAAGGTGCGAGCCAGATGGCCGGCCACGCCACCCCTGGCGACAGTGGCCGCACCCCCATCGGTCGCAAAGAGCACGCCCACCGCGACGAAGCTGAGCCAGAAGCCGGCTTGCATCAAAGCCCACGGATCGATCGCCACCACCACCGCGCAGACCAGCAGCCAGACGTGCGGCCAAGGCCAGCGCCGGCCCGTCAGGCGCAACAGCGCGACCGTTGCGAGCATCCAGATCGTGCGTTGCGATGGAACGCCCCAGCCGCTGAAAAGCGCGTAGCCCGCCGCCAACAACACGCCACCGACCAGCGCAGCATGCGGCGCGGGCCACATCAGCATGAGCCGGTCACTGCGCCGCCACAGCGCGCCGACCAGCAGTGCGGCGAGCCAGGCGAACATGGTGATGTGCAAGCCTGTTTAAATTACTTTAGAAATACAATATACCGATGCGCCCAACCGCCTATAGCTACATCCGCTTTTCAACGCGCGCACAGATGGCCGGTGACAGCATGTCGAGGCAACTTTTGAACGCAAGGAACTATGCGCTCCGCCACAATATGCGCCTGGACGAAACCAGCTACCAAGACCTCGGCATAAGCGCATTCAAAAGCAAGAATGCGACAGACGGTGCGCTCGGCGCATTTGTAAAAGCGCTTGAGGAAGGGCTCATTCCGACCGACACCACGCTGATTGTTGAAAGTTTGGATCGGATTTCAAGGGCCACCATCATGGACGCCCTTCCGCTCTTCATGCGGATCATCAACCTTGGCGTCACGTTGGTGACGCTCTCAGACGGCGAGCGCGCGTATTCGCGCAAGCAGATCAACAAGGACCATGGCATGTCGCTGTTCGGTTCCATGATGGTCTTGATTCGCGCGCACGAAGAGAGCGTCGTGAAAAGCCTTCGCTCAAAAGCCGGCATCCAAGCCTCGCTCGAGAAAGGCATCAAGCATGGCAAATGCCCGTTTTGGTTGCAAGTAGCTCCAAACCGAACGACGTTTCGAGTCCTCAAGCGTCAAGTCGACCTCGTGCACGTTGTCTTTGAAACCAGGCGTTCAGGGATAGGTGCGCATCGGATTGCAAGGCAACTCAACGAAACGCTGGGCATGAAGTGGACAACACCGCAGGTCGTTCACTTGCTTCAAAACCCTTCTGTAATTGGTGTTCGGGTCTCTCAGGCGGGGTATCCGCCGCGGGAGGGGTATTACCCAAGAGTCATCCCCTCCGAGCTTTACTACGACGTGCAAAAGCTCATGTCTTCAGACATCGGAACCAAGAGAGGTCGTCGGTCCATGGACGAAAAAAATTTGTTCTCGGGGCTTTTGAAGTGTGCCGAATGCGGGTCTGGTATGCGCTTCTTCGCTGAGTCACCGCGCGTCAGTCAACAATATGTTCGATGCCTGAAGGCGGTGACGAACGCCGGTTGTAACGCTCCTTACGTCAACTACGGCGCCTTCGAGAAAGAGGCGATTGGATGGCTGTTGGTCGACCAAGATGAGGAGCTCGTCCCGTTGAGAGACAAGAAGAAGCCAACCAAACGATGGGTGACCGAGGCCGAGATTCAACAACTTGCCGACGAACAGTCTCGGCTAGAAAACGTTATCGCGAAGGCGCTGAACCCTGCACCCTTCCTAGCGCGGCACAACGCGAACGAACTAAAGCTCAAGGTCCTGCGGTCTGCTGTGGAGGAGGAACCAGACTTTGATGAGCGGCTGTTTCCAGAACGAGCACTTGAGCTGGTTGAGAAACACCAAGATGCTGCCCTGTCCGGCAACAAAGATGAGCTGCTTGCTGTTCGTCGAGAGATTCGGACCGCGTTTTACAGGGGCATTAAGCTAATCCGTGTGTTCCCTGAAGAGCGAGCGGACGACGAGCATGTGTGCACGTTCGCCGTGACGTTTCGAAGTTTCGACGGCGAACATACGCGCCGTTATAAGCGCCCTGCCCTTCAAAATCCCAAGGGTGTTCGCAACGGATGGACTAGGCCGAACAATACCGGATCTAACGCCAAGCTCGCCCTGTGAAGAGTCATACGTTGCGCGTTTTCAGTTGCGCTATGCATCGCAAATCACTGCAACGAATCGCATGCTTCGGCTGCCGTCGTGCAACGCAAGTTTTAGGAGCCCGCTGTGTACTTGGCCTAGAAGGCGGACAAAAATAAACCATTGCAATCACCCGATACCTTCAGCATGGTCTACCTCAGAGTTCGGTTCAAGTACGGCAGCAAGGGCACACGCCCGTCCGTTTTCGCTACGGAAACGTTGTCCGCAGAGGGACGTAGCGAAAGTGCCGCGCTAGCGGCGCTTCGACGACGCTATCCGAGCAGAGAGATTATTGTGCTGGCTGTCGAGTAAGTCGCGCAACTCAAGCTGTCGAGGGCTTGAAAAGTTTGAACGTCGCGTTCAGCGCGACGAAGAGCGCTCGAACGACAAGGGCTCAGCGCCCGAGAAATGTTTTGAAAGTTCGAAACGGGGTAAAGGTTTTGAACGGCGAATACGGCGCAAAGGGAGAGAAGGAAGGAAGCGGCTTGATAGGGCCTGTGGGTTTGACTGGCTTCCGAGGCTTCCGAGGCTTCCTTGGCTTCCTTGGCTTACGAGGTTGGATTGGCTTGCGAGGCCGAGCTGGGCCTAAAAGCTCCTCAACGAACAAGTTACGACGACAGCTTTGACAGCCGTTTAACGCACCCGCATGTGGCTCTTCCGCTTGCTGCTTTGCTATCCGCATTCGTTCTGCCCTACCTTCTTGCTCCTTTATTTATTGTTTACCGCATCTTCGTAGGATGCACCCCGAAGTTTGCGCGGTCCCGCCTCCCTCCACCCAGCTGACAGCGGCTTGTTCGACCCGGCACGGTCTTCCTTGCTTCACATGGATGTGCAAATGGTCACTCGCTGACTTCTGGCAAACACCAATTTACGCGCACGCTCTGGACGTCAGCTTGAGACTGGCTGCGGTCCCTCGATCCAACTAGGTTCGAAGACCGTTTCAAGCTGATTGCTGACGTTCAACCGCCAGATGTGAGGGGCTCGGATGGGCCCATGGATTGTGGGCACTCTGCAAGGCAACAACGCGGCGCAGGCGTCTGGTCCAGCGGAACCGGCCGAAGCGGTGCGGTCTGCCGATGTTGATGCTGTCGTTGATGAAGCATTCACGCTAAAGATCTGCTTGTCGAAGCTTTGCTTCGATAGCAGGAGGTGAATGAGGTAGTGCTCCCTCGGCGTCAGCAGCACTAGGGAGACGCTGATTTATTAATCGATCCCGGCACGCCTCATGCATGCACGAGAAGACCAGATTACGAGGGCAACGGACATGAACCAACGCAGCTTTGCCAGCGCCGAGTACGCATTGAAGAAGAAGCGAACGCGCCGCGAGAAGTTTCTAGCCGAGAGCACCACCGGCAGCTTCTGCGGCACATGGACATAACTCATCCTCTGGACCAGTTCGCCGCGATTGAGCGTGACGTCGAAGAAGAACTTCAGGCCGGTGATGGTGGCGTGAGCGTGATCGGCCAGACGCCCCGGTCAACCAGATGCAACTGAAAACGACGCAGATCCTCCGCCGTGGCAGTGTCTGGGGAACGTTGGAGGAAGCTCGCGAGGTAACGCACTGCGCGAACGTACGCAGATTGCGTCTTGGGCCCGAGCTTGCGCATGCGCATGTCGTCGAGCAAGCGCTGGCGCAGCGGGGACACCGCCGGTGTGGAAGGGATCATGATCGTGCTCCTGTCGAAGAACGAGGCCGATTGCCTCGCTCGCCAACATAGACAGGGGCGCGATCTCTATTGGCGGCGCGGTCTTGGCGGCGGACTACCGCGCGAGCGGTTTAGTCCTCGGGCCTTAAGCGGAAGTAGCTGCTCAGCGAAAGCGGACGTTCACGAGGGATGACGGCTCTGATCCCTTAGCGGCGGTTCATGCAGTGATGGCGTCGTCGCCTTACTTGCTCCAGCTGGGCCAGTCTTGCGGCACCAGTGCCAGCGGATTCATCCACGGCTCTTCGACCAGCGCGTCTTGGAACCAGTCATCAGCGAAGTTGGCATGTTCCGTGACGATGAGCTGAAAGCCTGGGACCAGCTCCTTCGTGTAGTTCAGCAGCGTCTCAAACAGCTTCTTGGCAGCCTCCAGGTCAGCGTCCACGCGCTTGACCTGCTCCGCATCCCCCGCCACCGATTCATAGATGGTCTGCGACGGGAAATAGACCTGCGTCGGCTGGTCCAGCATCAGGAAGCGAGGGATAGGGATGCGGTTTTCCGATGCGTAGTGGTGCAGGGCCAATAGAGCCGAGATGTGATACGCCAGCCAGTCCGCGCCGCCGCCGGTGCGATTCATCGGAACTGGATTGCCGGGACGCTGCGCCACCACGGTCAGGTTTCGCATGTCCAGCCGGAACGGAAACCCCGAGAAGTAGGCCTTGAACCCCTTCACTAGCGAGGTCATGGTGCTGGAGATGTGGGCAATGACCGATTCCATACGCGCGTCTGCATCGTCGTCGTCGTCCGCGCCCTGGTGAATCTGGTCGAGTTTCGCCTGCAGCCGCTCGACTTTGAGTTTCAGCGTGCTGATGGCATTGCTTGGATTCAAGATGTCCAGGTAGAAGCTGACTCGGCCTTGAACTTTCAGAGCGCGCGTGTTGGCGTCCTCTTGCGCTGCTGCCTTCTCATCGGTCAGGACCGCAGCGTTGAGGTCGACCTCGACCTCACGGATGGCGTCCTTCAGTTGGCTGGAGCGGTCGGTGAGCGCTGCTATGTGCTCATCCAGGCGAGGGCGCGCGCCGCCAACGTGCTCAAGCTCGCTGTCCAGGCTCGATAGCTCGGCCATCAGCGCTTGAGCGATGCCATCCATGCGGGCGTCTTCCTCTTTCAGAAACGGCCACTGCCAGGCGCCATTCGACGCACGCGGCAGTGAATTGATGGACTCAAGGCGGGAACGTTGCTCCTGGGCCTCGGTCTGGAAGTCGGACGCGCCTTTGACGTACCTCTGTGCGGATGCAATCTGGTCCAGGACCTGGCGGCGTTCTGTCCGCAGATTTGAACGACGTGCTTGGAGCTTCGCCATTTCACTCTCGGCCATAAGCGCTACCTGGCCGGGTCGCCAGCTAAGGACTTCCCGAAGGGACGCGACCAGGTCGCTCATGGCTCCGTCCGTGCTTGACCCGACACGGCCTTGCGAGTTATTGAAGGGGATACCCACAGTCCGCGCCTCAGCCAGCAAGCCCAAGCCGCGCGTGTCCAGCGCATCCTCCGTCTCCTGTGCCAGCCTCAGTTCTTTCTGACCAATCTTCAGCTCGCGCTGCGTCGCACGTCGGTTTGCCTCAGTCTCCATGTCGCCGACGTTGGAGATGCCGAAGAGGACGGCAAATGTGTCACGGATGGTCTGGGGAAGGTGTTCCTCTGCTTGCCGGTAGAACAGAAGCTCCTTACTAGCCACGAGGCCTTGCTTCTGGAAGAGATAGAACGTCGTGTGCTTGACGTTGACGGAATAGCCAGTGCGACTGCTGCGCTCAGGAACAGGCGTCTTGGTCTCTGGGATGCCAAGCAGGGACGAAAGCAGTTCGTGAACAAGCTCGTCGCCACCGTTGTGCTTTAGGGCGTTGAAGTCCGGCGTCTGAATCTGCCGACCGCGCATGACCATTGCGAGCGAGCAATGAAGCTGACCCTGCTTGGGGTTGGGCTTGGCGATGAACACCTGCTCGTATGGAAACTGGAACGTGACCGCGAACCAAGACACCTTGTCGCGGATGAAGCCCTCCGCAATCTTGCACTCGTCTTCGCCCATGCAGTATTCGACGATGTCCGACAGAGATGACTTACCCGTTGAAGCCAGGCCGGTGATGATGTTTAGCCCATCGGGATTCAGGGTGAGGTCGCGCCTACGGCCGTCGTGGCTGTAGATGTGAATCGAAGCAATCTTCATGGGCGGATGGACAAACTGGTGTAGACCGTCATGCGGTCGTTAATTTGGGCGAAATCACGACCAAGGACGACTGCAGCGGCGCGGCACCTTTCGGCGTCTTCGGTGTTCAGCGGCTGGGGTGACACCCGTCTGGGGATAAGGCTGATGCGGCCCTCATCGTCGACCTTGATGCAGTCCTTGCTTGCGAGCAATGCGAAAGCCTCTGCGGCGTGCTGGACCAGCGCTCGCGCTCGCTGAGCGAAGTCGACCAGCAAATCCGGGCGAAGCGCGAAGACACGCAGCACCGAAAGCTTCCTGTTTTCCAGAATCTTCGCGCGTGAGGCTAGGTGCAGGCAGATCGGCAGCACAAGCAGGGTCAAGGAATAGGGCATTGGCTTCCCCAATACGCGCTCGTACTCGCGTATGGCTGCAGCCAAGACCACCGCGCAGAACGCCGGGTTGAAAAGATTCCGTTCTTCAAAAGGACGAGATGACCAGTCCCTCATGCAGGAACCTTCAACGTGGCAGCGTTCAGGCGCTCGAGGAACTGGGGATGCCAGTGCAGACGAGGCATCGGCTTCTCGTCCGCGAGGATGTGAAAGCTGCCGCGGCGAACGAAGTCCTCCGTGACGTCTTTGCGGAGTTGCAGGCCCTTGGACTGGTTCTCGGCCCAGTCATACAGCTGGCGACCCGCAGCTTGGAATTCGGCCTCGTTCTGCGGCACCTTTACTATGGCCCAGCCCCTTGCGCGCTTCCATTCTTCGACCAGGCGCAGCTCGAACTTCCGAATCTCGCCGCCCACGAGGGCGTTGACTCGGGTCCAGTGCGCGCGTTGGGAGAACGCGCGGTAGAAGTCCAGGATGGCCATCTCCAGGCTGTCGCTGGACATGCCGATTGCCCGCAGTTGCTCGACGAACTGCCGCGAGTCCTTCATCGCGTCGATTTCCTTGTCGGGGTACGCGTCGTCGAAGGTGATTGGCAGACGCTCGTCGTAATACTCGCTGTTGACCTGTGCGAATTTCGCCCAGACTTCGGCGCCGGTAATGGGCTTGCGCTCGCCCTGGATGAGCTCGATGGCTTCCCTGAGCCACCAGCCTTCCATGCGTTCGCGGACATCGATGCGGAATTTCGCCGCCACCGACCGCAGCAGCGGGGCGAAGGCGGCGTCCAGCTCCTTGATGCGTAGCGAATTGTCGGCAATCACGATGCGAGCCAGGAAATCGTCCTGTTGGGTCCCGGTCAGCGAGCTGAACGTGGTTTCAATCTGTGCACTCAGCGCCGCCCGCGAGCCCTTGAGCTCGGTGACGAGCTGGTTTGCGAAGTCCGCCGGCTTGGCATCGGTACCGTCGAGGAAATACCGAAGCAGCGAGGTGGGACCAACCCGCGCCGTCGTCGCCATGCAATACGAGTGGTCGCAGGCGAGGTTGCCATCGCGGATGTACCGGACGAGCCAGATGCGGACAGACTTCCAGAAGTCGGTCGACAGCGTGCCGACGGTCTCGCCGACCTGCTTGTGCTTCAGCGAAATCAGCGTCTTTTTTCCGTCGACGTCGCGTAGTTCGACGTCGTCGTCGGCCTCGATGAGCAGTGCTTGGCTTTCGTCCTGCTTCATCAGGTGCGCGAGCGCGAAGCGAACCTGATAGACATAGCCCAGCCCCTGCTCGCCGGCGGCATACTTGTCTGTGTGTGTTGCCACTTGTCCTACCTTGGTTGCTCGCAACCAATCACGATCGCCTGATGACCATGTCTTGGCCCTTCACGTTCGTGTCGATGCTGGAGCCGAAGTCATCGACACTCGTATTGCTCTGCCGATTGAACGCAGAGTGTAACCATACGTTCGCCAGCGCGACGCTCGTGCACGGGTGCCATGCCCTTTCCCGTGCGTAGGATTGAATGTGTAGAAGGAAGTGGCCGCGCTGCGCTGAGTTTGGCTGCTGCGACCAACTCGCTGGAGGGGCGCTCGCCCTGCCCTTCCTGCTCGCAGGATTCGTCACTTTCCAGATGACGCTTGTGCTGATCTATGGCGTTGCCATAATGGGCCTCGTGATCCTGACCGGCTACAGCGGCCAGTTCTCGCTCGGCCACGTCGCGTTTTTCGCGATCGGCGCGTACACCGCGGCCATCATGATGGACCGGGGCTGGGCGCCTTATCCAGTCACGTTGCTGGCGGCGGGCGCGGTCAGCTTCTGCTTTGGCTTCCTTTTCGGTTTGCCGGCGTTGCGCCTGGAGGGCATCTACCTCGCGCTCGCCACATTTGTACTGTCCGTCGCCACGCCGCAGGTTTTGAAGCTCACGCCGCTCATCCCTTATACCGGCGGCGTCAACGGCATTTCGCTGGTCAAGCCGAAGGCCCCTTTCGGCCTTCCTATCACGGCCGACCAGTGGCTTTACTATTTCACGCTTGCCGTGGCCGTGTTCATGCTCTGGGTCGCTGTCAAACTGATGCGCACGCGCACCGGCCGGGCCCTGCTCGCCGTGCGCGACAGCCAGGTCGCTGCAAGGGCCATGGGTGTGAACACCGCCGTCTACAAGGCCACGGCGTTCGGCATCAGCGGGTTGTATGCCGGCGTCGCGGGCTCACTGAGCGCTTTGGTCGTGCAATACGTTTCGCCCGACAGCTTCACCATGAACGTCTCCATCGCGTTCTTCGTGGGCATGGTCCTGGGCGGCTACCGCTGGCTGCCCGGCGCCTTCTTTGGCGGCTTGTACCTCGTCTTCATGCCTCATCTGTCTGAATCGTTCGGCAAGGGTTCCGAAGGCATCGCCTCTGCCGTTCTGCTCATCGTCACGGTCTTCATAGTACCGACAGGCGTTTACGGCCTATGGGCGCTGGTGCGCGGCCGCGTGCTGCGCCTCACGGCCGAAACGATTTGATCGGTGGGACAACGAAGGCCGCTAGCCTTCATTGCGACAATATGTCGATGCGCATTGCGAACGCGCGCGACAAGCTCGTTGGGTCCACCCGGCGCAAAGCCAAGGACCAGGGTAGCGGGCAATCCCGCGGCTAGCAAAACGTTGCGCGCGAGGTTCATGCCCGCAGTGCCGGCGCTTAGCACGCAGCCGATCACCACGTCCTCGATCTCGGCGCTCTCGACGTTCGCGCCCTGCAGGGCATGCGAAATGGCATGGCCCATCATCGTGGGCGACTTGGTCGCGTTAAGCGAGCCCTTGCGAGCGCGGCCGATGCCGGTGCGCGCGGTGATGACGAGCTCAAGTCGCCAATCGTTCGGCTTTGAACTCGTCAACTTCTGTTGGAAGTTGACGAGTAAGCGTCCGGCTAACCCGTCCCGTTAGCCTTGGGCGCTGACCTTGCCCCCGAAAAACGTACCCCTTGCTGAGTGTTTCAATTCAGACAAGGAGAACGCAGATGACGAAGACGA
>NZ_JASJXB010000035.1:0-48501 GCF_035018885.1 Variovorax sp. LG9.2 | reverse complement strand
CCCCCCGCGTTCCCCGCCACGCCACCAAGATCGTCGCCACCCTCGGCCCTGCGTCCAACACGCCCGAGATCCTCGAGCAAATGATCCTGAACAAGGTCAGCGTGGTGCGGCTGAACTTCAGCCATGGCACGGCGCAGGACCACATCAATCGCGCAGCGATGGTGCGCGAGGCGGCACGCAAGACCGGGCGCGAGGTGGCGATCATGGCCGACCTGCAGGGCCCGAAGATCCGCGTCGGCAAGTTCGCCGAAGGCAAGGTCTTCTTGGAGCCGGGCGCCAAGTTCATCCTCGATGCGGCGCGCACGGAGCCAGGCGACATCAACGGCGTCGGCCTCGACTACAAAGACCTGCCACGCGACGTCAAGCCGGGCGACAGGCTGCTGCTGAACGATGGGCTGATCGTGCTCGTGGTCGATGCGGTCAAGGGCGAGCTGGTCATGACCACTGTCAAGCTGGGCGGTGAGCTGTCGAACAACAAGGGCATCAACAAACAGGGCGGTGGACTGACCGCACCCGCGTTGACGGCCAAGGACATGGAAGACATCAAGACCGCGATGAGCTTCCAGGCCGACTACGTGGCGGTGAGCTTTCCAAAGAACGCCACCGACATGGAAATGGCGCGCCAGTTGTGCAACGTGGCGGGTTCCGAGTACGGCCATCGCCCCGGCATGATCGCCAAGATCGAGCGCGCCGAGGCGATTCCCAAGCTGGAAGAAATCATCCGCGCCAGCGACGGCATCATGGTGGCGCGCGGCGACCTGGCAGTCGAGGTGGGCAACGCGGCGGTGCCGGCGCTGCAGAAAAAGATGATCCGCATGGCCCGCGAGCTGGACAAGGTCGTCATCACCGCCACGCAGATGATGGAGTCGATGATCACCAACCCCGTGCCGACGCGCGCCGAGGTGAGCGACGTGGCCAACGCGGTGCTCGACGGCACCGACGCGGTCATGCTCTCGGCCGAGACCGCATCGGGCCGCTACCCGCTGGAAACCGTGCAGGAGATGAGCCGCATCTGCGAGGCCGCCGAGGCCGCCGAAGACCTGCAGCTCGACGCCGACTTCAGCGGCAAGAACTACACGCGCATCGACCAGTCGATCGCGATGGGTGCGCTGTTCACCGCGCATCACCTGGGCGCCAAGGCGATCGTGGCGCTGACCGAGTCGGGCTCGACCTTGCTCTGGATGAGCCGCCACCGCGCGCACATCCCGATGTACGCGTTGACCTCGCGGCTGGCGACGCAGCGCAAGCTGGCGCTGTACCGCAACGTGCGGCCGCTTCTGATGGATTCGCAGACCGATCGCGACACCGCGCTGGAGCAGGCCGAAGCGCATCTGAAGCAGCGCGGCATAGTGCAGAGCGGCGACGTGTATGCGATCACCTGCGGCGAACCGATGGGTGCGCCCGGTGGCACCAACATGTTGAAAATCTGCATCGCTAGATAGTTGCTCGCCCCCAGGTCGCTGCGCACTGCGTGTCGCGACTCCCACCCCCTGCCGGGGGCGACACCAGCGGCCTGGCGAAGCCAGTTCCGCGGTGTCTCCGGAAGGGCGCCGGCCTTCGGCCTTTGGCTTGGATTCGGGTGCGGGGACTGCGGGCGGTTGAAGTGGCGTCCTACCGGGCCTGGCCGCAGAAATGTGCAAGCTCACGCACCTTTCGAAACCAGTGCGCGTCGTTCTGCGTACATGCCCGATGAACTTCACTCTTTTGCCATTGCGCTCGCTGGCTTGCGTCGCGCTCGCAGCGTTACTTACCGCCCTGCTGGCGGCTTGTTCCCCGGTCAAGATCGTCAACGGGTTGGTGCCTACGAGCACTTACCGGTTCGAGGGGGATGTAGCTTACGGTGGCGCGGCACGGCAGCGTCTTGATATCTACAAACCCCTGGCTTCAGCGATGGCAGCTAACGCAGCGCGGCCGCTGGTAATTTTCTTTTACGGTGGCACCTGGAGCAGCGGCGATCGCGCCATGTACAAGTTCGTCGGCGAGGCGCTCGCCGCGCGGGGCGTGACGGCGGTGATTCCGGACTACGGTCTGTCACCGGACTTTCGATACCCGGTGTTCGTGCAGGACAGCGCGCTGGCGACCAAGTGGGCGCTCGACAACGCGGATCGGCTGGGAGCCGATCCGAAGCAGGTCTACGTGATGGGCCACAGTTCGGGCGGGTACAACGCGGCGATGGTCGCGCTCGATGACCGTTGGTTGGCCGATGTCGGCGCCAGCCCGAAGCAGTTGGCCGGATGGATCGCACTGGCCGGGCCGTTCGACTTTCTCCCGCCCATCGACCCACAGGTGAAAGCCGCCTTCAACTGGCCGGGCACGCCGCCAGATTCGCAACCCATGGCGCACGTCTCGGCCGCCGCACCGCGCACGCTACTCATCGCCACGACCAAAGACAAGCTGGTCGACTATGTGCAGAACACAGAGCAAATGGCGAGCCGTCTGCGTGCCGCCGGCGTACCCGTGCAATTGCGGGAATTCAACGACCTGAGCCATATCACGCTGATCGGTGCGGTGGCCAAGCCGCTGCAATGGCTGGGCGGTCCGGTGTTGCCGCCGATCATGGAGTTCGTGGGGTTGTCTGCAGCGCCGGCGGTTTCTGCAGCCTCGGCAAAGGCCGGTGCGCGCCCAACGAGCGGCAACTGAGTTTGTTCGCCGCAGGCTGTTGCGGCTTTATCGCCGACAGGCGCGGAACGGGCCATCGATACAATCTTTCACCATCCAAATACCGCCGTGCCACGGCATGAACAAGAGAGTGACGCAGTGAATCAGGAACAACTCGACAAAGTCAGCCAAGGCAAGGGCTTCATTGCCGCACTCGATCAAAGCGGTGGCAGCACGCCAAAGGCGTTGAAGCTGTACGGCATCGAAGAGAGCGCCTACAAGGGCGACGCCGAGATGTACGACCTGGTGCATGCGATGCGCACCCGCATCGTCACCAGTCCGGCCTTCGATGGCCGCCGCGTGCTCGGCGCCATCCTGTTCGAAGCCACGATGGACCGTCAGATCGACGGCATCGACTCGGCCGAGTACCTCTGGAAGCACAAGCAGGTCGTGCCGTTTCTGAAGGTCGACAAGGGCCTGGCGAACGAAGCCGACGGCGTGCAACTCATGAAGCCGATGCCTGAACTCGACGCGCTGCTTGCCCGCGCGGCCGGCAAAGGCGTCTTCGGTACCAAGATGCGCTCGGTGGTGAATGGTGCGAATGAGAAGGGCATCGGCGCCGTGCTCGACCAACAATTCGCCGTCGGCCAGCAGATCCTGAAAGCCGGCCTGATGCCGATCCTGGAGCCCGAAGTTTCAATCGGCGCGGCCGACAAGGAACAGGCTGAAGTCATCTTGAAGAAGGGTTTCATCGAGCGCCTGAATGCATTGCCCTCGGCCACGAAGGTGATGCTCAAGTTGACGATCCCGACGGTCGACGGTTTCTACAGGGAACTCGTCGCGCACCCGCAGGTGGTCCGCGTGGTGGCGCTGTCGGGCGGTTACGAGCGTGACGAAGCCAATGCGCGCCTCATGCGCAACCCCGGCATCATCGCCAGCTTCAGCCGCGCGCTGACCGAAGGCCTGAGCGCGCAGCAGTCGGATGCCGATTTCAATGCTGCGCTGGACGTTGCCATCGAGTCGATCTACCGCGCCTCTGTCAGCGAAGCGGTCGGCTGACTCAAGACCGACAGTGCTTCGGCGCTGCCGGCATGCAAGCCACCGTTCGAGGTGGCTTTTTTCTGCGCGCACAATTCAGTTCCCTTGAGATTTTTCGGCGCGTCGCCTGTCCCGTTTTTGCACCGCATTTGCCCATGACCACCGTCCACACTTCCTCCATCCAGAGCCTGCCTTTGCTCGCGCGCGGCAAAGTGCGCGACAACTATGCGGTGGGCAACGACCGCATCCTGATGGTGGCAAGCGACCGGCTTTCGGCCTTCGACGTGATCATGGGCGAGCCGATTCCGGGCAAGGGCGTGATCCTCACGCAGATGGCGCTGTGGTGGTTCGACCGGCTCGGCCATCTGTGCCCGAACCACCTGACCGGCGAGGCGCCCGAAAGCGTGGTCACCGCCGACGAAGTGGCACAGGTCAAAGACCGCTCGATGCTGGTCAAGCGGCTGAAGCCGATACCGGTGGAGGCGGTTGTTCGCGGCTATCTCGCCGGCAGCGGCTGGAAGGAATACCAGGAGAACCATGCGGTGTGTGGCGTGCCCCTGCCATCGGGCTTGCGCAATGCGAGCAAGCTGCCGCGGCCGATCTTCACGCCGGCCGCCAAGGCTGCTGCCGGCGAGCATGACGAGAACATCAGCTACGACCGCGTGGTCGAGGTGGTCGGCCCGTTGATGGCGCAGCAGATTCGCGAAACCAGCATCGCCATCTACGAAGCGGCGGCTGCGATCGCACTCGGCAAGGGAATGATCATTGCAGACACCAAGTTCGAGTTCGGCCTGGACGAAGCCGGCACGTTGGTGTTGATGGACGAAGTGCTGACGCCCGACAGCTCGCGCTACTGGCCCATCGAAGGCTACGAGGCCGCGTTCGCTGCTGGCACCAATCCGCCAAGCTACGACAAGCAATTCGTCCGTGACTGGCTCGAAGCCACGCGCATCAACGGCAAGCCCTGGGACAAGACGCCGCCGGCACCGCGCCTGCCGGCCGAAGTGATCGAAAAGACGGCGGCGAAATATCGCGAAGCGTTGCAGCGGCTGACGGGCTGACCCGTCGGCGCCGAGCGCGCTGCGTGTGGGTTCTCTAGCGGCTTAGCGCGCCGTGGCGCCGGCCAATGTCGCGAGCGTCTGCCCGCTCGCGTCGATCAGCAACATCCGCCCCGGGCCCACCAGCCGATAGCTCGTTGTTGTCTGCAGCACCTGCAAAAACTGCATCTCGTTGGCAGTGCGGGCACCGTCCAGACATGCCATCTTGGTCGCGACCAACTGCGAAATCTTCAGATGGCTGCCGGTCCGTGTGAAGCCGCCCGAAAAGCGGTTGCAACCGCCCGAACCGCTCACCCGGCCGCTGCTTCGGTCGAACTCGATTTGTGCATCGCGTCGCGGATCGCCGCCGGCCCCGACGGGTTGATCGCCGAGTTGCACCAGCAGCCACGACGGCCCCTCGATCGGCTCGTCGAGACTGATGCCGCTGCCGCAAGCGCTGACGGCTGCGAGCACCAGCGTGCCGATTGAAAGGCGTGCGAGACGAATCATCGATAGGTGCATGGCAATGGTTCCGCGCTCAGGGTGTCAGGCAGTCAGCTCAGGATGACGCTGCTCAGGCGGCGCCGATAGGTCGCCACCGTCGGATCGACGGGTGGAATCTGTCCGTCGGCAACCTTCACCTTCGGCGGCTCGATCAGTTCGAGGATGGCGATGTAGGTCTTGCGGGCGAGTTCTTCGCTCCAGGTCTTGTCGCGCATCAGGATGTCGAGCAGCTCGTCCATCGCTTCGGTCCAGCGCTGCTCGGCCATGAGCACCTGGGCGCGGCCGAAGCGGGCTTCGAAGTCGCGCTTGTTGGCGGCGATCTTCGAATCGAACTCGGCGGCTTGGCGCAACTCGCCGACCGGTGGCGCTGCGAAATCGATGGCCGACATCCAGCGCTGCAGCGCGTCGAAGCGGCGCACCGCCGCGGTTTTGGCGATGACGGGTGCGAAGGCGACCTTGGCCTCATCGGTGCGGCCCTCCTGCAGCAAAAGCTTGACGAAGTCGAAGCGGGCATCGTCGTTGGCCGGATCGGTCGCGACCGCGTGTTCCAGCTTTTCGAGCGCGCCTTCGATATCGCCCTCGGCCATCGCTTGCAAGGCTGCGTCTTCTTCTTCGGCGGCTTCGAGCTCGGCCGCGGCTGGTACATGCTTGTCGAGAAACTCGCGGATTTTTTCGGCTGGCAGGGCGCCGACGAAGCCGTCGACCGGCTGGCCGTCCTTGAACATCACGCAGAACGGAATGCTGCGCACGCCGAACATCTGGCTCAGCTGTGCCGAAATCTGCGGCACCGCGTCGGCATCGAGCTTGGCCAGCCTGAAGCGGCCGGCGTATTCGACTTCGAGCTTTTCGAGCACCGGGCCGAGCTGCTTGCACGGGCCGCACCATTCGGCCCAGATGTCGAGCAGCACCGGGATCGGCGTCGAGCCTTCGACGAGTTCGGACTGAAAGTTTTCGAGGGTGATGTCGATCATCGGGAATACGTAAGGGTGAAACGTAAAATTGAAACCATGAACGAATCCATTCAGGTCGGTGTGGTGATGGGCTCGAGCTCCGATTGGGAGACGATGCACAATGCGGTCGAGATTCTCGTGCAATTCGGCATCCGTTACGAAGCGCGCGTGGTGTCGGCCCACCGGATGCCGGACGAACTGTTCGCGTATGCCGAATCCGCTGCCGGCCGGGGGCTCGCTGCGATCATCGCCGGCGCAGGCGGCGCGGCCCATTTGCCCGGCATGCTGGCTGCCAAGACCACCGTGCCTGTCCTCGGCGTGCCGGTCGCCAGCCGCCATCTGCAAGGTGTGGATTCGCTCTACAGCATCGTGCAGATGCCCAGGGGCGTGCCGGTCGCGACCTTCGCCATCGGCAACGCGGGCGCGGCCAACGCGGCACTCTTCGCGGTGGCGATGCTGGCGGTCAACGATGCGCCGATGCGCGCGAAGCTCGACGCCTTCCGTGCCCGGCAGACCGAAGCGGCCACGGCGATGACGTTGCCACCGGCCGGCTACGAAAGCGCTGGCGTGATCGCGCTGGCGACGCAAGGCCCGCAGGGCGGGAGCGCGCTGTGATTCGCGGTCTGCCGCTGATGCCCTGCACCACGCTGGGTGTGCTGGGCGGTGGCCAGCTGGCCCGAATGTTCGTGCACGCGGCGCAGCGCATGGGCTACTTCACCGCAGTGCTCGACCCCGACACCGCCAGCCCGGCCGGCCGCGTCAGCCACCACTTCATCCAGACCGACTACATCGATGTCGATGGACTTGCGCGGCTCGCCGGTCTTGCCGACGCCATCACGACCGAGTTCGAGAACGTGCCCGCACCGTCGCTCGACCACCTGGCAGCCGCCAGGCCCGTCGCACCCGCTGCGGCATCCGTCGCCATCGCGCAAGACCGTATCGCCGAGAAGGCGCACTTCGCCCGCTGCGGCGTGCCGTGCGCACCGTATGCGGTGATCGAGTCGGTAGCCCAGCTCGACGCCGTGGCCGACGATCTGCTGCCCGGCATCCTGAAAACAGCGCGCCTCGGCTACGACGGCAAGGGCCAGCGCCACGTGACGACTCGCGCCGAGCTCGCCGATGCCTGGGCCGACACCGGCAGCGTCGCCTGCGTTCTCGAAAAACGATTGCCGCTCGAATTCGAATGCTCGGTCCTCGTGGCACGCGGGCACGATGGCCAGGTCGTCAACTTTCCGGCGCAGCGCAACCTGCATCGTGACGGCATCCTTGCCGTCACCGAGGTGCATGAAGGCAACATGCCGGCCGATCTGGCGGCGCGTGCCATCGCGGCGACCAAGTCGATCGCCACCGGGCTCGACTACGTCGGCGTGCTGTGCGTCGAATTTTTTGTGCTGGCCGACGGCGCGCTGGTCGTCAATGAGATGGCACCGCGCCCGCACAACAGCGGTCACTACACGATGGACGCGTGCGACCTGTCGCAGTTCGAGTTGCAGGTGCGCACCCTCGCCGGTCTGCCGTTGACGCAGCCGCGACAGCACAGCCCGACGGTCATGCTCAATCTGCTTGGCGATCTGTGGTTCAGGAACGAGAGCAGCGGCCCATCGGCCGACGAGCCGATGGAGCCTGAATGGGCGGACGTGCTGGCGCTGTCAGGGGTGCACTTGCATCTTTACGGCAAGACGGAGGCGCGGCGCGGTCGCAAGATGGGGCACCTGAACATCACTGGCGCGGACATCGACGAAGTGCGCGGCACGGCGGATTTCGCAGCCGCATTGCTGGGCCTTCCGATTCCGTTGTCCGAGTGATCGTGCACACCTCGCTTCGCCGAAGAGGCTGCCAATGATCAGGGATGGGACAACGCCTGACGCCCTGCACGACGCAGCGCTCGTGTTGCGAGCCGGCGGGCTGGTCGGCTTTCCGACCGAGACGGTGTACGGGCTGGGCGCCGACGCGAGCAGCGATGCGGCGGTGGCCGGTATCTTCAAGGCCAAGGGCCGGCCGAGCGACCATCCGCTGATCGTCCACATCGCGGCCGGTATCAAGGGCGAAGAATCGCTGTCGCGCTTTGCGCAGCCGCTACCGCCGTTCGCCAAAGCGCTCGCCGATGCTTTCTGGCCCGGCCCGCTGACGCTGGTCGTCACGCGGCAGCCCGGCGTTGGCGCCGCCGCCGCCGGCGGACAAGACACCATCGGTCTGCGCTGTCCGGCGCACCCGGTCGCGCAGGCCCTGCTGGTCGCCTGCGCCGAGTTGGGCGTTCCCGGCCTGGCCGGCCCGAGCGCCAATCGGTTCGGCCGGGTCAGCCCCACCACCGCGCAGCACGTGCACGAGGAGTTCGGCGACGCGTTGCTGGTGCTCGACGGCGGCGCGTGCGAGGTCGGTATCGAATCGACCATCGTCGACTGCAGCCGCGGCGCGCCGGTGCTGCTGCGGCCCGGCGTCATCACGCGTGCGCAAATCGAAGCGGCCTGCGGCCAGCCGCTCCGCAGCAAGCAAGAGCTGGCGTCGCCCGACCCGCGCGCATCGGGCACGCTCGAATCGCACTACGCCCCGGCCGCCAAGCTGCGCTTGATGGACGCACGCGCCATGCAGACCGCGCTCGACGTGCTCGGCGCCAATGCGCGCCACATCGCGGTGTGGTCGCGCAGCGTGCTCAGGAGCCCGTCGCCGCACATCGTGCAACGGCGCATGCCCGACGACGCGGTCGCCAGCGCGCACCAGTTGTTCGCCGTGCTGCGGGCCTTCGATGCACAGGGCGTGAGGCTGATATGGGTCGAAACGCCACCGGCCGACGCCGAGTGGGAAGGCGTGCGCGACAGGCTGCAGCGCGCCGCAGCCTGAATCAGCCAGTCAGTTTCAGTCCTGGGTCGCCCAGTCGACCAGTGCATCGAACGCCGGCCGTGCCGCACTCGCATTGGCGTGGTTGGCGATGGCGATCACGATGTAGCGCCGGCCGCTGGCGCCATCGACAAAGCCCGCTACGCCCGCCGCGTCACGCAGCGTGCCCGTCTTCAGGTGCGCCGCGCCGCCCGAGCGCAGTGCGCGCTTGCGCAGCGTGCCGTCGACGCCGGAGGCCGGCAGCGAAGACATCAGCTCCGACATGGCCGGCGAGCGCCAGGCCACCTGCAGCATCTTGGCCAGCGCGGCGGCGGTGATGCGCTCGTTGCGCGACAGGCCCGAGCCGTTGTCGAACACCGGCTGACCTTCGCCGGTGCCGATGCGGTCGTTCCACCATTGCTTGACCGTGTCGCGCGCGCCGTCGAGCGTGCCGCGGTTTTTTTGCTGCAGCCCGAGCGTCAGGAAGAGCTGCTGCGCCATCACGTTGTTGCTGTACTTGTTGATGTCGCGAATTACCTCGGCGAGCGGCGGCGAGGCGACTTCGAATACTGGTTTGAGCCCGGCCGGCACCCGACCTTCGCGCACCTGGCCCTTGAGCTGGCTGCCCATTTCGCTCCACAGCCCGCCGATGGCCCGCACCGCGTAGCTGCGCGGGTCGGCGTACGCAACGGCCCAGACCTTTTCACCGCAACTTGCGGGGTAGCTGCCGGCAAAGCCGATGCGTGCGCCATCGGCGTAGTCGGCGGCGAGCGTGGCGCGGTAATCGCCGCAGTCGCCGGCCGACAGCGGCACCGTGCGCTGCATCGTCACGCCAGTCAGTGACGGCTCGAAGTTGACCTGGGCCGTTTGCGCGGCGCGGTTCGGCACGAAGGTCATCACGACCGACTTGTAATTGAGCAGCAGCGCGTCGGGCGCCACGTTGTAGGGGCGCAAGCCTTCGCCGTCGAACGCGGCCGGATCGGCCTCCACGGTTTCGAATGCGCTGCGGTCGAGCACGATGTCGCCCGCGATGCTGTTGATGCCCAGCCCCTGAATGCGCCGCAGCAGCAGCCACATGCGTTCGATCACCAGCTTGGGGTCGCCCTGGCCCTTGATGTACAGGTTGCCGTTGAGCACGCCGTTGACGATGGGCCCATCGACGTAGACGGGCGTGGTCCAGGTGAAGGCCGGGCCGAGCAGGTCGAGCGCGGCATAGGTCGTGACCAGCTTCATGATCGATGCCGGATTGACTGGCACTTGCGTGCGCCAGGCGAGCCGCGGCGGCCGTACACCATCGGCATCGGCGACCAACATGACGATCGCATCGCGCGGCACTTTGGCGCGCGTCAGGGCGGCATCGACTTCAGACGGGAGCGCTTGCGCGGTGGCGTGCGCGATGGCGGCCAGGGCACATGCGAAAACGACGGCTTGGCGCCAGGGCTTGGGAAGGGCGAAAGGCATCGCCGGATTATCCCGGCCGGCCCGCGCCTCGATAATCGCCGCATGCCCAAATTGCTTGCCTTCGACACCAGCACCGACCAGTTGTCGGTCGCGGTGCAGAACGGCGACTTGCTCTTCGAGCACAGCGGTGCCGGCGGGGCGCAGTCGTCGACCACGCTGCTGCCGCTGGTCCTGCAACTGCTTGCCCAGGCCGGGCTCACGCTGCGCGAGCTCGACGCGATCGCCTTCGGTCGCGGGCCCGGATCGTTCACCGGGTTGCGCACCGCGTGTGCGGTGGCGCAGGGGCTGGGTTTCGGCGCCGATGTGCCGCTGCTGCCGGTCGACACCCTGCATGCAGTGGCCGAAGAAGCGCACCATCGTTTCGGCGCGACGCGGGTGGTGTCGGTGCTCGATGCGCGGATGGACCAGGTTTATGCGGCGTGTTACGTGTTCGATGGCCAAAACGAACTGGGCGATGGCAGCCGAGCCGAGGCCTGTCGCACCGAGATCAGCGATCTCGCCGACTTAGGCGAAGCACAGCTGCTGGCGCCCGAAGCGCTGGTCGTCCCGCCCGGTTTCGCGCTCGCCGGCAACGCCTTCCCCGCCTACGGCGAGCGTCTGGCAGCCGGCACCGCGCGCCATCCGGTACTGCCGACCGCCGTCGCCATGCTGCGGCTGGCACCTGCACTGCTCGTGGCCGGCCGCGCCGTCGCCCCGGCCGACGCCGCACCGCTGTACGTCCGCGATAAAGTCGCCCAGACCACCGAAGAACGGGCCGCCCTTAAAGCTGGCGCCGTTGTTGCTACTGCATTGAAATGAGCGCCGTCCTCCAGCCCCTCGAAGCCCGGCTTGAACCACTGACCGCCGATTGGATCGACACGGTCTGCGCGGTCGAGCGCACTGCGTACAGCCACCCCTGGACACCGACCAACTTTTCCGACTCGATGACGGCCGGCTATCACTGCCAGTTGCTGATGGGCGGCGATACGCTCATCGGCTACTTCGTTGCCATGAAGGGCGTCGATGAGGTCCATCTGCTCAATTTCACCGTGGCACTGGCGTTTCAGCGGCAGGGCTGGGCGCCGTTGATGCTCGAAGCCCTTTGCGGCTGGTCGCGCGTCCAGGCGGCGCAATGGCTTTGGCTCGAAGTGCGGCAGAGCAACCAGCGCGCCCTCGACATCTATACGCGCCAGGGCTTTCGCCGTGTCGGCGTGCGCAAGGCCTACTACCCCGACCTCGGCAATCGTCGCGAAGACGCCGTGGTGATGAGCTTGCGGCTCGACGAAACCGGCAGCGCCTGGGGCGCCCTGCAATGACCGAAGCGACGATGCAGCTCGATGCACGCCAGCGGGCCATGCTCGAAGAAATGGGCGTCAAGGTCTGGTGGCCGACGGCGGAGCGGATGGCCACCAGCGCGGCGCCCGAGGCGCCCGTTGCCGCACGCGAACGCGTCGCCGTCGTGCCGCCAGCCGCGAACGCTCCAGCGGCGCATGACGGGACAGCGGCAGGTGTGCCGGCGGCAACGTCAGCGGCCCGGCGCACACCGGGCACGGCACAAACCGCCGCCATCCTGATCGAACCCGCAATCCGCCTCTACGACGGCAGCGGTCCGCCCGAAAACGGCTGGCTGCTGGTGGTCGACACTCCGCCCTCGGCCGACCGTCGCCACGACGACGAACCCTTTGCCGGCGAGGCGGGGCGTCTGCTGCAGAACATGCTGCGCGCGCTGCAACTCGATCGCGGGACGGCGCCGGTGCATCTGGCGCGCGTTCACCGCAGCGCCACCGGTGCGCCGCCAGGCGACGTAGCGCCGCTCCGCACCGGCTTCGCCGCGCAGGCTGCCTCGCTGGCACCCCGGCTCGTGCTGGCGCTGGGGCCGCTCTCGACCCAGGGTCTGATGCAAAGCGACGAGCCGCTCGGAAAGTTGCGCGGCCGCGTTGCACAAGTACAAGTCGATCAAGGCGTGGCGGAAACCCCGCTGGTCGCCAGCTATCACCCGATCTATCTCTTGCGCAATCCGGCCGACAAGGCCAAGGCTTGGGCCGACCTCTGTCTGGCCGCCGCCGAGTTCGAGCGCGTCGCTTCCTAGAATCGGCCCATGACATTTCTCGACAAGTTGCGCGCCGCCGAGCGCCAGAACGGCTCGCTCCTGTGCGTCGGCCTCGATCCGGAGCCGGCCCGCTTTCCGGCAGGCCTCAAAGGCGACGCCAGCAAGATCTACGACTTTTGCGCCCGCATCGTCGACGCCACTGCCGACTTGGCGATCGCCTTCAAGCCGCAGATCGCTTACTTCGCCTCGCACCGCGCAGAAGGCCAACTCGAGCAGTTGATGGAGCACTTGCGCCGCAACGTGCCGCATGTCCCGGTCATCCTCGACGCCAAGCGTGGCGACATCGGCTCGACCGCTGAGCAATATGCGCGTGAGGCTTTCGAGCGTTACGGCGCCGATGCGGTCACGTTGTCGCCTTTTATGGGGTTCGATTCGGTCGAGCCGTATCTCCGGCACGACGGCAAAGGCGCCTTTTTGCTGTGCCGAACCAGCAACCCGGGCGGTGCCGATCTGCAGGGCCAGCGACTCGCCGGCATAAAAGGAGAACCTTTTTTGTATGAACACGTTGCACGGCTCGCGCAAGGTCCATGGAATTTGAACGGGCAACTCGGCCTTGTCGTCGGCGCGACGTACCCGGCAGAAATAGAACGGGTGCGTGCTTTAGCGCCGACGGTTCCGTTACTTATCCCGGGCGTCGGAGCCCAAGGTGGTGACGCCGTTGCAACTGTCCGCGCAGGTTGGCGAAGCGATGCGCCGATCGTCGTCAATTCATCGCGCGCAATCTGTTACGCCTCTGACAAAGACGACTTTGCGGCGGCGGCAAGGGCGGTCGCCCTGCAGACCCGAAACGCGCTCGAAGCAGCCAAAAACTGACCGACATTTTTCGGCACGCGCAATGCCGAGTTGTATCGATGTGACGAAAAAAGTCACATCTTCTTACAGTCCTTGTCCTACAGACGTCCTTTAGAGTTCCTGTGGCCCACCCATGGTCGGGCACGGCATTTGCCTTGAGCGGAGTGACGCAACAGCGTCGAGGACGAGGAAACCCATGGTCGAAGACTTGCAGACCGGTCGCGAAATCGCGACCGAAGAGACAACGCGCGCCCTTTCGTCAAACGAAAGTTCTGGCAGCACACCCAGCGAAGCCGGACACGGCAGCCGGCTCTCGCTGACGGCGGCGCTGGCGGCCGCGGCGGCTCTCGCCGCATGCGGCGGTGGCGGCGGTGGAGGGAGCAGTGGCGCTGCCTTTCTGGCCGCCGGTGGCACCAACGGAGCCACCTCGACCGGAAGCACCCAGGTCGCGGCCGGGTCTCTCACCGCATTGCAAAACACGCCGACCGCCGGCACCTACATCTACACCACCGCCAAGACCGACGACGAGGCCGCGCGCTTCTTGTTGCAGGCGCAGTTCTCGGCGACGGAAACCGACATCGCGGCGGTCCGCGCGAAGGGCTACCTGACCTGGATCGGCGAGCAGGCCGACCTGGCGCCTTCGCAAACCGGCTGGCAATGGCTCGCCAGCAAGCCTTACAACACGGCCTACACCGACAACATGATCTGGAACCAGCTCATGTCGTCGCCGGACGGGTTCCGCAAGCGCATGGCGATGGTCTTCTCCGAGATCTTCGTGGTGTCGGCCAATGACATCGGATCGAGTTGGCCCGACATGATGATGGCGCAGTACTGGGACACGATGGTCGCAAGCGTGACCACCAATTTCCGCAAGCTGCTCGAAGACATCACGCTGAATCCGGCGATGGGCTTCTACCTGAACACGCGCGGCAACATGAAAGAAAATTCGTCCGGCCGCCAGCCCGATGAAAACTTTGGCCGCGAAGTCATGCAGTTGATGACGCTGGGGCTGTATCAGCTCAATGCCGACGGCAGCATCAAGCGCGCGGCCGACGGCACGCCGCTCGACACCTACACGCAAGACGACGTGACCAACATCGCGCGGGTCTTCACCGGCTACGACCTCGACATCAAGACGGCCGAAAAAGGCGTCTTCACGCCACCGGGCCAGACCTACACGATCGAAAGCAACCAGTGGACCCAACGGCCCATGGTGCTGACCGAAAACAACCATTCGACGATGGCGTCGAACTTTCTCGGCACCACGATCGCGGCCGGTACCAAGGGTGCCGCTTCACTGAAGACGGCGCTCGACACGCTCACCAATCATCCGAACACCGCGCCCTTCATCTGCAAGCAGCTGATCGAGCGGCTCATTACCAGCAACCCGAGCGCAGCCTACATTGCACGCGTCGCGGCCGTGTTCGCCGACAACGGTGCCGGTGTTCGTGGCGACATGAAGAGCGTCTTCGCGGCCGTGTTGCTCGATAACGAAGCACGCAGCCCGGCCGGTCTGACCGACCCCAACTTCGGCCGCCTGCGCGAACCGATGCTGCGCCTCGTGCAATGGGCACGCAGCTTCGGCGTGACCTCGGTCAAGGACACCTGGAAAGTCGACAACACCTCGGATGCGGCCAATCGGCTCGGCCAGAGCCCGCTGCGCTCGCCTTCGGTGTTCAATTTTTTCAGGCCCGGTTATGTGCCGCCGTCGACGGTGCTGGCCAGTGAAGGCAAGGTCGCGCCGGAGTTCCAGTTGGTAAACGAGACCAGCGTCGGCGGGTACCTCAACTACATGCAGAACATCCTTCAGAACGGTTACGACACCAAGGATGTGAGCGCGAGCTACACGGTCGAAAAATCGCTGGTGTTCGATGCAGCCGCACTCGTGCGCCGGCTCAACCTCGTGATGTGCGCCAACCAGCTTTCGGCGGCCACTGTGGCGCTGATCACCAATGCGCTCGCAACGCCGCCCATCCCGGCCGGCAGCACCAACGACACCCTGAAGAACAACCGCATCTACGCGGCGATTTTGATGGTGCTGGCCTCCCCCGAATACCTGATCCAGAAATAGGCGCCCCCATGCATTACATCGACCCGAAGGGCCATTCGCGCCGAGCGTTTCTGAAGCGTTCCAGTTCCCTGGCATTGGCTGGCACTGCCATGCCGTTCGCGCTCAACCTGGCCACCATGGGTGAGGCCGCTGCGCAGACCGCCACCGACTACAAGGCGCTTGTCTGCGTGTTTTTGTACGGTGGCTGCGACTACGCCAACACCGTCGTTACCTACGACGACGACAGCTACGGCAAGTACAGCACCATCCGCGGCGGCGTTCAGTCGGCCGGCGGCATCGCGATCGCGAAGGCCGACCTGGCCGCCACCGCGCTCAGCCCCACCACGCCGCTGTCGGGCAATCGCCAATACGCATTGCACCCGTCAATGACGGCGATGAAGAGCCTCTTCGATGCCGGCAATGCGGCGGTGCAGCTCAACGTCGGACCGCTGGTCGTGCCGCTCAGCCGCGCCGGTTTCAACAACAGCAACAAGAAGCTGTTTCCGCAACCGCCCAAGCTCTTCTCGCACAATGACCAACAGTCGACATGGCAATCGTCGTCGCCCGAAGGCTCGACCGTGGGATGGGGCGGCAACATCGGCGACCTGGTGCTCGGCCAGAACAGCACGTCGCTCTTCACCTGTATTTCGGTCACCGGCAACGCGGTGTTTTTGTCGGGCGACAGTGCGCTGCAATACCAGGTGAGCAGCGGCGGTGCCGTGCGCATCAACAGTGTGAGTCCGGCCTCCGGCACCACTTTGTACGGCTCGGCTACGGTCAAGTCGGCGATGCAGGCGCTGACCCAACAACCCCGTACGCACAAGCTCGAGAACGAATACAACAAAGTCACCAAGCGCGCGGTGGAGGCTGAAGGCACGGTGACGACCGCCATCGCGCAGCCCTATGCCGCCGGGACGTTTCCGGTGCCGGCCACCAACCTCGGCAACCAGCTCGCCATGGTCGCGCGCCTGATTCGCGGACGCGCTACGACGGGTGCCAAGCGCCAGGTGTTCATGGTCTCGATGGGCGGCTTCGACCTGCACGACAACCTGATCAACAACCAGGCGCCGTTGTTGAAGCAAGTGAGCGACGCCATGGCCAGCTTTCATGCGGCGATGGTTGCCGAAAACCTCGGCGACAAGGTGACCGCCTTCACGGCATCCGATTTCGGCCGCACGCTGGCATCGAACGGCGACGGCGCCGACCATGGTTGGGGCAACCACCACTTCGTGGTCGGCGGCGCGGTCAGAGGCAACATGATCTACGGTGCGCCGCCACCAGTGAGCATCAACAACACCTCCACGCTCGACGGCTACGAAGGCCACGTCGGCCAGGGCCGGTTGATCCCGACCACCTCGGTCGATCAGTACGGCGCGACCATGGGCAAGTGGTTCGGCCTGAACGATGCGCAACTGCTCGACATCCTGCCAAACCTGAAGAACTTCAACGGCAACACGCTGGTGGTGAACGGCACGACCTACACCTACCCGCGCGATGTCGGATTCATGAAGCCGGCTTGACGTTCACCGGCGACACCGGCGCAGCGACGGCACCGATGCCGCCGATGAAGAGATCCGCCACGATCGGTCCCATCGCCGCATGGTCGAGGTTGCCGCCCGGCTTCATCCAGGTGAACATCCAGTTGATCATGCCGAAAAGCAGCATGGTCAGCGGCTTTGACAGCGCCTTGCCCGGCTTGTCTCCGCGCATTTCGGCCACCGCTTTAGCGAAACCGGCGACCACCTTGCGCTCCTTGCCGAGCACGCGCTCGCGGTCGGTCGGCCCCAGGAACTTGACGTCTTCCGTCAGCACGCGGTGCGCGTCCTGTGCATCGGCGTATTCCGCGACGATGCGCTGGATGAAGTGCCGCAGGCGCGCTTCGCCTTGCAGCGCCAGGCTGGCTTCGTCTTCCACCAGCGCGGCCAGGCGCGACACGTGATCGTCGGCGATGCTGACGAGCAAGGTGTACTTGTCGCGGTAGTAGTGATACAGCGTCGCCTTCGACAGCCCGCACGCCTCCGCCACCTGGTTCATCGACGTCGACGGATAGCCGCGCTGCGCGAACAACCCGGCCGCGCGCGCCAGGATCATGTCGCGTTGGTCGTCGTAGTTGGCGGCTCTTCCGCGTGCCATCGGGTCAGTCCGCCGAAGCGTTGCGCTTGGTGTCGACCAGCGAGCGCACCGACGAACGCTGCACGGTCGGCCGATCGGCCTCGACGACGGTGAGCGGCTGCACTTCGACCAGGCTGGCGAGGCAGCGGCGCGCGAGCGCCTGATAGGTCAGGGTGCCTTCGAGTTTCCAGGCGATCTCGGCGTCGCCTAGTTCGCGCTTGACCTTGGCCGGCATCCCGGCGACCAGGCTGCGCGGCGGAATCTTCATGCCGGCAGGCACGAAAGCGCAGGCCGCGACGAAGGATGCTTCACCGACTTCGGCCTCGTCCATCACCACCGCGTTCATGCCGACCAGCGCATCGCGCCGCACGATGCAGCTGTGCAACACCGCGCCGTGGCCGATGTGGCCGTTCTCCTCGATGACCGTGTCCTGCAGCGGAAAGCCGTGCACCACGCAGGTGTCCTGCACGTTGGAGCCGGTCTTCATCACGATGCGGCCGAAGTCGCCGCGCAGGCTGGCCAGCGGTCCGACGTAGCAGCCCGGGCCCACGATCACGTCGCCGATGAGCACGGCGGTCGGGTGCACGTAGGCGGTCGGGTCGACCACGGGCACGACGCCTTCGATGGCATAGCAGGGCATGTTTTGTCTCCTCAGGGTTTGCACCGACGTCAATGCGACGGCGGGGGCTTGCGCGACCCGATCGACGAATCTTAAAATCTACCGAACGGTCGGTCAATAGTGTTTTGCCGAGCGACGGAGATACACCACGATGACGGAGCCTTCGATACTTGCAGCCCGAAGCGGCGCGATCGCCACGCTGACGCTCAGCCGTCCGGCCGCGATGAACAGCTTCACCACCGCCATGCACGCCGAGCTGATTGCTGCGCTGAACGCTGCGGCCGACGATGCCGATGTGCGTTGCGTCGTCATCACCGGCGCCGGACGCGGTTTCTGCGCCGGGCAGGATCTGAGCGATCCGATGGCTGCGCCCGGCAAAGACCTCGGCCAGCTGATCACCGGCACTTACGCGCCACTGGTCGAACGTATCCGATCGATGCCAGTACCGGTGATCGCAGCTGTCAACGGCGTCGCGGCGGGTGCCGGCGCCAATCTCGCACTGTGCTGCGACTTCGTGATCGGGGCGCGCTCGGCCAGCTTCATCCAGGCGTTCTCCAAGATCGGCCTGGTGCCCGACACCGGCGGCACGTGGCTGCTGCCGCGCCTTGTCGGCAGTGCCCGCGCGCTGGGCCTTGCGATGCTCGGCGACAAGGTGCCGGCTGCAGACGCCGCGGCGATGGGGATGATCTGGCAGTGCGTCGACGACGCTGCGCTGATCGACACCGTCACCGCGTTGGCGACGCGCCTCGCCGGTATGCCGACGCAGGCGTTGGTCGCGACGCGACAAGCGCTGTCGGCAGCGCAAGACATGAACCTGGCCGGTGCGCTCGCCAACGAAGCGCAGCTGCAAAGCCGCTTCGGCGCCGCGCACGATTACCTCGAAGGCGTCGACGCTTTCCGCAACAAGCGCGCGCCGCGCTTCACCGATCGCTGAAGCATGCCAACGTTGCAGCCGACACCGCAGCAAACCGCCGAGCGCGTGGGCGAGGGCATGCTGCGCAACGACCGCGCGACCCGCACATTGGGCATGGCGGTACTCGCCATTGCGCCCGGCGCGGCCACGCTGGCGATGCGTGTGCGCGAAGACATGCTCAATGGCCACGACACCTGCCACGGTGGCTTTATCGCAACGCTCGCTGATTCGGCTTTCGCTTTCGCTTGCAACTCGTACGACGAGCTCACGGTGGCGTCGTCGTTCGGCATCGACTTCATCGCGCCGGCGCGGCAAGGCGACCAGCTCACTGCAAGCTGCATCGAGATTTCCAAGAGCGGCCGTACCGGCGTTTACGACACCGAAGTGACCAACCAGCGCGGTGAGCGCATCGCGGTGTTCCGTGGCCGCTCGCACACCCTGAAAGGCAGGCCAGCGGTAAAGCCCATCGCAACAGCGATCGCGCCCGAAACCGTGGCCGCTGCGGGAGACACCCCATGACCGCGAAGCGCCCCGAACCCGGCGACCTGTCGCCGATCGAAGTCGCCAGCCGCGACGAGATCGTCGCGCTGCAGTTGCAACGCATGCAGGCGACGCTGCAACGCGCCTATGACCATGTGCCGCACTACCGCAAAGCCTTCGACGCCAAGGGCGTGAAGCCCGGCGACCTGAAGCAACTGAGCGACCTTGCGAAGTTCCCGTTCACGGTGAAGGGCGACCTGCGCGACAACTACCCGTTCGGCATGTTCGCGGTGCCGCGCACGCAGGTGGCACGCATCCATGCGTCCTCGGGCACGACCGGCAAACCTACGGTGGTTGGCTATACGAAGAACGACATCGACATCTGGGCCGACCTGGTCGCGCGTTCGATTCGTGCGGCCGGTGGCCGGGCCGGCGACATGATCCATGTCGCCTATGGATACGGCCTTTTCACCGGCGGCCTGGGTGCGCACTACGGGGCCGAGCGCGCCGGTTGCACCGTCATCCCGATGTCGGGCGGCCAGACCGAAAAGCAGGTGCAACTCATCCGCGACTTCAAGCCCGACATCATCATGGTGACGCCCAGCTACATGCAGGTGATCATGGAAGAGTTCGTGCGCCAGGGCGTCGATCCGCGCAGCAGCGGCATCAAGATCGGTATCTTCGGCGCCGAGCCGTGGACCGAAGCGATGCGCCACGACATCGAGAACAAGGCCGGCATCGACGCCGTCGATATCTATGGTCTGTCAGAAGTGATGGGCCCCGGTGTCGCAAGCGAGTGCATCGAAAGCAAGGATGGTCCGGTGGTGTGGGAGGACCACTTCTACCCTGAGATCATCGACCCCGACACCGGCGAGTTGTTGCCCGATGGCGAAGAGGGCGAGCTGGTCTTCACCTCGCTCACCAAAGAGGCGATGCCCGTCATCCGCTATCGCACGCGCGACCTCACCCGGCTGCTGCCGCCGACCTCGCGATCCTTCCGCCGCATGGGCAAGATCGTCGGGCGGAGCGACGACATGATGATCATCCGCGGCGTCAACGTGTTCCCGACGCAGGTCGAAGAAATCGTGCTCGCGCACCAGCGGCTGTCGGGCCTCTATCAAGTGCACGTGAGCCGCGACGGCTTGCTCGACCAGGTCGAAGTGCACTGCGAGCTGCAGCCCACCGGAAGCGCGATCACCGAAGGCGACCGCAGCGCGATCGCGCAGTGGGTGCAGCACCGCGTGAAGACGCTGATCGGCATTTCGACGCAGGTGCGCGTGTTCGATCCGAACAGCATCGAGCGCACTCAAACCGGCAAGGCGCGGCGCGTGGTCGACACGCGCCCACATTGAACACAGGAGACACCATGTACACGCAAGCGATGGACACGATGGGCAAGGACGGTAGTGACGCCGATGGCAAGAAGAAAGCCATCCGCTCGGCCGAAGAGATGCGCCTCGAAGAGCGCTTCGATGCGCACATCGATGCCGGCGATTTCATCGAGGCCAAGGACTGGATGCCCGACCATTACCGCAAGACGCTGGTGCGGCAGATCAGCCAGCACGCGCATTCGGAGATCGTCGGCATGCTGCCCGAAGGCAACTGGATCAGCCGCGCGCCGACCTTGAAGCGAAAGGCGATCTTGCTGGCGAAGGTGCAGGACGAAGGCGGTCACGGTCTCTATCTGTACGCTGCGGCAGAGACGCTCGGCACCTCGCGCGACCAGATGTTCGATGCACTGCACACGGGCAAAGCAAAGTACAGCTCGATCTTCAATTACCCGACGCTGACATGGGCCGACATGGGCACCATCGGCTGGCTGGTCGATGGCGCCGCGATCATGAACCAGGTGCCGATCTGCCGCTGCTCCTACGCGCCGTATGCCCGCGCCATGATTCGCATTTGCCGCGAAGAAAGCTTCCATCAGCGCCAGGGCTATGAAGCGCTGCTGACCATGATGACGCAAGGCACCGACGCGCAAAAGGCGATGGTGCAAGACGCGGTAAATCGCTGGTGGTGGCCGTCGATCATGATGTTCGGCCCGCCCGACGATCAGTCGCCCAACTCGGCGCAATCGATGCGCTGGGGCATCAAGCGGTTCTCCAACGACGACCTGCGGCAGAAGTTCATCGACGCCGCCGTCGAGCAGGCGCGCATCCTCGGCGTGACCTTGCCCGACCCGGACCTCAAGTGGAACGAAGAGCGCCAGGCGCACGACCACGGCACCATCGACTGGAGCGAGTTCTGGCGTGTCGTTGGTGGCGATGGGCCGTGCAATCGCGAACGTCTGGCAACGCGTGTCAAAGCGTGGGACGACGGTGCATGGGTGCGCGAAGCAGCGATGGCGCACGCGCAGAAGCAGCCGATGAAGGAGGCCGCATGACGAGCGAAGCTTCGACTGCCAACGTGGCTACTCAACCTGAGTGGCCGCTGTGGGAAGTCTTCGTGCGCAGCAAGGCTGGACTCGATCACAAGCACTGCGGCAGCCTGCACGCGGCCGACCCGAAGATGGCGATCCAGATGGCGCGCGACGTGTACACCCGACGGCAAGAAGGCAGCAGCATCTGGGTGGTGCGCTCCGACCAGATCGTCGCCAACGACCCGGGGGACAAGGCCGCGTACTTCGATCCGGCGGAAGACAAGGTGTATCGGCATCCGACGTTCTATGTGTTGCCTAAAGCTGTCGATCACATGTGAGCTATGAAAGTTGTTCCAGCTTCAATGCGGTGCAGTAGGGGGTGGGCTCACGCCGACGGCGTGCTCTCCTCCGCGAATGTCCCCCGCCCTTCGGGCTCCTCCTTTATTTCGCTGCGGAGAGCACGCCACCGACGTGATCTTTGTTCAAAGCGCTCTGATCACCGCCAGGAACAAGGCAACCCGCAGCACAACGGGAGCTACTAACAATGCAATCCTCCATCGAACTCGATCGCAAGCCCGCCACGCAATACCTGCTGCGCATCGGCGACACCTGCCTCATCCTCGCCCAGCGTTTGGGTGAGTGGTGTGGCCATGCGCCGGTGCTCGAAGAAGACATCGCAATGGCCAACATCGCGCTCGATCTGCTCGGCCAAGCGCGTGCGGTGTTGACCCGTGCCGGCGAGTTGGAAGACGTGCCGCACGACGAAGACCAGCTTGCGTTTCTGCGCAACGAGCGCGACTACCTCAATCTCACGATGGTCGAGTTGCCGCGCGGTGACTTCGCGTTCAGCGTGCTGCGCAACACGATGATCGCGACCTGGCTCAAGCTGCTGTGGGAACGGCTGGCCGCGTCGAGCGACAGCGAACTCGCGGCCATTGCCGGCAAGGCGGTGAAGGAGGCGCGCTACCACCAGCAGCACTCGGGTGACTGGGTCGTGCGACTGGGCGACGGCACCGATGAGTCGCGCCGCCGGATGGAGACTGCGCTGGTCGACCTGTGGCGCTACGTGCCCGAACTGTTCGACACCGATGCGATCGACGATGAAGCGAGCGCTGCTGGCATCGGCCCGCGCTGGGCTGATCTTCAGACAGCATGGATGGCCGACATGAGGCTCATCCTCGACGAAGCCGGCTTGACGGTGCCGAAAGATTCCGCCTTCCGCAGCGACGGCAAGCGGGGCCGGCACAGCGAGCACATGGGTTTCATCCTGGCAGACATGCAATACCTGCAGCGCGCGTTCCCTGGAGGTGTGTGGTGACTGCTGCAATGCTCGTGCCGAATGCCGCGCAAGTCGAGGCCGCCTGGGAGGTGCTTGCGACGGTGCTCGACCCCGAAGTGCCGGCTGTGTCGGTGCGGGATCTCGGCATCGTGCGCGACGTGATCGCGCATGACGACGGACTGGAAATCGTGCTGACGCCGACGTACTCCGGCTGCCCCGCGACAGAGGTCATCGAGCACGATGTGCTGGCGGCCATCGACGGAGCAGGGCTCGGCCCGGCCCGTGTCACCTTGCGCCGCGCGCCGGCATGGACGACCGACTGGATCAGCGCCGAAGGCCGTCGCAAGCTGGCCGAATACGGTATTGCGCCACCGCACGTGATCGCCAAAGTCAGGGTAGGTGAGGCGGTACCGATCCGCTTTTTCGGTCGCGGCCTCGACATGCAGCCACTCGAATGCCCGCGTTGCGGCAGCCGCCATACCGAGAGGCTGTCGGCCTTCGGCTCCACCGCATGCAAGGCGCTCTACCGCTGCCTCGCGTGCAAGGAACCCTTCGAATATTTCAAGCCGATATGAGCGTCATCTTTCATCCGCTGCGCGTCCGCGCGGTCGAGCCCGATACGCAGGAGGCGGTCGTGGTGTCGTTCGAGGTGCCGGCCGAGTTGCGCGAAGTCTTCGGCTTCACGCAAGGGCAGTACCTCACGCTGCGCACCGACATCGACGGCCAGGACTTGCGGCGCTCGTATTCGATCTGCGCCGGCGTCGACGACGGCGAGCTGCGCGTCGGCGTCCGCAAGGTGCGGGGGGGTGTGTTCTCCAACTGGATCAACGCGCACCTGCAGCCTGGCGATACGGTGAACGTGATGGCACCGCAAGGTCGCTTCTTCGTGCCGCTCGATCCGACCACGAAGCGGCATCACGTCGGTATCGCGGGCGGCAGCGGCATCACGCCGATCCTGTCGATCATGAAGACGATGCTGGCACGCGAGCCGTTGAGCCGCTTCACGCTCATCTACGGCAACCGGCAATTGCAGTCGACGATGTTCAAGGAAGAGATCGAAGACCTGAAGAACCGCTACATGACGCGGCTGGTGCTGCAGCACGTGTTCTCCGACGAGCAGACCGATGCGCCGTTGAACCATGGCGTGATGAACCGCGACAAGATCGGTGAGTTCCTGCGAAGCGTGGTGCCTGCAGCCCAGATCGACGAGGTGTTCGTGTGCGGGCCGTTCCAGATGAACGACGAGGCCGAGGCGGCGCTCCTCGCTGCCGGCGTGCCCGAAGAACGCATTCACATCGAGCGCTTCGGCGTCGCGCTTCCGACTGGCGCCGCAGCCGGGACGGCAGTGGACGCGGTGTTGCACGAAGCACTGCCCGGCGATGCCGAACAGGCCCGCATCGTCATCGTGCGCGATGGACTGCAGCGCGAGATCTCGTTTCGCAAGGGCCAGCCGAGCATCCTCGATGCCGCCTCTGCTGCAGGGCTCGAAGTGCCTTTCTCGTGCACCTCGGGCGTGTGCGGTACCTGCCGCGCCAAGTTGGTCGAAGGCGAGGTGCGCATGGAGCGCAACTTCGCGCTCGACAAGCAGGAAGTCGCCGCCGGGTTCGTATTGACGTGCCAGGCCCATCCACTGACCGATCGCGTAGTGCTGTCGTTCGACGAGCGTTGAAATCTTCACGCGAGCCGGGGTCAATCCCGATGGCGGCAACGCCCGCGAGACTCTCTACTACGCCTCTCCCCGACCTTCTGGCGCGCTGCGCCCGTCGTTCCAACTTTTCTGTTTGAGTTCAATTTCCTGGAGACAAGAATGAAGCTTTTGAATCCCCTGTTGCTGGTCGGCTTGCTGGCTGCGGCGCTGTCCGCGCATGCCGACATCAACGTCGGCGTCACGCTGTCGGCCACTGGCCCGGCCGCATCGCTCGGCATCCCCGAAAAGAACACCATCGCGTTGATGCCCAAGACCATCGGCGGCCAAAAGATCAACTACATCGTGCTGGACGACGCATCGGACACCACCGCGGCCGTGACCAATACGCGCAAGCTGCTGGCCGAAAACAAGGTCGACATCATCCTCGGTTCGACCGTCACGCCGGCTTCGCTGGCGATGATCGACGTCGCGGCCGAGGCGCTGACGCCGATGATCTCTATGGCCGCTTCGGCACGCATCATTGAGCCGATGGACGCCAAGCGAAAATGGGTATTCAAGACACCGCAGAACGACATCATGATGTCGCTCGCCATCGCCGAGCACATGCAGAAGAGCGGCATCAAGACGGTCGGCTTCATCGGCTTCTCGGATGCCTACGGCGAAGGCTGGTCGCAGGAGTTCGCCAAGGCTGCAGGCCTCAAGGGCCTCACGGTCGTCGCCAACGAGCGCTTCGCACGGTCCGATACGTCGGTCACTGGCCAGACCTTGAAGCTGATGGCCGCCAAGCCCGATGCGGTGCTGGTCGCCGGTTCCGGCACGCCGGCCGCGCTGCCGCAAAAGTCGCTCAAGGAGCGCGGCTACGCCGGCAAGATGTACCAGACGCACGGCGTCGCCAACGCCGACTTCCTGCGCGTTGGCGGCAAGGATGTTGAAGGCACCTTCCTGCCTGCCGGTCCGGTGCTGGTGGCCGAGCAGCTGCCGGCCTCGAACCCGGTGCGCAAGAGCGCGCTGGCCTATGTCGCGGCCTATGAAGCGGCGTACGGCAAGGGGACGGTATCGACCTTCGGCGCGCACGCCTGGGACGCCGGCCTGCTCATGACGGCGGCCGTGCCGATCGCCCTCAAGAAAGCGCAGCCCGGCACGCCGGAGTTCCGCGCAGCACTGCGCGACGCGCTCGAGCAGACCAAGGAGATGCCCGGCGCCCACGGCATCTTCACGATGTCGCCGACCGATCACCTCGGTCTCGATCAGCGAGCCCGCGTGATGGTCAAGATCGAAAACGGCGCGTGGAAATACCAGCCCTGATCAGCCTTGAGGCGTGACTTCGGAAAGTAAGTAATGGATTTTCAGATCGCCCTGCTCCTGGTGCAGGACGGCCTGGTCAACGGCGCGGTTTACGGGCTGATGGCGGTGGCCCTCGTGCTGGTTTTTTCGGTAACCCGCGTCATCTTCATCCCGCAGGGCGAGCTGGTCGCGTTCGGCGCGTTGTCGATGGCCGCCATGCAGGCTGGCCGCATCCCGCCGACTTTGTGGCTGCTGGTCGCACTGGCCGTCATGGTGCTGGTGGTCGAAGCGTGGCGCTGGAAACGTGGTGCCACGGTCGACTGGACTTCGGCACTGGTCTGGTGCGTCGCGTTGCCGGTGCTGGCCTGCGTGCTGGTGCTCGGTTGGCGGCCTGCTTCGTTGTGGACGCAGGCGGCCAACACCCTGGTCATCATCACGCCGCTGGGGCCGCTGCTCTATCGGCTGGCATTCCGACCGCTGGCCGACGCCACGGTGCTGATGCTGCTGATCGTGTCGGTCGCGCTGCACGGCGTGCTGACCGGGCTCGGCTTGCTCTTCTTCGGCGCCGAAGGATCTCGCACGCCGGCCTTCTCCGATGCCCGATTCGAAGTCGGCGGCCTCCAGGTCAGCGGGCAGTCGCTGGTGGTGGTCGGGACGACCCTGGTGCTGGTTGTGCTGCTGTTCCTGTTTTTCGGCCGCTCGATGGTCGGCAAGGCCTTGCGCGCCACCGCGATGAACCGCGTCGGCGCGCGGCTGATGGGCATCCCGACCGAACTGTCGGGTGACGTCAGCTTCGCGCTGTCGGCGTTGATCGCAGCCGTGTCCGGCTTGCTCATCGCGCCGCTGACGACCGTGTACTACGACACAGGTTTTCTGATCGGCCTCAAGGGCTTCGTCGCTGCGATCGTCGGCGGGCTGGGCAGTTATCCGATGGCGCTGGCCGGCGCGCTGCTGGTCGGTCAGCTCGAAGCGTTTTCGTCGTTCTGGGCCAGTGCCTTCAAGGAGGTTCTGGTGTTCACGCTGATCATTCCGGTGCTGTGGTGGCGCTCGCTCAAGAGTCATCACGTGGAGGACGAAGAATGACGGTGGAAAAGCGTTGGCTCACACGCCGCCATCTCACCGCGGCGGTCATCGTGGCGCTCGCTGTGGTGTGGGGTTTTCTGCCCGAGTTCACCGTGGTGGTGATGACCTACATCGGGCTCTATTCGCTGGTCGCGGTCGGGCTCGTGATGTTGACCGGCGTCGGCGGCATGACGTCGTTCGGCCAGGCGGCTTTCGTCGGCATCGGCGCCTATGCGACGGCGTGGGTCTGCACCTCGCCGATGGCGGTCGCCGCGCTCGGCAGCGTCGTTGGTGCGGCGGGTCTGCCATGGGTCGGGCTGGTTCTTGGGCTGGTGCTGACCTTCGCGGTTGCATGGACGCTCGGCGCGGTCACGGTCAAGCTGTCGGGCCACTACCTGCCGCTGTGCACCATCGCCTGGGGACTGAGCCTTTACTACCTGTTCGGCAACATGGATTTTCTCGGTGGGCAGACCGGCATCACCGGCGTGCCGCCGCTGGTCATCGCCGGCGTGTCATTGGCGTCGCCGCGGGCGCTCGGCATCGTGGTCTGGGCGGCGTTGCTGGTCGGCCTGTGGCTGCTGCACAACCTGCTCGACTCGCGTGAAGGCCGCGCCATTCGCGCATTGAAAGGCGGGCGGCTGATGGCGGAATCGATGGGGGTCGACACCGCCCGCTATCGCGTCAAGCTCTTCGTGCTGGCGGCGCTGATGGCGGCGATTTCCGGCTGGTTCTATGCGCACATGCAGCGCTTCGTGAACCCGACGCCGTTCAACCTGAACATCGGTATCGAGTACCTCTTCATGGCGGTGGTCGGCGGCTCGGGGCACCTGTGGGGGGCCGTGCTGGGTGCGACCGTGATCACGCTGTTGAAAGAGAAGTTGCAGGACGTGTTGCCGAGCCTGCTCGGCACCAGCGGCAATTTCGAAGTGATCGTATTCGGTCTCCTGATGGTGCTGGTGCTGCAGCGTTTCGCCGACGGACTGTGGCCGACTCTGGGGCGTCTGGCGCAGCGCTATCTCCGACCCGAGACAGCGCATGCGCCACGCGATGTCGCGGCCCTGACGCAGCGCACGTTGCCGGCGCGCGGCGAAGTGCTGTTGCAGGCGACCGCGGTGACCAAGCGCTTCGGCGGCCTCATCGCGAACAACGCGGTGACGATGGACTGCAAGGCCGGCGAAATTCATGCGCTCATAGGCCCCAACGGAGCAGGCAAGAGCACCTTCTTCAACATGATCTCCGGCGTGGACGACCCGACCGAGGGCGAAGTCCAGCTGATGGGTCGCACCATGCTGCTACAGCCTTCGCGTGCCTTCGCTGCACTGGGTCTGAGCCGCACCTTTCAACATGTCCGCCTGCTCGGCCAGCGCAGCGTGATCGAGAACGTGGCGCTCGGTGCGCACCGCCGAGCGCGGCGTGGCTGGGTCGCTTCGATGCTACGGCTCGACCGCGCCGAAGAGGCTGCGTTGCTGGCAGAAGCGCGCGTGCAGATCGAGCGCTGCGGCCTCGGCGCGCACGCCGATGCACCGGCGGCCTCGCTCGCATTGGGGCAGCAGCGCGTGGTCGAAATCGCCCGCGCATTGGCGAGCCAGCCCGCGGTGCTGCTGCTCGACGAGCCGGCCGCTGGCCTGCGCCATCTGGAGAAGCGCGCGCTGGCCGATCTGCTGTCGCAGTTGCGGGGTGAAGGACTCGGCATCCTGGTGGTCGAACACGACATGGAGTTCGTCATGAACCTGGCCGATCGCATCACGGTGTTCGAGTTCGGCACCGTCATCGCTGCCGGCACGCCAGCCGAAGTACAGGCCGATCCGAAGGTGCTCGAAGCCTATCTGGGGGTCGCCGACGATGAACCTTTCGAAGCGCTCGAAGCAGTGAGGCGCAACGCATGATCCCTTTGCTCAGGCTCGAAAACTTCAGCGTCTCTTACGGCGCGGTCGAAGCGGTGCACGACGTCGCACTCGATGTGAACGAAGGCGAGATCGTCACCGTGATTGGCCCCAACGGCGCCGGCAAGACCACCTTGCTGTGCGCTGCGATGGGCTTGCTGCCGGCGAAGGGCGCGCTGTCGCTGAGCGGTGAGCGCATCGCGCGCCCGAGCGTCGAGGCGATGGTGGCGCGTGGCGTGTCGCTGGTGCCGGAGCGGCGCGAGTTGTTCGCCGAGATGTCGGTCGAAGACAACCTGCTGCTCGGCGGCTTCAATCGCTGGCGCACCGGCCGGCGCGACCAGAAGGCGCGCATGGACGAGGTCTTCCAGATCTTTCCTCGGCTGCGCGAACGGCGCGGCCAGATGGCCTCGACGCTGTCAGGTGGCGAACGACAGATGCTCGCCATCGGCCGCGCGCTGATGGCACGGCCGCGCCTGTTGATGCTCGACGAACCATCGCTCGGCTTGGCGCCACTCATCGTGCGCGAGGTGTTGCAGGTGGTGTCGTCGTTGCGGCAACACGGCGTGTCGGTGCTGCTGGTCGAGCAGAACGCGCGTGCCGCGCTGCAGGTGGCTGACCGCGGCTACGTGCTCGAAATGGGCGCTGTCGCGCTCACCGGTGCGGCCCGCGATCTGCTGCACGACCGACGCATCATCGATACGTATCTCGGTATCGGTACAGGCGTCGGGAACAAAGCGGCGCAATGAGTTCTTCCAACCTCGAAAGGTAATTCGCATGATCAAAGTAAGCGTCCTCTATCCCAACGACGAAGGCAGCACCTTCGACATGAACTACTACGCCGACAAGCATGTGACGATGATCCAGAAGATGCTCGGCGATGCCTTGAAGAAGGTCGAGATCGACGAAGGCGTGTCGGGCCCGGCACCGGGCAGCCGGCCTTCGTTCGTGGCTGCGGTGCACATGTACTTCGAGTCGACCGATGCGTTCTACGCTGCGTTTTCGCCGCACGCGAAGGACATCCGCAACGATGTCGCGAACTACACCAACCTGAAGCCGGTGACGCAGATCTCGCAGGTGCGCGCCTAGATCCGCGGCACCGCGGGTCAACCCGGATATTTAAATGAAGCGCTTCAAACTAGACTTTTTCACGTTCATCGCCCCATAGCCGGACAGTTCGATCCGGTGGGTCTGAAGCGTTTCATCGCACTCAAAACCACTTGGAGACAAACCATGTTCAAAGCTCTGCGCCGTGTCGTGGCGGGCGTCGGTATCGCGGTCGCACTGGTGGGCGCGCCGGCCCATGCCCAGGAACTCAAGCTCGGAGCGCTCTATCCGTTCAGCGGCGGCCTTGCCCTGCTGGGCGACGAGAGCTATCGGGGTGTGCAACTCGCGGTCGACGAACGCAATGCCGCCGGCGGCATCAACGGTCGGCAGATCACGCTGGTGAAGGCCGATGCGGTCGATGCGAGCCAAGCCGTGGGTGAAGCGCGGCGGCTGACATCGGTCGAAAACGTCGTCGCCGTCTTCGGCAGCTATGCATCGGGCATCTCGCAGGCGGCCACGCAAGTCACCGAGTTGGCGGGCGTCCCGTACTTCGAACTCGGCGCCACCGCCGACACGATCACGGGCCGCGGTTTCAAGTACCTGTTTCGCGTGAACCCCACCGCTAAGAACATCGGCGACCGCACGCTCGAGGCGCTGGTCAAGGTGGTCGCGCCCATGCTGAAAGTCGATCCCAAGACCCTCAAGCTCGCGATCATTCACGAGGACGGCCCTTACGGCTCGCTTGTGGCCGCAGCCCAAAAGGAAGGCGCTGCACGCCTCGGCATTCCCGTCGTCGAGGTGCAGGCCTACTCTTCCAAGACGGTCGACTTGTCTTCGGTGATCCTGCGCCTCAAGGGCGCGGGCGCCGATGTCGTGTTGCACACCGCCTACCAAAACGACGCGGTCCTGTTCTTCCGCCAGGCGGCCGCTGCGGGCTACAAGCCGCGCGCGGTGATCGGTGGCGGCGGCGGTCATTCGTTGACCGACACCGCGCAGGCGGTGGGCGCACCGATCGAAGGCGTGTACGACGTCGACTTCCCGCAGATCACGATGAACCCGGCGGGCGCACCCGGCCTGCCCGAGTTCGTCGCGGCTTACCAGAAGAAGTTCTCGTCGGCGCCCCGCTCGGGTCACAGCCTCGCGAACTACGTCGGCGCGAAGGCGATGCTTGAAGTGCTGGCACGTGCCAAGTCGACCGACAAGGACAAGATTCGCGATGCGGCGATGGCCTATCGCGCCCCGGTCGGCAGCACGGCGGCTGGCTGGGGCGTGCAGTTCAATGAGACAGGCCAGAACACGGCCGCGACGCTCAACCTGATGCAGTGGCAGCAGGGCAAGCTCGCCACGGTATATCCCGAAGACGTGGCCAACGCCAAGCCCATCGCGGCACCCTGAGTCGCTTTTCAGGCGACTAGCCATCCATCGCGCGGGGCTCTCCCGCGCACAGGGAGTTCCCATGTCATTGCTGCTCCAGCTGGTGGTGAACGGCCTGCTGCTCGGCGGGGCCTTCGCCATCATCAGCATCGGTCTGACGCTGATCTTCGGCGTCGTGCGCGTCGTGAACTTCGCGCACGGCGAATTCCTGATGGTCGGCATGTACGTGGCATGGCTCTGTGCCAGCCGCCTCGGCCTGCACCCTTACCTCGCGGTTCCTATCGTCATCGTCTTCCTGTTCCTGGTCGGCGCCGCGATGCAGCGTTACGTGATCCAGCCGCTGCTCTCGGCCGACGCGCACATCCAGGTCTTCGCGACCGTCGGCGTCTCGACGGCGCTGCTCAACCTGGGACTGCTGCTGTTCGGTGCCGACATCCGCAAGGTCGAGTTCGCATTCGGTAACCAGAACCTGAGCCTCGGCCCGCTGACGTTCGTCAGTGGCCAGGTCGTCACCTTCGTGGTTGCGATCGCCGTAGCGGTGGCGATGCACTTCTACCTTACGCGGACCTACACCGGCCGCGCGTTCAGGGCGCTGGCGCAGAACCGGACCGCCGCGGCGCTGATGGGCGTCGATGTCAACAAGACCTACGTGCTGGCGTTCGGCATCGGCTCGGCGCTCGTCGGCATCGCCGCGTGCCTGCTGTCCCTGCAATACCCGGTGTTCCCGACGGTCGGCAGCTACTTCGTGCTGACCGCTTTCGTGATCGTCGTGCTCGGCGGCATGGGCAGCCTGCCCGGCGCGGTGATCGGTTCGATGTTCATCGGCCTGATCGACAGCCTGGCGGGGTTCTATGTCGGCCCCGACCTCAAGGAGGTCGTCTACTTCGTGATTTTCCTGGTGATCTTGATCGTGCGGCCGACCGGGCTGTTCGGCCTCGGCGAAGGTTCCGAATGATGCCCAATCTGTTGGCCCCGCGGGGGTACGTCGCCTACCTGGCGCTTGCCGCGCTGTTGCTGTTGCCCATCGCGACGCAGTCGCCTTTCGTCATTCACCTGGCGATCCAGGTGTGCGTGTTCGCGGCGCTGGCCTCGGCCTGGAACATCGTGGGCGGGTTCGCCGGCCAGTTGTCGCTTGGGCACGCGGTGTACTACGGCATTGGCAGCTACGCGGCCGGCCTGCTGGTGCTGAACTTCGGTATTTCGCCGTGGATCGGCATGTTCGCGGGGGTCGCGGTTTCGGCCGTCGTCGCGCTGGTGATCGCCTACCCCACGCTGCGCCTGCGCGGGCCCTTCTTCTCGCTAGCGTCGATCGCCTTTCTCGAAGTCGCGCGGCTCCTGGTCAACCATGAAGAAGCCTGGACGCACGGCGCGGGCGGGATCAACGTGCCGCTGCAGATCGGGCTGAAGTGGATGATCTTTCGCGAGAAGTGGGCCTACCTCCTGGTCGCGTTCGGCTTCCTGATCGGGGTGCTCGGCATCTGCCATGCGATTCGTCACTCGCGCTTCGGCTACTACCTCATCGCGGTGCGCGAACGCGAAGACGCAGCGCGTGCGATCGGCATCAATCCGGTCAAGGTGAAGATCGCGGCCGCCGTGATCTCGGCCGTGCTCACCAGCTTGGTGGGCAGCTTCCACGGCATGTACCTGACCTTCATCGAGCCGTCGTCGGCGTTCTCGCTGGAGCTGTCGATCCAGGTGGCGATGTTCGCGCTCATCGGTGGTCTCGGCACCGTGGCGGGTCCGGTGCTCGGCGCGGTCATCGTGCTGCCGATCGCCGAATTGGCGCGTGGCTGGTTGAGCGCCTTCGGCAACGGCACGCATGGCTTCGTCTACGGTGTCGTGCTGGTGGTGGTGGTGCTGTTCTTTCCGCGCGGACTGGTCGGCCAGCTCGGCCCTCGCGTGGGCCGATGGATAGAGAAGCTACCGAACTTCGCGAGAGCCCGGCGCGTCGAGGTGGCGCCGTTGCCGGTGGTCGCGCGCGACACGGCGAGCGTCGGCCAGCCGATCCTCAAGGCCGACAACATCGAGAAGCGCTTCGGCGGCCTGAAGGCGACCGACAAGGTGACGCTGACGCTGCACGAGGGCGAGATCCTCGGGGTGATCGGGCCCAACGGCGCCGGCAAGACGACTGTCTTCAACCAGCTCTCCGGCTTCCTGCGGCCCGATGGCGGCACGGTGACGATCCGCGATGCCGCGGGTGCGTGGTCAGCCCCGCACAGCCCCGAAAGCTTTGCGCGCGCGGGCGTCGGCCGCACCTTCCAGATCGTGCAGCCGTTCGCCGGCCTGTCGGTGCTGGAGAACCTGCTGCTCGGCGCCTTCATGCGCACCAAGGGGCGCGACGAAGCCGAGGCCCTGGCACGCTCCGTCGCCGAACTGACCGAGCTGACCCCGCTGCTCGACACCGAAGCCAGAAGCCTCACCGTCGGCGGCATGAAGCGGCTGGAGATCGCGCGCGCGCTGGCCACATCCCCGCGCGTGCTGCTGCTCGACGAGGTGCTCGCCGGACTCAACCCGTCGGACGTCGCGCGGGCCATCGTGATGATCCGGCGCATCCGCGACGCGGGCGTGTCTGTACTGATGATCGAGCACCTGATGCAGGCCACGATGGCGCTGTCCGACCGCATCGTCGTCATTCATCTGGGCAAGGTGCTCAAGGAAGGCCTGCCCGCGGAAGTCGCCAACGATGTCGAGGTCATCCAGGCATACCTCGGAAAGGGCTACACCCATGCTGAAGGTTCGTGATTTGCGGGCCGGCTACGGCAAGAGCGAAGTGCTGCGCGGCATCTCTTTCGATGTGAAACAAGGCGAGATCGTCACCATCGTCGGCGCCAACGGCGCCGGCAAGACGACGACGTTGCGAACCCTCTGCGGCATCGTGCGCGCCACCGCCGGCAGCATCGAACTCGACGGCGTTGCGCTCAGCGCGCGCCAGCCGCACGAGATCGTCGAACTCGGCGTGACGATGATTCCCGAGGGTCGGCAGCTCTTTCCTTTCCTGACGGTGGAAGAAAACCTGCGCATGGGCGCGTTCAAGAAATCGGCACGCGATACCTATCCGCAGAAACTGGAAGAACTGCTGGTGCTGTTTCCCAGGGTCAAGGAGCGATTGAAGCAACTCGCCGTCTCGCTCTCGGGCGGCGAGCAACAGATGGTCGCCATCGCGCGCGGCATGATGGCCGGCCCGCGCCTCTTGATCTTCGACGAGCCTTCGCTGGGCCTTTCGCCGTTGCTGGTGGAACAGATGTTCGAGATCGTTCGCAAGGTGGCCGACCAGGGAACCACCGTGCTGCTGGTGGAACAAAACGTCTTTCACACCTTGCAGCTCGCCGACCGTGGCTACGTGCTTGAGAACGGCGAGGTGGTGCTGTCCGGCACCGGCAAGGATCTCCTGGTGAACCCGCATATCCGCAAGGCCTATCTTGGCCATTGACCGACACCTTGCACCATGACTTCGAGTCCGTTCGAGATCACGGGTCACACGCGCTTTCTGGCGATCGTGGCCGACCCGATTCACCATGTGAAGACGCCGCAGCGAATCAACGAACTGGTGCGCGCGCACGGCATCGATGCGGTGATGGTGCCGTTGCATGTGAGTGAGGTCGACCTGCCCCGGGTGATGAACGCCTTGCGCGGCATGCAGAACTTTTTCGGTTGCGTGGTCACGGTGCCGCACAAGACCAGTGCGGTCGCGCTGTGCGATGAAGTGAGCGACGAGGCGCGGCAGATCGGCGCTGTCAACGTCGTGCATCGGATGCCCGATGGGCGGCTGCGTGGCGCCATGCTCGACGGCATCGGCTTCGTCGATGGGCTGCGCGGCGCGGGCATCGACCCGGCAGGCCGTAGCGTCTATCTCGCGGGCGCCGGCGGTGCCGCGAGCGCTATCGCGTTCGCGCTGGTGCAGGCCGGCGTGGCTCGCATCACGGTCGCCAATCGCAGTGTCGACAGGGCGGTGAGCCTGGTCGGGCGGCTTCGCGAGGCGCACCCCGCCATCGAGGTCTCGGTCGGTACTTCCGACCCGGCGGGCCACGACATCGTGGTCAACGCGACCTCGCTCGGTCTGCGCCCCGGCGATGCGCTGCCGTTCGATGCGACGCGGCTCGACGCGAAACAGATCGTCGCCGAAATCATCATGGACCCGGCGGAGACCGCCTTGCTGGCGGCCGCCCGCGCCCGCGGCTGCCGCGTGCACGAAGGCGCGCCGATGCTCGCGAGCCAGATTCGCCACATGGCGGCCTTCATGCTCGACCAGCCGATGCCGGCGGTCGCTGCGCGCGCCGGAGCGCCAGCGTGAAACCCTTCGACTATGTGATCGTCGGGGGTGGCGCTGCTGGCTGCGTGCTGGCCAACCGGCTGAGCGCAGACGGCAAGCAGCGCGTGCTGCTACTGGAGGCGGGCGGGGAACCGGCGAGCCGCTGGATCGCGATACCCGCGGGCTTCAGCAAGTTGCTGGTCGACAAGCGCTACAACTGGCTCTTCAAGACCGAGGCCGAAGCCAATACCCACGAGCGCCGCATCTCGGTGCCACGCGGCCGCGGCCTGGGCGGCTCTACGCTCATCAACGGGATGATCTACGTGCGCGGCCAGCGCGAGGACTACGACGACTGGGCGCGCGCAGGTGCGGCCGGCTGGGGCTACCAGGACATCGAACCCTACTTCCGCAAGCTGGAGAACTACGCCGTGGGCGCTGCGCTGCGCGGCAAGGAAGGCCCGCTGCGACTCGAGCGTGTGAGCGAGCGCTTCCCGATCGCGGAAAGCTTCCTCGCCGCCGCCGCGGAAGACGGCCAGCCGATGAACGCCGACTACAACGGCGACGACCAGGAAGGCTTCGGCTACTACCAGGTCAACCAGCACAAAGGCAGGCGCTGGAGCGCGTACGACGCTTACCTCGCACCCGTGCGGCACCGATCGAACCTCGTCGTCGAGACGGACGCGCACGTACAACGCCTGCGCATCGAAGGCACGCGCTGCGTCGGGGTCGTCTATCGGCAGGGCGGGCAGGAAATTTCGGTCGATGCACAGCTGGAAGTTATCGTCGCGGCCGGTGCTTTTCAATCGCCCCAGCTGCTCGAACTGTCGGGCATCGGTCGCAAAGACGTGCTCGGCCCGCTCGGGATCGCAGTGCGCATGGACGCGCCCGGCGTCGGCGAGAACTACATCGATCACTACGCCACGCGCATGAACTGGCGCGTTCGAAATGCCGTGACGCTGAACGAGATGTCGCGCGGCTGGCGGCTGGTGCGCGAAGTCGTCCGCTACTACGTGCAGCGGCGCGGCATCCTGACGCTTGGCACCGGGCTCGTGCACGGTTTCGTGAAGACCCGGCCCGACATGGCGCGTCCGGACGCGCAGTTTTTTTTCATGCATGCGAGCTACGCCAACGCGGCCGAGCGCATCCTCGATCGCGAGCCGGGCATGACCATCGGCGTGAGCCAGCTGCGACCCGAATCGGTCGGCAGCGTGCACGCGACATCGCCCGATCCGCAAACGCAGCCCGCGATCCGGCCGAATTTTCTCGACAGCGCTGTCGATCAGGAATGCCTCGTCGAAGCCATGAAATTGGCGCGCCGCATCGTCGCGCAGCCTGCGATGGCGCACTACATCTCGCACGAAACCGGTCCCGGCGATGCGGTTCACGACGATGCGGAATGGCTGGACTTCGCACGGCAGAACGGACAGACGATCTACCACCCGATCGGCACCTGCCGCATGGGCAGCGATGCGCTCGCGGTGGTCGATTCGCGGTTGCGCGTCAACGGCGTGCAGGGCTTGCGCGTGGTCGATGCATCGGTCATGCCGAAGATCGTGTCGGGCAACGTCCAGGCCGCCGTGATGATGGTGGCCGAGAGGGGCGCTGACATGATCCTGGCGGACCGGCCGCGATGAACGAATCGCCATGAAGAGCCGCGCCACGCTCGAAGACGTCGCACGCCTGGCCGGCGTCTCGCTCGGCAGCGCGTCGCGCGCGCTCTCGGTGCCGCGCGAGGTGCGTCCCGACACGCTCGAACGCGTCCAGCGTGCGGTGTCGCAACTTGGCTACGTGCGCAACGGCGCGGCGCAAGCGCTGGCATCGCGCCGCACGAAGACGATCGCGGCCATCTATCCGACGCTCGACAACCCCATCTTCGCGGCCTCGATCCAGTCGCTGCAGCAGAGGCTGTGGGGCCTCGGCTATCAGGTGCTCGTCGCGAGCCACGACTATGAACCGGCACGCGAGGTCGATCTGCTGCGCACGATCGTCGAGCGCGGCGTCGACGGCATCGTGCTGGTCGGCACCGACCATGCCGACGGCGTGTACGAACTGCAGCGCCAGCACGGGCTGCCCTGCGTGTTGAGCTTCGCCGTCGACGAGACAAAGCCGGGGCAATGCGTGGGCTTCTCCTATCTGGACGGCGCACAACGCATGGCGAGCCTCGTGGCGGAGCGCGGCCACACGCGCATCGCGCTGTGTCCGGGCATCGCCGAGGGAAACGAACGGGTGCGCGCACGCATCCAGGGAACACGCGCTGCGCTGAAGGCGCACGGACTCGCACTGCGGGAAGACTGGATCGTCCAAACCCCTTTCACCTTCGAGGGCGGGCGCAGTGCCATCGCCCGACTCTTCGGCACATCCGACCGGCCGACGGCGTTGATCTGCGGCACCGACATCCAGGCCGTGGGCGCCATCGGCGAGTGCCGCGACCGCGGCGTCCGGGTGCCCGACACGCTCTCGATCACCGGCTCCGACGACATCGAACTTGCCAGCCTCGTGGAGCCGCGGCTCACGACCCTGCGCGTGCCGACGTCGGAGGTTGGACGCCTGTCGGCCGAACGCATCGTCGCCCTGATCGAAGGCCGTGCGCTGGGCGAAACGGGCGCCTTGAAGACGACGTTGACGCTGCGCGAGAGTCTCAAGGACCTCACGCGGAACGAATCGAATCCACCCACAACCGAACAGGAGAACAAGACATGAAACGAATAGTGCATGGTGCAGGCGGCAATGCCGACGTGATGCAACTGGTCGACGACGAGCGCCCCATCCCCGGGCCGGGCGAGGTGCTGATCGAAGTGCACGTGGCCGGCGTCAACCGGCCGGACGTGCTGCAGCGCTCGGGCAACTATCCGCCGCCCAAAGGCGCTTCGCCCTACTTGGGGCTCGAAGTCGCGGGCGTGATCGCGGCGACGGGCGACGGCGTCGATGCCTGGCGCGTGGGCGATCGCGTCTGCGCACTGACACCCGGCGGCGGCTATGCGGACTATTGCGTCGCCGATGCGCGGCACTGCCTGCCGGTGCCGCAGGGCCTCAGCCTGCTGCAGGGCGCGGCACTGCCGGAAACGTACCTGACCGTGTGGGCCAATCTTTTCGATCGCGCGCGGCTCGCGTCGGGCCAGTCGGTCCTGGTCCACGGCGGCTCGAGCGGCATCGGCCTCACCGCGATCCAGCTGGCCCGCGAGTTCGGCGCCACCGTCTACACGACCGTCGGCAACGCGGAGAAGGCGCAGGCCTGCGTGGCCGCGGGAGCGCGCCGCGCCATCAACTACCGCGAAGAAGACTTCGCTGTCGTGGTGGCAGAAGAGACCGCAGGCCAGGGCGTCGACATCATCATTGACATGGTCGGTGCGCCTTACATCGTGCGCAACATCGCGAGCCTGGCGCTCGAAGGCTGCCTGGTGCAGCTGGCGTTCCTGGAGGGCAGCCGCTTCGACTTCGACGCGACCCCGGTGATGCTGAGGCGTCTCACGCTGACCGGCTCGACGCTGCGTGCGCGCACCGCCGAGCAGAAGGCGGCCATCGTGTCGAGACTGCGCGAGAAGGTCTGGCCGGTGCTCGAGCAGGGACGCTGCCTGCCCGTCATCCACGCGGTGTTTCCGCTCGCCCGCGCGGTCGAGGCGCACCAGCTGATGGAGAGCAGCCGGCACATCGGCAAGATCATGCTGGTGGTGAAAGAGGGTGCCGATGCGGCACGCTGACCGCGTCGTGCTCGTCACTGGCGGAAGCGGCGGCATCGGGGCTGCGCTCGTCGAGCGCTATCTCGCCGAAGGTGCCGCCGTGGGCATCGTCGATTTCAACAGCGAGGCAGGAGAGCGTCAAGTGGCCGAGCTGCGCAGCCGCGGGTGCCGCGCACACTTCGCGGCGGCCGACGTGGCCGACTACGCGAGTTGCGAGCAGGCGCAGCATGAGATCGAATCGGTGCTCGGCCCGATCGACATCTTGATCAACAACGCAGGCATCTCGCCCAAGCACGAGGGCAAGCCGGTGCCGGTGCATCGCATGGACCCGGCCGAGTGGCAGCGCGTGGTCGGCGTCAACTTGAACGGCGCCTTCAACTTCTCGCGCCTGGTGACCGGCGGCATGATCGATCGGCGCTACGGGCGGATCGTGTCGATGTCTTCGGTTGCCGCCAAGGCTTACCTGGGCGATATCGTGGCGTGCCACTACAGTGCGACGAAATCGGCCTTGATCGGCTTTACCCGTCACCTCGCCGGCGAACTCGGGCCTCACGGGATCACCGTCAATGCCCTCGCGCCGGGGCGCATTGCCACGCCGCTGGTCCGCACCGTCTCCGATGCCACCAACAATGCCGTGATCGATGTGACGCCGCTGCAGCGCCTGGGCGAACCGTCCGAGGTCGCCGATGTGTGTTGCTATCTCACGTCCCCGGACGCCGCATTCGTGACGGGCCAGGTCATCGATGTCGCCGGCGGCTGGCTGATGACCTGATTCAGCGCCGCGGCGCACCCAGCCGCTGCGACACCGCGTCGGCGCACGCCTTGAGCGCCTTCGCCAGTTCGCCGTTCCAGCGGCTGTCGAAGATGCCGGCCGCACCGATGGCGGTGATGGCCAACTTGATCGCACCCGTGTGGTCGAACACCGGCGCCGACATCGCATTGACGCCCGGCACGATCTCGCCTTCCGAGCGGCTGATGCCGTGGCGCCGAACTTCGTCGAGCTGCACTTCAAAGTCTTTCCATGCCGGCACAGGCGGCTGCGGCGGCATGCCGACAACCTTGGCCGCCCCTTCGCGGTCGCGCAGCTTGCGACGCGCGCGGGCGGCCTCGAGCTGCTGCTTCACGATGGCCGCATCCAGGTAGGCGCCGAAGAGCCGGCCAGACGCCGTGTCGGTCAGCGAGAACACCGTGCCGTGCCGCATGGCGACGTGCACCGCCGCTGGCGACTCCGCAATGCGCACGATGGTCGCGCCGCGATCGCCCCACACCGCGATCGCGACCGTCTGGCCGATGCGCTGTGCCAATGCATCGATCAGCGGCGTCGCGATCTGCACCGGATTGGCCTGCTGCAACCCGATCAACCCCAGTTGCAAAGCGAGCGGACCGAGCAGATAGTGACCGCTGATGGCGTCTTGCTCGATGAGCCCGAGCCGCCCGAAGCTGACCATGTACGGATGCGCCTTGGCGGCGCTCATTTCGGCTTCGCGGGCGAGGTCTTTGAGCGCCATCGGCCGGCCGTTGTGCACCAGCGCGCGCAGCAACTGGCCGCCGACTTCGATGCTCTGGATGCCGCGTTGCGTGCGGTCGATGTCGATGGTCATGGGCGCGTGGCAAGTTCGTTCATGTGAAAAGAGTTAGACATTAACTGATCGGCATCCTAGACTCGATGATTCGCACAGAGCGAACGTATTCTTTTTAGACGAATCGAAGATCGAACCGCCGCGGCATGCGCCCGCGACAAACCGGAGACACGCACCATGACCCAACCCACGAACACCCCCCCCAAAGTCTTCGCCAGCCAGGCCGACCTCGCCGAGAAAACCGTCAGCTTCACCCGCCTCTCCGAGAACGCCTACGCCTACACCGCCGAAGGCGACCCCAACACCGGCATCTTCATCGGCGACGAAGCCGTCATGGTCGTCGACACGCAAGCCACTCCCGGCATGGCGCAAGACGTCATCCGCCGCATCCGCGAGATCACCCCGCTGCCCATCAAGTACGTGCTCTTGAGCCACTACCACGCGGTGCGCGTGCTCGGTGCCTCCGCCTACTTCAAGGAAGGCGCCGAGCAGATCATCGCCAGCCGCGACACCTACGACCTCATCGTCGAGCGCGGCGAACAAGACAAAGCCAGCGAAATCGGCCGCTTCCCGCGCCTGTTTCGCAACGTCGAATCCATGCCGCCCGGCCTCACTTGGCCGACCATGACCTTCGACGGCACCATGAGCGTCTGGCTCGGCAAGAAGCTCGAAGTCAAGATCGCCCAGATCGGCCGCGGCCACACCAAGGGCGACACCATCGCCTACCTGGAAGACCAGAAGATCTGCTTTGCCGGCGACCTGGTCGAGTACCAGAGCACCGCCTACGCCGGCGACTGCTACTTCAGGGACTGGCCCACCACGCTGGACCACCTGTCGGCCTACGGCTTCGAGAAGCTCGTGCCCGGCCGCGGCGCCGCGCTGGAGAACGCCTTCGACGTCAAGAAGGCCATTGCCTCCACCCGCGCCTTCATCTCCGACGTCTACACGATGGTCAACAACGGCGTGGCCGCCGGCAAGAACCTGAACACCATCTACAAGGAAACGATGGCCGCCTTGCGCCCGACCTACGGCCACTGGGTGATCTTCGATCACTGCATGCCGTTCGACGTGACACGGGCCTACGACGAAGCCACTGGCTACGACCATCCGCGCATCTGGACTGCGGAGCGGGATGTGGAGATGTGGAATACGTTGGAGGGCTGACCGTGGCGCCGGTCGACTATCAGCGGCAAGTATTCGACTACGTTCGACATCCGGATCAAGACGCCGCTAAGGACGCAGCTTCGCCAGCGCGTCATCCGGTCGTCGTCGTCGGTGCCGGCCCGGTCGGGCTCGCACTGGCGATCGACCTGGCGCAGCAGCGTATTCCGGTCGTACTGCTCGACAACGACGATCGCCTTTCGACGGGTTCCCGAGCGATCTGCTTTGCCAAGCGCACGCTTGAAATTTTCGACCGGCTCGGTTGCGGCGACCGCATGGTCGTCAAGGGTGTGTCGTGGAAGCTGGGTCGTGTCTTCTTCAAGGACGAGCAGGTCTACGAATTCGACCTGCAGCCGGAACCCGGCCACGAGCGCCCGGCCTTCATCAACCTGCAGCAGTACTACGTCGAAGGCTTTCTGGCGGAGCGTGCCGCCGCATTGCCTCTCATCGACATCCGCTGGCGCAGCAAGGTCAAGGCCATCGCGCAGTTCGACGAGCATGCGGTGCTGACCATCGAGACACCCGAGGGCGACTACCGCATCGCGGCCGATCACGTGGCTGCGTGCGACGGATCACGCTCGACGCTGCGGCAACTCGTCGGGCAAGAGGCGCAGGGCCGAACTTTCAAGGACCGCTTCCTCATCGCCGACGTCAAGATGAAGCTCGACCGGCCGGCTGAGCGCTGGTTCTGGTTCGATCCGGCGTTCCATCCGAATCAGAGCGTGCTGTTGCACATGCAGCCCGACAACGTCTGGCGCATCGATTTCCAGCTCGGCTGGGACGCCGACCCGGAGGAAGAGAAGAAGCCGGAAAACATCATTCCGCGCGTGCAGGCGCTGCTCGCCAACTCGGCCATGAAAGACGCGCCCTTCGAGCTCGAATGGGCCAGCGTCTACACCTTCTCTTGTTTACGCATGGCGCGCTTTCGGCACGGCCGCGTGCTGTTCGCCGGCGACTCTGCGCATGGCGTGTCGCCCTTCGGTGCGCGCGGTGCCAACTCGGGCGTGCAGGACGCGGAGAACCTGGCTTGGAAGCTGGTTGCGGTGCTGCGGGGTCACGCGAGCGATTCGCTGATCGACAGTTACGCCGACGAGCGCGAAGCGGCTGCCGACGAGAACATCCTCAACTCGACCCGCGCCACCGACTTCATCACGCCCAAGAGCGAAGTGAGCCGGCTGTTTCGCGATGCCGTGCTGCAACTCGCCAAGACGCAACCGTTCGCGCGCACGTTGGTGAACAGCGGGCGCTTGTCGGTGCCGGCGACATTGCATGCGTCGCCACTCAACACCGCGGACGTGCAGGGCGATGGGTTCGAAGGGCGCATGGTGCCGGGTGCCGTGGCGGCTGATGCGCCGCTGGCGTCACGCGTCAGAGTAGGCGAGCCCGGATGGTTGCTGCGCGCCGTCGGCACCGGCAACTTCGCAGCGCTGGTGTTCGGCGATGGCGCCGCCGCCGACCGAAGCGCGAGTGCTGTTGCAGAGGGTGCGTCCGCTGCCGATGTGCAGGTCGCAGTCTTTCAGGTGCCGCTCGACGATGCGCATGCCCTCGCCACGCAGCGCTACGACGCACAAGCCGGCACTGTCTATTTGCTGCGTCCCGACCAGCATGTGTGCGCGCGATGGCGGCAACCGGATGCGCGAGCGATCCGAGCAGCGCTCGACCGTGCCCTTGCGCGTGGCTGAAAAGGAACCTGTCATGTCCAGCCCATCGAACACAACTTCAGCCCCTCTCGTCACCACGCCCAATCTCGAAGCGCCCGATGATTTCTACGAAGCGCTCATCGAAGCGCATCAAGGCTTCAACACCGAACAAAGCCACGCACTCAACGCCCGTCTGGTGCTGGTGCTCGCCAACCACATCGGATCGATGGCGGTGCTGCGCCAGGCGCTGACCACGGCGCGGCAGGCCTGAGAAAATTCTGTTCATATCGACCCCTCGTCGAGACATTCCATGACAAGCACAGACATCCTTTCCTATCAATCCGGCTTCGCCAACGAGTACGCGACAGAAGCCGTTGCCGGCGCGCTGCCGCAGCATCGCAACAGCCCGCAGCGCGCGCCGTTCGATCTCTACCCGGAGCTGATTTCCGGCACCGCTTTCACCGCGCCCCGCCACGAGAACCGGCGGACCTGGGTCTACCGCCGCCAGCCCTCCGTAGTGTCCGGCCGCTATGCGCCTTATGAGCAGCCGGTGTGGACCACGGGGGGCGACCGCAGCATCGCGCTGCCGCCGGAGCCCATGCGCTGGGGCGCGATCCCATTCGACACCGCAACCGGCGCGGGCAGTGCCGCCACCGCCGACTTCGTCGACGGCATGCACACGCTGGCCGCCAACGGCGATGCCGAGGCGCAGAGCGGCGTCGCCGCGCACGTCTACCTGGCCGGCCGGTCGATGGACCGTCGCGCCTTCGTCAACGCCGATGGCGAGATGCTTCTGGTGCCGCAGCAGGGCCGACTGGTCATCACGTCCGAACTCGGCGTGCTGGAAGTCAAGCCCGGCGAGATCGCGGTGCTGCCGCGCGGCGTGGTGTTCAAGGTTGCGTTGCCGGATTCGGAGGCTGGCGCGGGTCCGTCGCGCGGCTACGTCTGCGAGAACTACGGCGCGCAGTTCCGCTTGCCCGAGCTGGGCCCGATCGGCTCGAACGGACTCGCGAACGCGCGTGACTTTCTGACGCCCGTCGCAGCCTTCGAAGACGCAGGCGGCGCCTACGAGATCGTCAAGAAATACGGTGGCCGCTTCTGGCGCGCACCCATGAAGCAGTCGCCCTTCAACGTGGTCGCGTGGCACGGCAACCTGGCGCCGGTCAAGTACGACACGGCCAACTTCATGACGATCGGCTCGATCAGCTTCGACCACCCCGACCCATCGATCTTCACCGTGCTGACCTCGCCGAGCGACACGCCCGGCACGGCCAACTGCGACTTCGTCATCTTTCCGCCGCGCTGGCTGGTGATGGAAAACACCTTCAGACCACCGTGGTATCACCGAAACCTGATGAGCGAATTCATGGGGCTGGTCTACGGTGAGTACGACGCCAAGCCGGGCGGTTTCAAGCCCGGTGGCGCCAGCCTGCACAACATGATGGTGCCGCACGGCCCGGATGAAGAAGCCTTCGACAAGGCCAGCCACGCCGACCTCAAACCGCAGAAGCTCGACAACACGCTGGCCTTCATGTTCGAGAGCCGCTTTCGGTTCATCCCGACGCAGTGGGCCATGCAGAGCCCGGTGCTAGACCACGCCTATGCCGATTGCTGGGCTGGCCTCAAGGACCAATTCAAGTCATGACCACGATCAATGAAACGCACGACCCGAAGCGCCGCAGCTGGGTCGAATCGGCCAACGACACGGGCTGCGATTTTCCAATACAGAACCTGCCTTTCGGCACCTTCAGCCGCGCACCGCGACACGAGCGGCGCATCGGTGTGGCCATCGGCGACAAGATCCTCGATCTGCGCATGGCCAAGCTGATCGACACCGACGACATGAACGTGCTGATGGCCGCCACACCAGCAAAACGTGCCGCGTTGCGCTCCCTTATTTCACAAGGCCTGACCAAGGGCAGTGCGCGCCAGTCGGAGTGGGAAAACGCGCTGGTCAATCCTGCGCAGGTCACGATGCACGTGCCCTGCCGCATCGGCGACTACACCGATTTCTACACAGGCATCCATCACGCGACCACGGTGGGAAAACTGTTCCGCCCGGACCAGCCGCTGATGCCCAACTACAAATGGGTGCCCATCGGGTACCACGGTCGCAGTTCGTCGATCGGCGTCAGCGGCCAGCAGTTCAAACGGCCGCAAGGGCAGACCAAGGCGCCCGATGCGGCCGAACCGTCGTTCGGCCCGAGCAAGCGGCTCGATTACGAACTGGAGCTCGGCTTTTTCATCGGCCAGGGTAATGCGCTGGGCGAGCCGATCGGCATGGGCGAGGCCGAGCAGCACCTGTTCGGCGTGACGCTGTTCAACGACTGGTCGGCGCGCGATCTGCAGGCTTGGGAATACCAGCCGCTCGGCCCGTTCCTGGCGAAGAATTTCGCCAGCACCGTGTCGCCGTGGCTGGTGACGATGGACGCGCTTGCGCCGTTCCGCGCGAAGTTCGAGCGGCCGGCCGACGACCCGCAGCCGATGCCGTACCTCGATTCGCAAGCCAACCGCGATGCGGGCGCGCTCGACATCACGCTCGAGGTATTGCTGCAGACCGCAGCCATGCGTGAGGCCGGCGGCGCACCGGTGCGTCTCACGCTCGGCAACACCACGCAGGCCGCCTACTGGACCGCCGCGCAACTGGTTGCGCACCATACGGTGAACGGCTGCAACCTGCAGCCCGGCGACCTGCTCGGCTCCGGCACGCTGTCGGGCCCCGAGCCCGATCAGGCCGGTTCGCTGCTCGAACTCACGATGGGCGGCAAGCAACCCATCACGCTGCCGAATGGGGAGAAGCGAACGTTCCTGGAAGACGGCGACACGTTGACGCTGCGCGGCTGGTGCGAGCGTGACGGGGCGGTGCGCATCGGGATGGGTGAGGTGCGCGGGACGGTGCTGGCTGTGTGAGAAGGGGCGGCTCCTCGAAGCGCCATCAAGGCAGCTTCGCAAACCATCTTTCTAGCCAGATGGGCGGGAGCTGAATCACTCCGCCGTCATCGCCAGTTCGGTAACACACGTAGTTGTCATGCCAGGAAACCCAACCCGGCTCTTGATTTTTAAACCATCTATCCGCGAGAACTTCGCTCTTGTCCTTCTTGCGGAGTCGCAGCTGGGCATGGTTGTTGGCGCCGGCTCATATCTGACCCATATGCCGGCATTGGGCTGACCCATACCGTTACCTCCCGAACCCAATGCTGGCAATGATTACCAATTCCGGCTGATGGGTCAACGACATTCCCAGTAAGTGGTTCGAATCACGACCGGCCGCAACACAAGTGGTTGATCAACGCCGCCACTTTGGCACGTCGATGCCGGTACGGGTGGGGGCGTTCATCCCATTGCTTACCGGTCAACGGACCGAACCAGACTGGATGCTGTCGGCCATTGACCTCCCGAATGGCCGCGTGCGCCGATACTTGAGTTTGGCCGGCGCCATGAACGTCTGTCCGCGGTAACTCAGAATTTGCCGTTCGGCACCTGCGGGGGGATTGGCCGATCAACTACTCGGCGACGATGTCCTGCGCACAACAGCTCCTGATGGCGGCGAACTGGTACTTCCGACCCGAAGCGCATGAGCCACAGTGTGAAAGCGGTCCCTCGACGACAATTAAACTTGCTTTCGACCACCCTCTGCCGTGCAGCTCGAACAATACAAGCTCAGTTCAGTGCCCGCTTGGGATGCAGGCCTTCGCCTGATGGCGCCACCACTCTCGACGCGCGGGGCAGACCTTCGAGCACGCGGTTTGCATCGAGGGAGCGGATCGGGATGGTTGCGTCTCGAGGGATGAGGCCATGGGCGATCGGGTTCTCATAGCGCAGTGCACAGACCCGCAGGAAGGAGGAGAAGTTGCCGACAGCGTCGCGTTCGACCACCAATTCGTCGTAAAGCCTTTCGATCAACTGCGCCACGGTCATGCCATCGCGGCCAGCGATCTCTTCCAGCACAGCCCAATGCAGGTTCTCCAACCTGAGGCTGGTGACTACGCCATGCAGGCGTACGGATCCGGTGCGGCTCTCATAACTGGCGGGGTCGGCGCTGATGAATATCTTGCACATTGATGACTCCTGTCGGGGTGACCCGTCGGAATGCTACAGGCTGATGCGCGTGCCGAGCACGATCAAGAATTGGGCGATCCACGCCGGGTGCGCAGGCCAGGCCGGCGCCGTCACCAGATTGCCGTCCGTCACGGCACTGTCGATTGCGATGCCCATGTACTCAGCGCCCGCAAGCTCCACCTCGACCTGGCAGGCCGGATAAGCGCTGAGCTTGCGGCCCGTGATCATGCCGGTGGCGGCCAGTATCTGCGCGCCATGGCAGACGGAGGCGATAGGCTTGTCGCTCGACAGGAAATGCCGTGTGATCTCGATGACGCGCGCGTTCATTCGGAGGTATGACCTTGCCCCCGGAATCCGTACCCCATAGCCGAGTTCATGAATTGGCTTGCTGTGGCTGATTGGCAAGCCAGTCCTGCTCGAACTGCATCGGGCTGACGTAGGCCAGTGTCGAATGCAGCCGAGCGCGGTTGTACCAGAGCAGCCAGTCGATGGTTTCGTCCTTCGCCTCGCGTCTGGTCTTGAATCGCTTGCCGTGCAGTCGCTCCACCTTCAACGAGCCGAACAACGTCTCGCTGCATGCGTTGTCCCAGCAGTTTCCTTTGCGACTCATCGAGCCGGTGATGCCGTACTCCTGGAGTGCGTCCCTGAAGGCCTGGCTGGCGTACTGGCTGCCCCTGTCGCTGTGGAAGAGCAGCCCGGCCTGCTTGCCCGGATGACGCTTGAACCACGCCATGCGCAATGCATC
>NZ_JASJXB010000034.1:0-49558 GCF_035018885.1 Variovorax sp. LG9.2 | reverse complement strand
CGATGCCGATGATTTTGGCCATGTTGAATTTGCTCCTGAGTTCTGAAAAATGGGGTGGTGTGAACTTGTGGATAACCGGCCGCGACTGTGGCAACACAGAAAATTCGCGTTGCGGCCGACCCGCGGATACGGTTCTTTGCACGCCGCCTGGTGGCATGACAGACTCCACCATATTTCGAGAGAAAGTGTGCCGTCTGTGCGACAGCACACCATGGCCAGGGAACGCAGATGGCGCTTGAACTTCGTCTTTGCGCGCCTGCGTGTGCCAACGCACAGAATTTTCTTTACCGCACCGTCAGAATCCGGGGACCGGGAACGAAAACGTCGAAACCCCGGATCGCGCTGTCGCAGGCGCTGCGCGCACTCGCTCCGAGGCTGAAAGACGAACAAAGTGGGACAACGCTCTTACCCGGACAAGGCCCGGGTCTACCTCGACATGGACGGCGTCATTGCCGACTTCGACGCCGCGTGCGCCAGCTGCGCCATGACGCCCAGCCAGTTCAAGCGCCTGCCGGGGGCATACCGCACGCTGCTGCCCTCGGAAGGTGCCTGCAATGCAGTTGCCTTTCTGGAAACGGAAGGCATCGAGATGTTTGTCGTCACGAAGATTCCGCCCTCGAATCCCTGCGCCGCGACAGAGAAGTTGCTCTGGATACGCGATTACTTTCCACAGTTCGTTGATCGCGTGATCATCACACCGGACAAGGGATGCGTTGGTGAAAGGCGAGACGTGTTGATCGATGACCATCTGGAGTGGGCCAACGTGGATCACTTTCGTGGCACGGTGGTCCGCTTCACGGGCAACTGGCGATCGACGCTCGTCGCGGTCTTCGGTGCGTTGCAAAAGCCAATGCCGCCACCAGCCTCCAAATCGCTCTGTTGAGACAGGGCCTTCGGTGCCCTCCCGGCGCCGGGGCTCTCGAATGAGACGTCCTACCGCGCCAGCAGGCGCTGACACTTCTCGTGTGTTGAATTGTGGGCTCACTGCACTGCCCACGGTCCCGACTGATTCCCACTGTGCGCAGCACGCACCGGCATTGACGCACAGCGCGGGCCGTGCGCCTGCGCAGGCGCAGGTCCACAGCCAAGCGTCGGCTGGCATCGGGGTGGCTCACTCGGCGGCTGCCTGCGATGCGCAATCACACGACACACGCAATGCGGTGCCCGTTGTGTCCGCGATGGGGCTGCGCTTGCCCCCTGTCCCTTTCATCAGCATGATCCCCACGGCACAGACCAGACCTGCACTCCAGAGGCAAGTCCGCTGGTGGACGGACGCCCCCTAACCCAGTCCCACCATGAGCGCACGACCTCGGCGCCACGCCCCAGGATTGCTGCGACTCAGCTCCGCACTGTCCAGCCCGACGTCGGAGCCGTCAACTCGCGAGGCCGACAAATGCGCATAGCACTGCTCGATGAAGACCAAGAAGAAGCGCAGCTTTTGGTGGCGGCGCTGAAGGCGTCGCGCGGCGACGAGCCGATTTTCTACACGCCATCCAGCGACGGCGTGGCATTGCGGTCCGCTCTGAGCGGCGAGACGTCCGAACTGCTGATCCTTGCGCTCACAGCTCAGGGTCGGCTGGCCGTGGACCTTCTGCGTTGGCTGCGCGTAGTACGGCAGTCGCACATCCCGGTCATCGTGCTAAGCGATCGCGCTGACGCGTCCGATGTCGCCGCCGCTCTGGCGGCCGGTGCCAACGATTACATGATCAGGCCGTACAGGCCGCTCGACCTGAGCAAACACGTGCCAAAATTCCGAAGCCCCCTTCACCGCGCAAGTCTTCGCACTGACGAAGCAGCCAACTGGACGCTTGCGCATGAAGGCAAGGTGCTGCAGTACCCGGGAAGTCCTGCAGATACTTTTGGCTTGCAAGACCGGCCGATCGCGCCGGGGCTGTCACTGTTTCATAGACTTGGCCACACTGTCACAAGATCGCTTTCCCGAAAATGCAACGAACCAGTGTCCGGATACGCCGAGCACTCCTGCACTGGACCCTCCGCTTTTCAGCCAGCGACGCGCGTCAGCGCTTGAAGACGGGCGTCCGGCTTCAACGGTTCGATCGCAAAGGCATCCGCTTTCGCAATCGCGTCCGCATCAACCCGCCGGCTGGCCAACTCCATTGCCCTGGACAATCTGGTGCCGACGTGCCTCGGCACGCGGCCTGCAGGTAGCCTCATACGCCCGGCGCCGTTGATACTGCGCGCGGCTTTCCTCGCCGGGTGCAACGGTTCGGCGGGCATGCCGCGCGAGCGCGCGCCGTCGTCTGGCGAGACTGCGGTCGCTTTCCTCCAGGCCTGCAGCCGATCAGCGCTTTTGCTTTTCTGGTGCGTCTCCGCTGCCGCCCCTGGGGAATGCGCCGGCCTGATTGGCTGCACGGTTTGCTTCGGCGCGACGATGCGACGCGTCCATGCGTTCGTTCAGGGGAACGAAGGGCCGTACGACAGGCTCGCTTTGCCCCTCGCCCATCTGGGCACCCCTGGCTGCGCGTTCACCGTTCTTCTTGCGCAAGTCTCGCGCTGCGCGGCGCTCCGCAGCGGTCGTCCGCGCCATCGGCGGTGCTTTGGCCTGCGTGGGGTCTGCTTCTCCCCGCCCCTGCGCGAACGCGGACGAAGCCACAGGGAAAAGCAAATGGATCACTACAGCGGCGGCCGACAGGATCGGCATTTTTTTCAGGATCATTCCCAAACGCCCCGCGAGGTTGCGCAAAGCTGTGCGGGCCATTCAGAACGTCACGGTGAGGTTGTCGACAACGTTGTTCACGCCCGGCGCGCTCCAAGCAGCGTGACTCGCCAAGTCGCGCTCTGCCCAGCTGTGAACGGTCCCGGAAAGCGTCACATCAGCGCCTCGGACGTGTACGGAAATGAGCTCCGCGTCGTTTCGGGCACGTCGCTTGAGGGCGGCTTCGATGTCTGCCTTCACCACGGTCGAAGACGCCGCCTGCTCTATGCTGATCTGGTCGCTGACGCCCGTCACGCCCAGCAACTGGCGAATGCTGGATGCGGCACCGCGCCGCTCGAAATCCCAGCGCACCTTGCCTGTCAGCGTGACCCAGCCTTTCTCGACCATGACTTTGACACTGTCCTTGGGTATGAAGGACGACCACGCCAATACGTTGTCCGCTGAACGGGCAATGTCAGCGTCCACGCGCTGGCTTGTGCCGGGCAGCCTCACTTCCATTTCAACTGCGAGACCTTTGACGCCTGCGACGCGCTGGGCGGCGCTTTCCGCATCCCATTTCTTGGCGTAGCTGTTGACATGGCCGGCCAGCGTGACGATGCCATCTGTCACTTCAACACCAATATGGGTGGCGTCGACGGCGGGTTCCCACTGGAGTTCGGCCTGGACGTCCTGCTGCAATTGCGAATCGGTTTTCATGGGGGCTTTCTGTGCGTTGGAGGGAGCGGGCATTCAGGCTTTGGCTTTTTCAAGCGAACGGTGCATCCGCTCGGTGGCCGCAGTCACGCCGGCTTCAAAAGTCTTCCAACGATTGGCGGTGGCATCTTTCATTTCGCCGAGCTTTGTTTCGGCCAATTTCAGATCGACGTGTGCAGCGGCTATGTTCTTGTCCATGCCGGCCTTCACTTCCTTGGACTCCAAGGACGCCTTCTTCTCCCATGCCGTCAGGTCCTGCCGGCCCGTCGCGATATCCCGGTCCGTCCTGGCGATGAACTGGTCCCGTTGCGTGGTGTCCGGTGCGTAGGCAAAGGCAGGCAGTGACTTGAGGGCCTCTTTGGAAGCGCCCACCATCACCAATTTGCCCGATCGGTTTTCGAGTTGCGAGACCGGGACAGCGACGTCATGCCGGCCCATACCGACAAAGCCGCCAGCGCCGATGATTGCGTAGGACAGCTTGCGCTGCGGCGAAATGATCAGGTCTTCGACATTGCCAATTTTCGTGCCGGTGTCGTTGTAGACCGTCTTGCCCAGGACGGTCTTCTTGACGCTCCAGCCCATAGCGATCTGCGTGTTTTCTGTGACAGTGACGCCGGTGGTCGTGCTGGAACCCGCGACTTGCCCGTGGGACGCGCCCACGACGCCAAGCAGGCTCGCACCAGTCAACGCTGCGATCAATAGAGTCTTTTCCATGAATTTTTTCTTTCGAGATTGTTCGGGACGAAGGGACTCTCGTTGGTTATAAGCATCGGGCTGCGGTGCGTCTGTGCGCGAACGAACGCAGGGGACGACCCGCGAAGCCACGACACACGATGACGATCAGCAGGTGACGGATTGCGGATTGCACAGCAATGCTCGGGCCGCCTGGAAGCGCCTCCCCGCAACAGGCTGGCGGCCGATGCGATCAACGCCCCGCTTGTTGCCCGGGGGCGGCCGCGCAGGAAGCTTTTAGGAGGGTGTGGGCTTGCAAGTCCCAAACGCAGCGCATGCTTTTTTATCAACCAGTGCCGGTCTTCACGACAGTCCTTGTGCGGTCACGCGAACGCATGGCGCGGCCCAGGCCGCTCAGACTCGCAGTGTCAGACTGGCATTGGCATCGCCTGCAGTTCTGCGAAACGGCTTTGGCGCGGCCAGCCCGCAGCGCCGTCTGCAACTGCAAGACATCGTTGGTGCTTCGCGTGATCAGCGACGGCATGCCGAAGCGGTTCATCTCGTGCAAAGAAAAGGCCTGCACATGCGCAAAGACCCGAGCCCGCAGGTCGCAGGTCGCACCCGTAGCGCATAGCCAGCCGCGCACCGACCACCGAGGCGCCAACGGCCAGGATCACCTGCAGCACGGAGAGCGACAGCATCACCGTGCCTGTGTGGATGACTTAGGCGCGATCGTCGCGTCCCACGCCCAGGTTGACGACATCGACGCTCAGATGGGGCAGCCACAACGTGGCAAGCGACTGAGCCACCGAGCCACCTGCAGGCCCAACATCACCAGCAGACCTTGCCATTGCAGAGTCAAGCATCCGGCCACCGCGCGGTATCGCCAGCCGTCAGTCGCCATCAGTGCGCCGCACGGGCGGTGCGAGCATGCGCGCGAGCCCTACCGTTGCGAGGGCATTTGTTGTCATGGGTCCACTCCAGTGTGATGACGCGGCCGGCTGGCCGTTGCAAGCAGGCCCCGGTTCTACCGAGGTTCGATCGCCCCGTCCGTGTGACAGCGCGCGCCGCCTGCGCCAGCGCCACAAGAAGGGGTAGCAGCGACGTGTTCAGGTCTAAGCTTGACGGCATGAACGACCGAATCAATCAGATCCTGGCGCAGATGGCGACACTCGAGGCGGACCTGCGCAGCGCTGTCAATGACCAAGAGAGCCGCATGTTTTTCCGGATCAACGGCAGGCGCGTCGAGTTCGAGCGCTCGGTGAGCGACGCGCACCGCAAGCTCAAGACGAATTTCTTGCGCTGGCTGGTGGCAGACCGTCCGCAAAATCTCATCACCGGCCCGCTCATCTACGCCATGGTGATCCCGTTGCTTCTGCTGGATGCATGTGTGAGCTTCTATCAATGGGCCTGTTTCCCGATCTATAGCATTGCCAAGGTGCGACGCAGCGACTACCTGGTCTTCGACCGGCGCCACCTGGGCTACCTGAACTTCATCGAGAAGTTCCACTGCACCTACTGTGAGTATGGCAATGGCCTGATGGCGTACGTGACCGAGATCCTGGCGCGCACGGAGCAGTACTTCTGTCCGATCAAGCACGCCCACAAAATCCTCGGGACCCACGCGCGCTACAACCGATTTCTGGACTACGGCGAAGCAGATGCCTACGAGGCAAAGCTGGAGGAGTTCAGAGTTGCGCTAGGCGACATTAGATGACGGCAGGCGGCTGCCAGGGCCCGGAATCGGTCGCTCGCGTCAGTCATGTGAAGACGGCAATATCGGCCAGATTGCGCCCCGGCGATGACGGCCCGTCAAGTGCGAGAGCTTCCGTGCCATCCTGATGCTCGATAACGATGAACAGGCGCTGCGGCAGGTCTGCGCTGCGCCCGGAAAACATGGCAGCGACCTGTGCACCATCGTGGATGGCGTCCACCACATCGGCCGCGGATGCGACGACGCTGGCGCCAACATCCAGATCCGAAGCTGCATTGACTTCACGCCAGCACACATCCATGACGTGTCCTGATCCGCCGAGGCGGACACTGGAGACTGCAAAAAAACGCCCGCGCTCCGTGGCGCTCGGGCGGGCACGTTCACCCTGGTAGGTCATGGCAAAAGTTTCTTGGGGAAAAAAGACAAAAAAAGAGACCGGCTGTTGCTGATCCCGCAACCGTCACGGCCATTCAAAGACAGGACGCATGCATGGCCGTTTCGTCCCCCGCTGACGATGCCAGTGGCGACAGCGGGCCGGGTCCGTGCCGCAACGCCAGCGCCTGTCGGATGGCCGCGGGCAAAGCGGCCGCCCACGAAGCGACGGTACGCTGGCGACCGTCGACTCGCCAGGCAGACAAAGCGTAAGGGCGCGACATCCAGGGAGATGGCTGATGGTTCATAGCGCCAGTATGAGTCTGCGTGCCAGCGGCGCTCCGTTCGCTAACGCACGCAGGCAACTCTTTTCTTTGATGCGGACCAGCGGCATCCACTTGGGGTCGATCACGGGCGAAGAGCGGGCGAACTCATTGCCTGCCATAACGCCGGATATAGAAGCGTCGAAAGCGTCGTAAGCGTCGTAAGCGCGCATTGGCTCAGCAGAATTCCCACCAGCCAACTGTAGTAAACGAGCGGCAGCGGCTGCAGTTTGAAGTAACTGCCCAGCGGCCCGAGCGGAAGCCACAGCCCGATCGCGATGATGGTCAGTGTCATCACCGTCAATGGAACCGCTACGCGGCTTTGTACGAAGGGAAGCTTCGGCGTACGCGCCATATGCACTACCAAGGTCTGTGTCAGCAGGCCCACGACGAACAATCCGGACTGGAGCAACGCCTGTCGGGCCACGCTGTTCGCATCGAAGACCCACCACATGACGCTGAAGGTGACGATGTCGAACAACGAACTGACGGGACCGAAGCAGAGCATGAATCGGCCGATTTCAGCAGGGTTCCACTTGAGCGGCTTGCTGACCAGCTCCAGGTCGAAGTTGTCGAATGAAATCCCGGTCTGGCCGATGTCGGACAGCAGGTCCTGCACCAGCAATTGCAGCGGCAACATCGGCAGTAATGGAAGGAATGCGCTCGCCACCAGAACACTCCACATTGCCGAAGTTTTAGCTTGCCGTCATGCGGATGTACTTCTGCATGTTGCAGAACGTGGTTCGGCCTTCGACCACACCGTCGTCGAGCACCATGAGGCTTTTTTCCAACAAGATGATGTCGGCGGCTTCCTTGACGATATCGACCGCACTGTCGACCGAAATGCCGATGTCTGCCGCGCAGGGCTGGCGCATCGTTGATGCCATCGCCCATGAAGCCGACAACGTGGCCTCCGACGCGCAAGGCAAGCCCGATGCACTCCTTGTGAAGGGGCGTTTGGCGAAGACGCGGTGTTGCTGTGATGCGATCTTGAGTGCTTCGTCGCTGAGCAATTCGATCTGCGAGCCCAGCATGACGGTGACGGTGACCAAGCCGACCTGACGGCAAACCTGCGCCATGACCAGCTCGTTGTCGCCCGTCAGCACCTTGACTGTGATGCCATGCTCCTCCAGCTTTTTCAGCGCCGGTGCAGCCGACTCCTTGCGCGGATCGAGGAAAGCGATATAGCCAATGAGCGTCAGCCCGCATTCGTCTGCCACCGAGTAAGGCGTCTAGCTCGGCGGCAATGTCTTGCTGGCAACGGCCACCACACGCAGCCCTGCCGCATTGAGCCCAGCAGTGACGGCCTGCGTGCGGGCGAGCAGTGCCGCATCGAACGGCAGGCTGGGTAAAGGACCTTCGCACTGCCCGCGGCCCTCATTGGGCTCCTGTACCCGCACCTGCGTGCAGGCAGCTGATACTTCTTCCACAACGCCCTTGCAGCTGAGTTGGTGCGCCTGATCCTTGCCGGCCAGCACGGTCGCCACCACCACTGACATGCGCCTGCGCTCGAAGTCGAAAGGAATCTCGTCGACTTTGCGGTAAGCCTCCTTCAACTTCAACTTCAACTCTGCGGGTTTTTCGACATGGGCCGGCACCGCACGGTCGAGGAGATTCTTGAGTCCGGTCTGGTAGTAGCTATTGAGGAAGGCAAAGTCCAACACGTCCCCGGCGTCGTTGCCATAGGCGTCGGTGTGGCGCGCGAGAGCGATGCGGTCCTGTGTCAGCGTGCCCGTCTTGTCGGTGCACAGAATGTTCATCGCGCCGAAGTTCTGGATCGCGTCCAGCCGCTTGACCACCACCTTCTTGCGCGACAGCAGCACCGCGCCCTTGACCAGGATGCTGGTCAGGATCATCGGCAGCATCTCGGGCGTGAGGCCTACGGCGACCGACAGTGCAAACAAGAAGGCCTGCAGCCAATCCCCCTTCGTGAAGCCATTGAGGAGGAAGATAACGGGCAACATCACGGCCGCAAAGCGGATGAGCAGCCAGCTCACACTGTTGACGCTTGCCTGGAACGCGTTGAGTGTGGTCTCAACGGCTCTGACGTGCGCGGCCAGCGTGCCGAAGTAGCTGCGCCCGCCGGTGGCCACGACCAGCGCCGTGACCGTGCCCGAGACCACGTTGGTCCCCATGAAGATGATGTTGCGCTGCTCGAGCGCGTCGGGACTCGGCGCGCCGGCCGCCTCCGGCGATGCGTTCTGCACGAATTTCTCCACCGGCAACGACTCTCCCGTCATCGCGGCCTGCGCGACGAACAGGTCCCGCGCGCTGAGCACACGGCAGTCGACAGTCGACAGTCGACAGTCGGCAGGGATCATGTCGCCTGCCGAGAGGGCCACGAAGTCCCCCGCTACGAGTTCGCGCACCGCAATCTCATGGGACGCCAGCGGCGCCAAACGGGTGCCTGCGCCGGCCGGGCGGCGCAGCCCGGTGGGATCGCCTTTCCTGGACAAAACGGATGACCGTACTCAGCATCACCATGACGCCGATCACCGTGGTGGCCTTCGCATCCGCGCTCAGAAACGACATCACAGCTAAGGCAATGAGCAGCAGATTGAACAGGTTCAGGTAGCAGCGCCACAAGTGCAGCCAACCCGGCAGCGGCTTCTCGTGCTACACCTCGTTGGGCCCATCTGCTGCAGGCGCCGAGCTGCCTCTTCGGCGTCCAGGCCGTCAGCTTGCGACCGCAGGGCCAGCAGCGCGACGGCTGGAGTTTGCCGGGCGATGGCCAGCAAGTCATGCGCCAGCGCGTGATCGTCGTGCGCGGGGCCGGCCGGCGGCGGCATCGCCGCCAACGCATCCAGCAAGGGCCGACGCTCGAAGTGGGCTTGCGCCCGATGGCGACGAAGAAAGGTGCTGAAGCCCTGAGTGAGTGTCTTACGCATCGTCACCCGCGACGGTCAACAGCGCCAGACCCTGCAGGTGGCGCGTCGCCATTCCGTCAGGTGGTGGGCTGACCACCCTCCGCCGGGCTGACCGCAATCAATTTTTGTACCTGCACCAGATCCAGCGGTGGATAGTCGGTGTAGCCGACCGCACCGCCGCCGTAGAGTGTGTCAGGATGCACGACGGCCCAAGGTGCATCGAGGCGCAGCCGGTTGACCAGATCCGGGTCACTGATGAACGGGCGGCCGAAGGCAACCATGTCGGCCGCTCCACTGCCCACTGCGGCGATGGCCATCGCACGCGTGTAGCCGTTGTTGACGATCCAGGCCCCATGTGCGCTGCCCTGTTTGAACGCGTCGCGCAGCGCCGCGTAGTCAAAAGGCAGGAAATCGCGCGGTCCGCCGGTCGCGCCTTCGATCATGTGGACAAACGCAAGCTTCAGCGGCGCCAGCTGTTGAACTAGGTGGCCATAAAGTCCTTGGGCATCGCTGTCCTGCCCGGCGTCGTTAACGGGCGTGACGGGCGACAGCCGAAGCCCGGTGCGAGCGCCTCCGATCTCCGCAGCCACGGCGCTCATGACTTCGAGTGGCAGGCGTATACGGTTCTCCTTCGGACCGCCGTAGGCGTCCGTGCGATCGTTGATGGCGTCGCGCAGGAACTGCTCGAGCAGATAGCCGTTGGCGCAATGCACCTCCACGCCATCGAAGCCGGCGTCGATGGCGTTTCGTGCGGCCTGGCGGTACGCGGCGACGATGCCCGGCAGTTCATCCAGACGCAGGGCCCGGGGTGTCGAGACCTGCTCGAAGCCCTGGGCCGTGAAGGTCTGGACGTTCGCGCGGCGCGCCGTGCTGGATTCGGGCGGCTGTCCGTCCGGCTGCAGCGAGGTGTGCGAAATCCGCCCGACATGCCACAACTGCAGCACGATCCTCGCGCCCACGGCGTGCGCCGCGGCGGTCACTCCGCGCCATCCCTGCACCTGCGCGGCACTGTAGATGCCCGGCGTGTCGAGGTAGCCCTGGGCCGCCGGCGAGATCTGCGCGGCCTCTGCAACGATCAGGCCGGCAGTGGCGCGCTGGGCGTAGTACGTCGCCATCAGCGGCGTGGGCACCTGCCCCGGGCCCGCACGGTCCCGCGTCAGCGGCGCCATCACTATGCGGTTGACCGCGGCAATGTCGCCAAAGCGAATCGGGTCGAACAAGTTTGCCAAGGTGCACCTCGTGATCTGGAATTCTTCGGCATACGGGGCCGCTGCGTTCTCCAATTTGCTTGTTGTGCCCCGCCAGGTCTGTGCGCCAGCGCACTTGGCGTTCAAAAGGCAGCGGCCCGGAGACAGCTCGCGTGCGTCATCCGTTGGCGATGGCTGCAGCATCCGGTTGGTGCCGTGCGGTCTGGTTGCGGCGTGCCAATGCGAATGCCCGCGGCCCGCAGCGACTGTGATCAGACGAGGTACGGCACCTCGAATGAGACTGAGGTTTTGCCTGGCCTCGCGTCAGGCATCAGGCCGTCGTGGAGACCGCGGTGCCATCCTTCCGCCGCCCGAGGCGGCACACCACCTTGTCTCAGGTCGGAACGCGTATCCCAACCATCTGGTCGTAACGGGCGAAGTGCTTGCGCGCCAGCGCTACCAGTTCGCCCTCGGTGGGGCGGTCCACCACCTCCCACCCGGCGATGCGCGCTGCAGTCAGGGGCCGGTGTTTTTCAACGTAATGCCGAAAGTCGGCAAGTCTGGTGTGTCCACCCGCCATCAGCACTTCCGCAATGCCGTCGAGCGCATCGCAGACCTCGCCGAAGAATTCGTGCTCGGAACGCACGACGCTGTGGTGCTGGCGTGTGACATGCAAATGCGCGTGGACTTTGCGCTCCACTACATGCTCGGATCCGAACTGCATGACCGGTGCGGACTGGTGGTCGACGAAAGCGACGGCGTGAAAGAGACTCATTGGAAAGGTTTCCGTTCTTCGATGGATTGGCAGCTGACACAGCGTGTCACCTGAGGCTGGGCGCTCAGACGGCTGAAAGCAATGGCGTTGCCAGTCGCTGCAAAGCCATAATCAGCGCCGTGGATTCGGTGCAGCGCGCGCGTGACTTCGTCGAACGTCCGGTTGTGGTGATCGGACACCGCAGACTCGAATTCGTGGTCACCCGCCCGCTGGCTGGCATCGTCAGCGTCCTGCTGCAGCGCAAGCTGCGCATGATCGACCTGCGACAAACCCTCCAGATGGGAAGCGGTCTGGCGTTCGAGCGCTTGCAGCTGTGATTGAAGGAGCCCCTCGAGCGGGTTGCGCTGAGCGCGCGGGAGTGGGAAGAAAGATGACATCGAGACGTACTTTGCAAAGCCGTGAGGTCAAATCCTAGGCATGGCCTGCAGCAAGGTCTGTGCGCCAGCCAACACACGACGGGAGTCGCTGCGCTGTCGCGCCGCGGGATGGCGCGTTCACGGCATCGCTCTACCGGATGCCCAGGCGCCTGAACAGCGGCACCTTGACTGCATCTAGCACAAAGGCGAATCCCAGTGCACTGCACAGCGTCGCCGCCACAAGCCAGATTGGCAGCGCCGGCATCGCGATGCCGGCGAAGGCCAGCGTCGATGCGATGGCGATGTCCGCCGCGGACGAGGCCACCAGCCAGCGGCTCGGGCGCGATGACCAGAGTGAGCGGCGTTCGCGGTTGGTATAGGTCGTGGCCTGCTTGACAAAGACGATGGCCACGAAGGCCAGCGTTCTCAGCCTGTCGATGTCATACCCGAGCCGGTAGCTCCCGAAGGCGAGCACGACCGCGCAGAAGGCCATCGAGCATAAGCCGATGATTACGCCGGCCAGGGCCAGCCGGCCGATGCGCCAGGCGTTGGGCGTGGGCGTGGGCTCGACGTTGTCGGTTGTCAGCGCCATGCCCAGAAAGTCGCCGGTGACCATGATGATCACCATCAACAGTGGCGTCAGAATCGCCTCGCCGGTGACCAGCAGGCACAGCGTAAGCAGCGTCACCTGAAGAATCTTGCTGGTCATCGAGTTGAGCGTGTAGGTCTGGATGCGCTGGAACGAGATCCGTCCCTCCTGGATCGCGGCAAGGATGCCGGCAAGGCCTGGACCGGTCAGGACCATGCCCGCAGCCGACTTGGCAACATCGGTGGCGGTCGACACCGCGATGCCGATCTGCGCCTGACGCAGGGCCGGCGCGTCGTTGGCACCGTCGCCGCACATGCCCACGATGTGTCCGCTTTTCTGCAACGCTTGTACGAGCCTGTACTTGTCCTCGGGCAGCACGCCCGCGAACACGCCGTAGCTTTCGGGCATAAGGGTTGCAGGAATCGGTCCGGGCGGGCACAGCCCGCCCTCCAGGCCAACCGCGCGCGCCACTGTCGCGGCCGTCAGCGGGGCGTCTCCGGTCACCATCAGCGTGCGCACGCCCAGCCTGCGCAATTGCGTCACGAGATCGGCAGCATCCGGCCTCGGGGGATCGCTGAGCGCGATGAACCCGGCCAGTTCCAGCGCATGGCCGGCTCCCGATGCAACCGCCAGCACGCGCAGGCCCCTGCCTTCCAGCGCAGCGGCGGCGGCGGATGCCCCGGCGGAGGGCGCAACGAGTGCGAAGAGCGTGGACGGCGCGCCCTTGATCGCGCGGTGCGGCACGCCGCCGGTCGCTTCGAAGGTGGCCTGCGACATCTTTGTCGCGGGATCGAACGGCGTGAATGTCGTGCGGCGGGTTGCACTGGCCTGCGGTCCCACGGGCGGCGGCGCCGCCGCCGCCTTGCACACTGCAGCGTCCACCAGGTCTAGTCCGCCCTCCGCGCTGGCCAGCGCGCCCAGCGCAAGCACTTGCGCCTCATCAAAGCCCGGCAGCGCGAAGACCGTGCTCACCGACAGCGCGTCGAGCGTCAGCGTCCCCGTCTTGTCCACGCACAGGATGTCCATCGAAGCCGCTTCGTCCACGGCTGAAAGCCGGGTCGGCAACACGCCGCGTCTGGCCAGTGCCCGCGCGCCGAGCGCCGCGGCCAGCGTGAAGGTGGCAGGCAGCGCCACCGGGATCGAGGCTAGCACCGCGGTGAGCACCAACGGCACGATCGCGACCCAGGCCATGTCGACGTGCCAGGCATAGAGCACCATGCCCACGATGACGGTGCCGTTGAACAGCGCCAGGCTACTCACCACACGCAGGACGGCCTGCTGCTGTGAGCTGACAACGTGCGCATCCCGGATCAGCGCAGCGCTGCGACCGAACCGGGTGCGCTCTCCGGTGGAAGTGACGACGGCGACGGCCTCGCCGCGACGCACCAGGGCGCCCGCATAGGTCTGCACCCCGGGGCCCGCCTCGATCGGGACCGATTCCCCCGTCAGCATGGACTGGTCGAGCAGCACGCCGCCAGCTGTCAGGCGAGCATCGGCCGGCACCACGGCGCCGAGCGAAAGCTTGACGGTGTCACCGGGCACGACGTCGACGGCCGGCACCTTCAGCCAGGCACCATCGCGTCTGACCGACGCTGTCAGGGCCAGGCCCGATCGAAGTGCCACAAGGGTGGCGTGCGCCCGGCTTTGCTGGAACAGCCCCAAAGCTGCGTTGAACACCAGCAGCACGGCGACAAGCGCGGCCTCTGGAAACTGACCCAGCGCCACCTGCAAGACGATGGCTCCCTCCAGCATCCACGGCACCGGCGCCCAAAGCTGCCCGAGCGCCGCGCGCCAGGGTGGCGGGGCGTTGTCAGGCAGCCGGTTCGGGCCGGTCGACGCGAGCCTCAGGCGGGCTTCTGTGCGCGACAGGCTTCCCGGTTCACTGGCCGCCGCACCCTCGGGTGCGCGCGGCGTCGCGTCCGGTTGCTTCATGGCCCGCCAGCAGGTCCCGGATCGGCGCCTTGGTCCGTGCCATGTCGCGCCTGCAAGACATTGTCCGCCAGCGCCAAGCCGGGATTCGCCACGGCCGATCGCACGACCGCTTTGAGCGCGCCTGACTCCAGGAAAAGATGCCTGATGCAGGGATTCTGCGAACGGATCGAATGCTCGAGTCGGTCGATTGCCTGTTCGACCTGATCGAGACTGAGCTCACGGTGGAACCGCACGGCGGCCGTCAGCAGCACGTCATCCGCACCGAGCTGCATCGTGAGCAGATGGTGCACGCTTTCAACGGCGGGGTCCCCGGCAATGATGGTGCGCAGCTGGAAAATCTCCTGCGCATCAAGGCCTGTTCCGATCAGAAGCCGGACGCTCTTGAGTGCGAGCAGCGCGGCTGCGCTCACCAGTACCATGCCGATCACCACCGACGCGGCCGGATCGAAATAGGGATTGCCGGTTGCATGGCTCAACGCGATGCCCGCGGCGGCGATCACCATGCCGATCAACGCGGCCGAATCTTCGATGAACACCGTGAAGACAAGAACGTCCATGCTGCGGTGCGCCGTCCGCCAGAGGCTGTCCCCCGGACGCCGGTGGCGACTGAGTTCCTGTCGCGAGACGCGCCAGCTGAAGCCCTCGAATACCGCCGCCACGGCCAGCACGACGTAGTTCCACTTGGGATCGCCCAGGACCGGCACGTCGACCATCCTGACGATGCCCTCGTAGATCGACACGCCGCCACCCACCGAAAAAACCAGCAGCGCAACGACCAAGGCCCAGATGTACGTCGCCCGGCCGTAGCCAAACGGATGCCATTCGTCCAGTGCGTGTCGGCTGCGTTTCAGGCCGAACAGCAGCAGCACTTCATTGCCCGTATCGATCAGCGAGTGCAGTCCCTCGACCCACATGGCCGAGCTGCCCGTCAGGGCCGCGGCCACAAACTTGCTGACAGCGATGACCAGGTCACCGGCCACGGCGACGTAGAGAACGCGCTGTGACCCGGTGCTTCGTCTCAAGCCGGGATGCAGGAGCCCATGCCGGAAATTCGACGCTATTCGCATGACTCGATCCTTGCCGATCACCGCGCATGGGGTCTGTGCGGCAACGCGCATTTACGCGGCAGCAAGAGCGCCCGGGGCAGGTGCTCACGACCCAAATCTGTGGGCCAACGTACAGACTCCGGCGCACCAGGCGCGCATGGTTGCAACAGGCCGCAAGCCCCGCGTGGCAACGTCAAAGCCTGCTGCCCATGGTCAGTCCCAACAACCCGAGCCGATGGCGCTCAACAGGTCAGTCACCCGGCTCGGTGCTGTCCGCATCAAGGAATTTCATGGCAGTCCAACACAGCAATGCACTGGTGACCGAGCCGCCGGTGTGGTTCATCACCGGCTGCTCCACGGGCTTCGGGCGCGAGCTTGCGCGCCAGGCCATCGAGCGTGGCCACCGCACCGTGGTGACCGCGCGCGATGCGTCGACACTCGAGGCCTACGCCGCCGCCGAAAACGTGTTGATTCTCACGCTGGATGTGACCAAGCCGGATCAGGTCGATGCGGCCCTGCGCGCTGCGCAGGCCCGGTTCGGTGGGATCGACGTGCTCGTCAACAATGCCGGCATCGGCTATTTTTCGGCCATTGAAGAAGGCGAAGACGCTGAAATCCGCAGGATGTTCGAGGTCAACGTTTTCGGCATGGGCCACATGATCCGTGCCGTGCTGCCCGGCATGCGAAAGCGCCGCAGCGGCTTCATCGTCAACCTGTCGTCGATCGGGGGCCTTCGATCCTTCCCGGCGATCGGTTACTACAACGCTACGAAATTCGCAGTCGAAGGTTTGTCAGAAGCGCTGTGGCAGGAGGTCGAACCGCTTGGCATTCGGGTGATGCTGGTCGAACCCAGCGGCTTTCGCACCGATTGGGCAGGGCGATCTGCCAATGAAAGCAAAGTGAGCATCGACGACTATGTTGCGACCGCCGGGGCAGGACGGACCCAGGTCCGGGCCGCCTCGGGCAAGCAGTCCGGCGACCCCGTTCGCGCGGCGCGTGCCATCTTGCAAGCGGTGACGTCGCCCCATCCGCCGCACCGCCTGCTGCTTGGCAATGATGCCTACGACGGCGCCATGGACAAGCTCAGGTCACTGGGCGAGGAATTGCGCAGCGTGGAAGCGGTGGCGCGGGGTGCCGATTTCCCGAAATTCTAGGTAGAACCAGGCTGCTGACTCGCCCAGGTGGCCCTCTAAACCGTCTGCGCACCGCCAGAGGGCGTTGCACCGTTTCACTCCTTCGGTCAGCCGATCGCGCGGGCAATGGTTTTGCGCAAGCGCGTGGTGGCGCTGCGCAGTTCGTCTTCGAATTGCCACCACTCGGTGGTGCCGGCCGCTTCCATCTTGCCCAGCTTCGCTTCCACCGCCGCCTGGCCGTTCGCGATGTCGGCCACCTGTTGATCGACGCGAAGTTTCCGAGCGCCCGTCAGCGCAGCAGCTTGCTTTTCCAGCACAAAGACCCTGGCCTTGGAGCGCTCCAGCTGCGCCCTCACGTCGACGACCAGCCGATCATGGTTTGCGCTGCTGGCCGCGTACCGGAACGCGGGCATGGCGCGCACTGCGCGCCGCGTCGCGCCCGGAAAGACGATCCTGCCCCCTTCCTCGCGCATCTGATCTGCGGGGAGGGCCACACTGTGCGCCTCGGTGCCGAACAGGCCGCCGCCGCTGAGGATCAGGTATGACACCTTGTTGTCCGGATCGACGATCAGGTCCTGAATCGTCGCGACCGCCTCGCCGCTTTCGTTGTAGACGGTTTTGCCGAGGATGCTGTGTCTCGCGCTGCGCCCCGCGACAATCCTTTGACCTTGTGACGCGGCGGTCCCCAGGTCTGACCTGCCTGCGACCTGAGCGGCGGCACCGGCCGTCATGCACGCAGCGGCCATGGCAAGCAGCCCCCTTGAAAGCGTTTTTTTCATCGTTTCTTACCGAGTGAATGGTGTACATCGTTTTTTCCCCATTGCCGTTGCCGGATCTGTGCGGGGCCGCACATTCAAGCTGCGGCTGGCGAGGCTTGCCAAGTCACAGTGCGGTCAGCACGAAGGGGTCGGCTGAAACTGCAAGGGTTGAGCGCCGCAGGGGACAGTCGCCGCCCGCGTGACGCGAGGGGCGGCCTGCGCCGCTGTTCCCCGTCGTCGATTTTTCTGAGGACGCGAGCGCCCTCTCTACATGGCGTCGTCAGACCACCGCGATGTCGTCCTGGACGTTGTACACGCCCGGTGCAGCCCAGGCCGCGGCCACGGCCAATTCGCGGTCGGACCAACTGCGAGCCGTCCCGCTCAAGGTCACCTTCGTGCCGTTGACGGTGACGGCGATGCTCGCCGCATCGGCGTTGGCGCGCCGTTTCAGGGCAGCTTCGATGTCGGATTTGACGACTGCAACGGACGTGCTGGGCTTGATCGTGATCTGGTTGCTCACGCCCGTGACGCCAAGCAGATAGCGCACCGCCAATTCGGCCGCCTTGCGCTGGTACTCCCACTCCACTTCACCGGTCAGCGTGAGCCAACCTTTCTCGACCTTGATCATGACCGGACTCTTGGTGAGGAAGGTGGTCCATTGCAATGCGCTCTCGGCGGATTTCGCAATGTCTGCATCGGTTCGCTTGGCGTGTCCGTCCATCTTCACGTCCATCTCGACAGCCAGGGCCTTCACACCGAAGACGCGCTGCGCCACCCGCTCGGCAGCGTACTTTTCTGCATAGGTGGACACATGGCCCGCCAGGGTCACGACGCCATCCTTGACTTCCACTCCAATGGTCGCCGCATTGACGGCCGGATCCCACTTGAGTTCGGCAAGAACATCGTCCTTGATTTGCATATCGGTTTTCATCCAGAGCTTTCGTGTGTGTAGGGAAAGCCAGTCTGAAGGTCTCATGGAATTTGTTCTGTGCGCTGTCACGCAGAAGAAACGCGCCCTGGTCTGCCTTAGCCCTCTCGGTTTGGGCGCCACGAACGCGCTCGCAGGTTCTTGCCATTTCCCCGCAAAGCATCGAAGGCGACCACTTCGACACGATCGCTCTCGCACTGATGTGGCAGCGTACAGACCCAGTGGTCTGCTCGATGTAAAAAATTTTTTCGGCGCGGATAGCCACATGGCGGGCGCTGACGCCACGCGCCCTGCGCGGTGCACTTGTTCGCCTCAGTGAGCCCGCGGCCTTCGACCTCTTTCCAGTGCAACAGAGGACTTTCTGATGGAATCTGAAGATTGTTTTCCTGACTTCGCTACGTCCCGCCCTGCCCCGGCGACGCACCAGTCGCCCGCCACCCTGCGGCTGTCACACGGTGGCCTCTGGTACCCGCCCGTCTGGAAGTCCTGCCTTTTCTGTGCTCACTGGCCTATACGCTGCGCCACTCGATGGACACGCGCATCTTGATTGATGTTTTTAGTGGATCGGACCTGCCTTGCATGGGTGGTTGATTGGCGAACGTTCGCAAGCGCGTTTGAACGCCTGACGCAGACGTCGCACTGGGCTGCCATCCACGGCGGGAGGCTGGTCCTGCAGGCCACGGTCGAGCCCGCCGGTGGCACTTTGCTTGAGGTGTTCGGGACTGCAAAAATCACGAGAGGCGCCTATGGCCCAATGGTGGCAACTCCCTTCTTTTCCGGGGCCGCGACATGCGGGTTTACGAATACTGGACTGGCCGAAGTCGTCGAATTCGCCGAACGCTCCGGTGGTCACGCAGAACTGGCAGTGCAACCATGGGGAGGTACCTCGCTGGCACTGAGTCTGCCCACGTGCGCACGTGAGATTGAAAAAATGGATGGGTGAGGAGGCAGCGAAAAAGCGGCTGCATCGCGCGGCGCTGCAGCGCAGGCCAACGCGCAGACCGGAGGACGGCGACTGCGTAAATTGAACTCTGAGCGCGCCGGAATCGTCCGTCGCATCGTCCACATCTGTAATAAACGCCATGAATCCGCAGCACCCAAAGGGCCCGTCACCCAAGTCAAGCCGCCGCCTCCCCTCCCGCAGATTGATGCAAGCCGACAAAGGGAGAGGGCCGAATCCACCGAAGCCGAAGGCCGTCACAAGAATGCCTGCCAGAAAGACCACAAAGGCGCGCCCTGAACTTGTCACAACCGGTGCCGGGCAAGAATGCACACTGGTTCCAGACGCAGAGGTAGCCCCATTCCGGCGCGACAGTTGCCCACCGAAGTTCACGGCGCCTCGACCGTCCTGATCGAGTCGCCTTGCATGAAGCGTCCTCCAACGATGCGGCCGCAGACGGGGCAACAGCCCCGGCCTGCGCTGGCGTGCGCACCTTGCGGTCCGGCCGGATCAAAGGTGCTGTGCCCGTTTCAAGAGGCACCAGCGGCCGGGGCAGGCTGCCCACCTGTCAACGGGGGTGGAGGTGACAAACGCGGCATGCATTGTCCATCAGCGCCGCTGCGCGATCTGCGCTTGCGCTACAGCCCCCGGGGCCGCCTAGCCAAACATTGCGCCACCCGCTTGACGCAAGCGCGCGCCGCGGGCAACCTCTAGCACGGCAGGTAGGTCGCAGCGCAGCATGTCAACCGGCGCCTGGCCCCTCAGTGCGGCGTGCGGCTGCGCAAACCAGCACGCCAGCGCCCAGCCGTGCAGTATCGCTGGCAGTTCAGCCCGAACCTCTTGCGGCGCCACCGCCAATGAAAGGTCGTCCGGTTCAAACTGGAACATCGGCACCCAGAGTCCGCCGCGCCAATCAAAGGCGAAGACCCGACGCGCCACGATGGACCGCGCCAGGGTTACCAGCCCGCCGCACTGATGGCCCTGCAGCATGTCCCCTAGGACATCACCCGGCGCCGCGCCGCCCGTGGCGCGGAACGCTTTGAGCAGGCCGAGGAAGGCGCGCGTGCTCGGTTCTGCCTTGGCCAGTTCGCCTGGCTTTGCGGCATCGGGCTTGTATGCCGGTGCCCGCATCACGGCGACCAGCGACGGGCCGTGAACGAAGCGCGTGGGCTGTACTGCAGTCATAGAGAGATCTCCAAAGTGCTCGTCACAGCGCAATGTTCAGGCGCTGCCAGATGCCTGTCTGTGCGCTGGCGAACCCTCACGCTGCCATTGGTCTTTCATTCATTGCGCCCAGAGGCATGCGCAGACCGGCGTAGTTCACTCCGGGATGGGGTCGCCGCACAGTCGCGCGACCGGACCCACGCCGAGGCGTCATGGCCGCGACTTGAGCGTCAGCGAGCGGACGTCTCCCTACATCGGGCTCGCGACCATTGACTTCCGCTGCACCGCACACGCCGGCTGCCGCATCGCCTTCAAGCCGGCCAGCGCTTCCCACATCGGTTCGCGGTCGCGGCAGCGGCCGTTCCAGTAACAAGCTCTCGGCCACCCTGCAGCCTGCAGACTTGCGTGCACTTTCCGGCGTGCGGGACAGGGCTGCAACCGACTAGAACCGCTGCCTCACCCCTGGTCTGTCGTCTGTCTTCCGCTGACGCATCAAGCCGCGAGGCTGCCGGCAAGGGGCGAATTGCGCAGCACCTGGCGCAGCGGCGTGTGATTGCGCTGCCCATGACGACATGTATTGAGTTTGCCGATGTGCGTTGCCGCACCGCACGGTTGGCGCTTCATGGCTTGCGTGCGGCCCATGTCTGTGAACAGGCAATCGACCCTCCCATCCTTTCCTTGACGATGGCTGCCTCGCTGCTTCCCGTGCCACCCCATGGATCGCCTTCATCCCACGCCGTGGGTGCGGCCGAAAAGCGCCGTGCCGTCAGTCTGGCTGTCCGTCTGCGTCGACCACACCGACAGACAGCCCGCGATTGCCATCCGACTGGACGACAAGCATCGACATGAACGCCGCATCGAAGGACGCCTGCTTCGGCCGGGCAGAGATAGCGTGCACCGGCGGCGTCATCTGCCGGGTCTGGCTGGCCAGGCCGTTCGGAACCCATAAGGCCGCGATCCACTCGGCCCGGGAAACGCTCTTCCGGTGGGTGTCGGATTACGTGACGAACGACCGCATCGGCAGCAATGCGCAAGCTCTTAAGCGAACGACTTAACCTGCGCCGCCGGGTTTCCATAACCCCAAGAGATTTGATGTGCGAACGCATCCTGGTGCCTCTGGACGACAGCGCAACGGCACGCCGCGGCCTGCAAGAAACCATCCGCCTCGCGCAGATGACTAGGGGTGTTGGCGCCGACCGGAAAATGAGCCATTTATGCGGGTAGCGCCGAAGTAAAAGTGAGCCAGGTGTTCAACCTACCCTGCTGTTTATTTAAGCAGCGGGGTTCGAGGAGTGATCACCATGGACATGATTGGCAGGATCCGGCGGCTGCACGTGAGAGACAAGCTGTCGGAGCGCGAGATAGCGCGCATGACAGGGCTGTCGCGCAACACGGTTTCGAAGTGGCTGCAGGCATCGGTTAACAGGGCGCCGAAGTACCGGCGCGAACCACGACCGAACAAACTCAGCGCGTTCCAGGCGACGCTCACGCAGGCATTGACGGCCGATGCGCGACAGCCCAAGCACGACGACGCACGGCGCGTGCGCTGCACACTGAGATCAAGGCCGCCGGCTACGCCGGCGGGTACTCTAGCGTCGCCGACTTCGTTCGAGCATGGCGCGAAGGTGAGGGCCATGCAGCCAACGTCGCGGCGTTCGTTCCCCTGACCTTCGAGCTCGGCGAGGCCTTCCAATTCGATTGGAGCGAAGAAGGTCTGGTCGTCGGCGGCATCTACTACCGCATGCAGGTGTCGCACCTGAAGCTGTGCGCAAGCCGCGCGTTCTGGTTGGTGGCCTACCCAAGCCAGGGCCACGAGATGCTGTTCGACGCCCACACGAGATCGTTCGCAGCGCTGGGCGGCGTGGCACGCCGCGGCATCTACGACAACATGCGCACCGCCGTCGACAAGGTCCACAAGGGCAAGGGCCGCACCGTCAACGCGCGCTTCTCGGTGATGTGCGCGCACTACCTGTACGACCCTGACTTCTGCAACGTCGCCTCAGGCTGGGAGAAGGGGCGTGTGGAGAAGAACGTGCAGGACAGTCGTCGGCGCATCTGGATCGACGCAGCCCGGCATCGCTTCAGCTCCTTCGTCGAGCTCAATGCCTGGCTGAGCGATCGCTGCCGCCCCCTCTGGAACGAGATCCGGCATCCCGAGCATCAACAGTTCAGCGTTGCCGAGATGCTGGAGCTCGAGAGGCCCCACTTGATGCCTATGCCGGAGCCCTTCGATGGCTACGTGGAGAAGCCGGCGCGGGTGTCGAGCACCTGCCTGGTGTCGGTGGCACGCAACCGTTACTCGGTGCCGTGCGAGCTGGCCGGGCAGATGGTCAGCACGAGGCTCTACCCGGGTGGCGTCGTGGTCGTGGCCGATGATGCGGTGGTCGCGCGCCACGAGCGCCTGAGTGACGCGGGCGGCACCCGCTACCCGTGGCACCGCAGGGGCCACCTTCGTGGCCTGGGCAGCACTACATCCCGCTGATACAGCGCAAGCCTGGCGCGTTGCGCAACGGCGCACCCTTCGCCGACTTGCCCGAGGCGCTACAGCGCCTGCGCCGTGGTCTGTTGCGCCAGGCCGGCGGGGACCGTGTGATGGCCCAAGTGCTGTCCATCGTTCCGACGGCGGGATTGGAGGCGGTGATCGTGGCGGTCGAATTGGCCATGGAGGGCAGCCCTCCATCCGGGCGTGTCAGCGTGGAGCACGTCGTCAATGTGCGCTGCCGGCTCAACGCGCCGGCAGCGCCGCTCAGTGCCGAGACGGCACTGCAGGTCGTGACGCCACCGCTGGCCAACACGGCGCGTTACGACAGTCTGCGCGGCCAGGAGGTAGGTCATGCGTGACGTGATCGTTGAGCTCAAGGCATTGCGCCTGCACGGCATGGCGGGCGCGTGGTGCGACCTGCAGGAACAGGGCCCGGCCTCGGGTCTGGATGCCTCGCGTTGGCTGGTCGAGCATCTGCTGCAGGCCGAGGCCACAGATCGGGCGATGCGCTCGATCCAATACCAGATGACATCGGCACGCTTCCCCGTGCACCGCGATCTGGCGGGCTTCGACTTCGATGCCTCGGTGGTGGATCACAAGCTGCTCCAACAGCTCGCGACGCTGGAGTTCACCGAGGCCGCGCACAACGCAGTGCTGGTCGGCGGACCGGGCACGGGTAAAACCCATCTGGCGACGGCACTGGGCGTGTCGGGCATCACGCGCCAAGGCAAGCGTGTGCGGTTCTACTCGACGGTCGACCTGGTCAATGCGCTGGAGCAGGAGAAGGCTCAAGGCAAGGCCGGACGCATAGCCAGTGGCCTGCTGCGCATGGACTTGGTGATTCTGGACGAGCTGGGCTACCTGCCGTTCAGCCAAGCCGGCGGAGCGCTGCTGTTCCATCTGCTCTCAAAGCTGTACGAACACACCAGCGTGGTGATCACCACCAACCTGGATTTCGCCGAATGGTCGACGGTGTTCGGCGACGCGAAGATGACCGCCGCCTTGCTCGACCGCCTCACGCACCACTGCCACATCGTGGAGACAGGCAACAAGAGCCATCGCTTCCTGCAAAGCAGTGCCACGGCCAAGAAGCGAATCAAGGCCAGGGAGCAGGCCCGCAAGGGCAGCGCCAAAGCCGACCCAACGGACGCCACTGATTAACGGGCGCCGCGCGTAATAAGGCGCTTCGGGCTACGCCCTTCGCGCCTTATTACGCGACACCACCATCAAGATGAGGAGGTCAAAGACCGAGGCAAGACACACACTTATCCACAGCCGACCATCACAGCGTCGGCTTCCACCCCTGGCTCACGATTCAATTGGCGCGGTGGCTCACTTCTACTTCGGCGCGGACAGGTCACCCATGGCAAATGCTCGCTCAAGGCGGGACAGGGACATCGGCTCGCCGACGTATGCAGCGATCACGTCCGCACGTTTGTTGGGACGCCAGGCCTGGGTCGAGATGATTGTTGGCAGCATCCACTGCCAGTTCGCGATCCACATAGCCGCAGCTGCGCGGTCAGCGGCCGCTACGCGTCGGAGCGGAATGTCGCTCACCGTGGGCGCCAAGAGTTCCGTCTCCCCATCACCGAGCAAAAGCAGTTGTTCGCCGTCCTCGCGCTAAACCCAGAAGTCAACGACGCGAGAGCCGACGTTGGGGCTTAGCCGAAGAGGGCGCTCGCAGAGCAGGGGCACCGCTGGATCGGCTTCCAGTCGAATCCATTGATCGAAGTTGGCGCGATCGAACACCCGGATCCGCCGACCGAGTTTCGGGCTGAATCCCTCGAGCGGCGAAGCTCCGCGCGGACGTGCACTGTCCAGCGGCGTAAGAAAACGAGGTGCCAAACTCCTCATGATTCAACGCCTCACGCGGGCCTGGCGATATTAGATTCGCGAAGTCCCTAAATTGCTTTGCGTGGTTGCAAAGTCAGAGATTTACCTTTGCTTTTGCGAGGGTAAATGTGTGACTTCGGAACGTGCTGCCAGAGACAAACGGGCGCGCAGCAACGGTATCTGATTTACTTTCTTCTACGCTTGCCGGCGGTTCACGACGCCTTCGAAGAAGCTGTCGAGCCCGAGGGTTGCCGAATTCAGCGCGATGTCCATCAACGGAATCACGTAGCGCGGGCCGTACCAGGGCTCCGGCAGGATAGCGGTCATCAACGCCGGCACCACGGTTGCCACGCTCGAGATGCCAACGACAGCAAGGTCGATGCGGCGGTTACTGTGCTGCTGCAGCCGGCGGCTCGCCGACGAGCCGCCAAATCTGCGTCGGTTCACCCGCTGCAATTAAGATGGCTGGCGGCCCCGCTTCGAGCGTAAGGCAAAAGGAAGCAGCGCCGGTGGCAGCCAGCAGCTCATGCACCGCGTCCTTCACGCGTTCCTGCAAAGTCGTGATCTCTTGCGTCATGTCAATCCTTTGCAATTGAAACAGTTGGACTTCAAACGCGACCTGTCTTCAGATCCGCAATTGCGATCAATATTTGCCGCCGATGTGCCTCAAACGTTTCGAGGCTGATTCTGAGCAGTGCAAGCGTGCTCAGGGAGCTGGCATCTGGCGTTCGCGCACCGCCCATTTGCAGGCGCGCCTTGAAGTTCAAAATCCTCGCCGTGCCTTCTGCGATCAAGCGATTCGCTTGGCTGAGATGTCTGCGTTCGATAATGAGATCGGCCATCGACACAGCGTACTCTGATGAGAACTTCGTGCCGACCATTCATCTATGTTCGGTATCGCACTGACGGAACAATTCAGCTTTACTAGGCTCCTGTCAATCAAATCGACTGTTGATAGCAAGGAGAACGATGTGGACATCAATTGCGCGAGCATTCGTGCCGTACTTGACGCTTGGAAGGCATAGGCCGACCAGCACCATCAAGTAGTTTCAGCCGCGACACAAGGTTTGCCAATCGACCCCCAAGCCATTCTGCTGAAGCTTTCTGAAATCCAGCGGTTGCAAGAAAGCGCGCAGTGCCATCAGGCTACTCGAGGTCTTTCCCGTAGCCGCATCGGGATCTGTCGCCAAGTCAAAGAGCCGACATCCCATGCACGCCTCGAACATAGGGGTGGAGCTCATCCAAGCAATTGCGGCGCGCATACGCGATGCGCCGGTCAGAGTTAGCGGAGGGACGTCAGTTAATTGACGTGGACGTCTGTCTGGCCATCGCTCCACGGCAACCACGCCGGCGGATTAGTCCGACGAACTCCCGTGCAAGACGGCGAACCTTGGTGACCACGTTCTCGTACGCACACAGCGCATGGATAAACGCTCGTGGTTGAAATGTTTGGGCTCGTCGTCGATCCCAATCTATAACAGCCTCGGGAAAGGCGCTTCTCGATGTAACGCCGATAGCCATATGTTCGAAGAACTCGCGATTGCTTTGCTCTGAAATTACGCACGGTTTGATAGTCCGAGGACAGTTGGCGCGCGGCGCCTTTCAAGCTGCCGACTTGGGAGTGTAGGGAAGTGGCGCGTCAAAGCAGCGCGGGGCCGTCGCGAACGACTGGACAGCGGACATGATGCCGTTCACCAGTTGCCGAAGGCCTTGTGCCGGGTCACTGTACCAGCACCATCCCGGACACGCTCGACGCGACGCGGGCGCGCGCAGTCCGCCTCGTTGTAGGGCGAAGGACCGCCGCAAGAATGGCGCCGGAATGAATCTGGTGGCGCCCTCTAAAACAAGGAAGCGGCGAGTTATGTGCTCCACCGAACAGGCTGGTCGCGCAAGGGTCAAGACAATGAAGGATTCTTCGAACACAAGCGCATACCCGCACTTCGATGACCATACACACGGCAACTTAACCGTCCGCGCGTGCCGTGGACAAACCAGCCGCGGCGGCTGCCGATGACCCGACGCACATCGACCGGTTCGTCTACATCGCCGTGGCCATCGCTGCGCTGGGCGGGCTGCTTTTCGGCTACGACACCGGCGTCATTTCCGGGGCCATCCTCTTCGTCAAGGGCGAGTTTTCGCTGTCGTCGGGGATGGAAGAGTTGGTCGTCAGCGCAGTCCTGATCGGTGCCGTGGTCGGCGCCGCTGCCGGAGGTGCGCTGACCGGTCGCTTCGGGCGTCGCTGGGCGATCATCCTTGCCGGCATCGTCTTCGTAGCCAGTGCGATTAGCACAGCTCTTGCGCCGACGGTCGGCTGGCTGATCTGCGCCCGCGTGGCGAGCGGCATCGGCATCGGCATCTCCTCGTTCATCTCGCCGATGTACATCGCCGAGCTCGTCCCAGCCAAGGTGCGCGGCTCGCTGCTGGCGGTCAACATGCTGGCCATCACCACCGGGATCGTCGTTGCCTATCTGGTGGACTACGCGTTTTCGTCGAGCCACGCATGGCGCTATATGTTCGGCTTGGCGGCATTGCCCGCCATCGGTCTGGTCATCGGCATGTGGTGGCTACCCGACAGCCCGCGCTGGCTGATCAGCGGGTCGCGAGTCGACGAAGCGAGGAAGATCCTGAAGCGCGCGCGGACGACAGCCGACGTCGACCCGGAGATCAAGGACATCCAGCAGAGCATGACCCAGCAGGGCAAAGGCGGGATGGCCTGGCTCTTGCAGCCGTCGCTGCGGATGCCGCTGATCGTCGGCCTCGGCCCGGCCACGTTCCAGCGGATCACTGGCATCAACACGGTCATCTACTACGCGCCGACCATCTTCAAGTTCACCGGCATCAGCGCCGTTGGTCCGGCCATCCTGGCGGGAGCCGGATTGACTGCGGTCATGTGGTGCTTTCACGTGCTGGCGATCTTCCTGCTCGACCGCGTCGGCCGGCGGCCCTTGTTGTTGACCGGGGTGGCCGGCCAGATCGTCGGTCTGGAAATCCTCGGCGCGGCCTTCCCGTTTCCGCAACTGGCGAGCTTCAAGAGCGAGGTGGCAATCGGCGGCCTGCTGATCTACGTCGCGTGCTTCGCCTTCGGGCTCGGGCCGATCTTCTGGCTGCTTATCTCCGAGATCTATCCGCTGAAGAACCGGAGCGTCGCGATGAGCGCTGCCACCGTCACCAACTGGGCCATGAACCTGCTGGTGGCCGTGACCTTCCTGACATTGGTGTCATGGCTCGGGCATGCCGGCACGTTCTGGCTGTACGGCGTGGTTGCGATCGGCGCCTGGATCTTCTTCTATCGACTGGTGCCGGAGACGAAGGGCAAGAGCCTGGAGCAGATCGAGGCGCACTGGCGCGCTGGAAAATCCCCACGCCAACTTTGAAGCCGGAGGCCCGGGTGGCCAATGAAACATCTTCAGATCGCCTGTTCCCTGTGGGACGAGGCTGTGTCACTGCCCCACTTCTGGGAGCACACCTTCGGCAGCGGCCACGCGCCTCTGGCCCTGCGCGGAGACTGGCAACAACAGTTGCGCGCGCGCCGAATGCTGCTCGGCTTTCGGCACACCCGCTTTCACGGGCTGCGGTGTGATGAAATTGGCACGCTCATGTGCGAGCGCAACGAACTGCTCTACTCGTTCTTCAACGCCGACCAGATCTGCGACTTCCTGCTGTCGATCGGGATAAAGCCCCTTGTCGAACTGAGCTTCATGCCTTCGACCCTGGCGAATGGCGGCAAGACCGGACAGGTTTCGTTCTGGCATTTGAAGCGCCGCGTTTCGACAGAGAGCATGATCTGCTCGTTCAGTACAGGTCGTTCGACCAGAGGGCGCAGATAGCTGCCGTGCAGAAGATCGCTCCAGCATCGGCAGGTTGGACACGGAGCAGCGCGCACGCGACTGCAAGCGTGCACTACCAAAGTCTGTTGTTGTTTGGTGCAGCTGGTGACGCGCTTGCCCATCTGAGCGAGAACGCGATCGATTACATCAAGAGCACCAGCCATCGCCCGAGATTAGGTTCGTCGTGCAGCCAGTCAAACCCATGAACTGGACGTCACACAAAGTGCGGAGGATCCTAAATTGCTTAGTGCAGTTGCGAAGTCACTAATTCACTTCTCTTTTTGCGAGGGTAAATGTGTGACTCGAAACGTGCAGTCGGAGGAAAACGGCGCGCAGGAGCAGTATTGAATCTTTTTTTGCGGCTGGGGCAGCAACTCGCCGATGCGGATGTTTGGATGTGCCAGCGACCGCTTGGTCACGTCCTTGCGGTTGCCCCACGGATTCACTTGAACGAAAGGTAAGCCGCCATCTCATTTCATCTGTGCATTACGGACCACGATGCCTCGAATGGCTGGTCGGACTTGCCTCGCCCTCGAGGCCATGCCGAGTTTTGTGTTTGCTGGCGCACAGACTGATTGGAAGCGTGAAGGCATGGTAAAGCGCGTATCGGACTCGACAACGTCACCTTCGGAAGGCCTCAACCATGAACTCTGTAACATTGCCCTCTCGCTCAGTCGCTGCAGACGCCGTCTATGGCCTGTTGAACCCAATCCCGTTCGGCTTCTTCGTGGCCGGGCTGATATTTGATGCCGTCTATGCGCGCACGGGCGAGATCCTGTGGGACAACAGCGCTGCCTGGCTGATCGCCATCGGTCTGCTCTTTGCGGTGGTCCCTCGCCTAATCAATCTGGTGCAAGTCTGGATCACATCCCGCCGAGCCGCGCTGGCGTCTGACAAGCTGGACTTTTGGCTCAACCTGCTGGCCATTTTTGCGGCCATCATTAATTCCCTGGTGCATAGCCGCGACGCCTATGCGGTGGTTCCGGCCGGCTTGTGGCTGTCCGCCTGCACAGTGATCCTGCTGTGCACAGCAAACGTCGTTGTCGCGGTTCAAGGCGCCAGATCGGCGGGGGGGCTTTATGCATAAGAATTCTATTCAAGGCGCAGCGGTGCTGGCCCTGCTCGCCCTGCTGGGTGGATGCGGCGACAAGGCAGCTTTCGATTCGTCGCAGCAGTCGGGCAGCGCCCCCCCCTTGCCTGCGGCACAAAACTTCCTGGTACCGCCCATCAAGGTTCCGGGCAGAGTCGGTTGGAAGGAGGGTCAGACGCCGCAGGTCGCGGCCGGATTGCAGGTCGAACGGATTGCCGACGGCCTTCAGCACCCGCGCCAGCTTTTGATGCTTCCCAATGGCGATGTGCTGGTGGTCGAGTCCAACAGCCCGGGCACCGAGGCCACGACCACGCCCAAGCAACTGATCGCCGGCATGGTCACGAGCAAGATGGGCAAAGGCGCCAAGGGTGGCAACCAGATCACCCTGCTGCGCAAAGTCGGCGCCGCTGGACTCTGGGAAAAGCACGTTTTCATCGCGGGCCTGAATTCGCCATTTGGTTTGCAATTGATTGGCGATTTTCTCTATGTCGCCAACACGGACGCCATAGTGAAGTTCCCGTATGTGGCGGGGCAGACCCAGATCAACGCACCCGGCGCGGCCTGGGCGGATCTTCCAGGCGCCGTCAACCACCACTGGACCAAGGCCCTGCTGGCCAATGCCGACGGCAGCAAGCTGTACGTAGGGGTGGGCTCCAACAGCAACATCACCGAGAACGGGATAGAGGTGGAGTACCGCCGCGCGAATGTGCTGGAAGTGGACGTGGCCACGGGCGGCAGCCGCATATATGCATCGGGACTGCGCAATCCAACCGGGCTGGGGTGGGACCCACAAAACGGCAAGCTCTGGGCCATCGCCAATGAACGCGACGAGATCGGCTCCGACCTCGTGCCCGACTACCTGACGTCGGTCAAGGAGGGCGCCTTCTACGGCTGGCCCTACAGCTACTACGGGCAGCATGTGGACCGCCGCGTCATGCCGCAGCGGCCCGACCTTGTGGCCAAGGCGATCAAGCCGGACTATGCACTCGGCTCGCACGTGGCGCCGCTGGGGCTTCTGATGTCCGGGACCAATGCCCTGCCAGCCCAATACCACAACGGCGCTTTCGTCAGTGAACACGGCAGCTGGGACCGCTCGCCCCTGAGCGGCTACGAGGTCGTCTTCGTCGCCTTCCAGCAAGGCCAGCCCGTGGGAAAGCCGCAGCCTGTGGTGACGGGCTTTCATTCGCCCGACGAATCGCAACTGTACGGCGCGCCGGTCGGCCTGGTGCAGGATAAGGAAGGCGCGCTGCTGATTGCAGACGATGTCGGAAATTCGGTCTGGCGTATTACAGCCGTCGCACGTTAAGGGCGGCCGCTCGGCCCGCACTGTGTGCGGGGATCGCGTCGGCTCTATGGGGACGCACCTTCCGACCGACCTCGAAACGCCGTTCCGGCCGGATCAAATGAGTGCCCCTCTCCTGCTCGACGGATCACTGCCGTCACGTTGCTGACGTACGCCCTATAAAACTGGGCATCCGAAAGGAGCCCCTAGCAGCGAGCTTGGTCAGACCAACACTCGAAAGCTTCATGGTGGACGCCCTTCTCATTTCAAGTGGTTGATCAACGTCGGCACTTTGGCAGGTCGGTGCCGTCATGGGTGGGTGCGTCCATCCCATTGATTACCGTGCTGCTGCCCGGCCGTTGGTGTTTAAAGCCATTGGAGGGCACGCGAATCGCGGTCACGGGCCAAACTACGTTCATGACGCCCATGCTTTGCGGACGACGCACGACGCCGATTAGGATCGCGAGTATGCGAACGACTCCAAGTGCGAGAACCGCAATCAAAAAAAGATGGATCTAAGCAGGAAACATTGGGGCCAGACTCGTTTGATCCTTGAAACGCGTAGTGTGTGCAAGCGTTGAAGCTTTTTACCTGCCCCGATATTTTATCAACGGTGCGGAAACGCGAGAAGCGCGATGACTATTTGCTTCCGAAGCGAATGTGCAAATACAGCCCTATGCAAAACGTCGCCATGCCAGCACAGGCGCATTGAATCAAATCACCAGCCCATGTAATGAAACTTGGCATCCCTAGCTCTGCAGCCATCCAATTGACAACGACCGTTCCGGCAAAGAGCAAAGACCAACGCAACATATAGACCGGAAGCCAGCGCATCAACCAGGCCTTGTTTCGGGCCGTCTTGTCACGGCGAGTCGCCCGTGTGTCGGTGGGCCTGGGAATTTCAAGCATCGCGTGCGGCATGAAAAACGATAGAAGCACATCCGCTTGGGTCTCACTGCGGTCGACAATTGGTTCCACCTGAGTCCTTCTTTTCAATTGAATGCCTTCGGATGCATTTTGCAGAATTTCTCGAATTGGTAATGGGTCGAGTTAGGCAGTGCGATGCTCCCAAGAAGCCCAATCTCGACAGAACGGACTGCTGGTCATTGGTCAGTCCTTCATTGCTGCGTTTCAACCGCATACTCGGGTTAGCGAATCGCCGCATTTCCTGTCGGGATGATCTCCGTCAACGTAACGGAAGTCCGATGGTCGCGTGTGATGGGCCGAAGCTGACCTTGAGTAAACTCGCGTCCCTCAGGCTTCGAGGTTGGTCGACACCCACCCGCACGAAGAGGTGCGTTGGCAGTTGCCCATTATGAATGCGCCTGAAAAATACCTGGGCCATTTGCTACCCCGTATGGACGCCCGCGTCGGCGTGTTCCGTCCAATTGTCGATGAATGCCCTCGCTCGCTTCGCGAGGTCAATGAGCGCTGACGCCCCATCGTGGCGCGGGGTCGCAAGCGAAAGTCGGCATACGTTCGCATCATTGGCGCGAAGCTCGGCATGACCGCTCACGATACCTTCGTAGTTGATCCGGTCAAGTAGCAGGGTGACGTTCCAACCTTGGTACTCAAAATTGTGTGACGCAGTCTGCGTGGGCATCGTAAGAACCTCTTCTGTCCATACCAGCAGGGGGCCGGATACGTTGGACGGTAGAGGGTTATAGGGCGCGCCAAACATTGCGTCCGTGCGGTGGCGCACATCAATGAGCAGTCCCTACGTCGCCAACCGATCCGGCAGCAACCGCTCTTACTCCTTTTTGACCACCGCATAGCATTCGCAAGAGCGATTTTCGATACCGCGCCGGTCGAGCATTTCGATTCGGCCTCGGGAATAGCGGATTTGTCCGAGCTTTTGCAGGTTGAGGGCAGCTTCGGTGACGCCCTCGCGGCGAACGCCGAGCATATTGGCAATCAATTCCTGGGTCATGACCAGTTCGGTGCCATCCAAGCGGTCCAGACTCAGCAGCAACCATCGGCACAGTTGCTGGTCCAGAGTATGGTGGCGATTACACACGGCCGTTTGCGCCATCTGTGGTGAGCGTCCAGTCATCCCACCTTGACCGGCCGCACGCGGGTCACTCGAATTGCAGGCGTGCTCCGACGTAGGCAACGCATTCCACGAGGTTGAGGGCGGCCAGCAGCAAGAACTTCTCGGCGTCAGTTCTCACGCGCAGCAGGCGTTTGGCTCGGGCCTCCCGGGTGCCGCGCGCAGCCAGTAGCCCTTGCGGTCGTAGTGCTCGTAGAGCCCCTGCTCCTCCTCGCGGCTAAGTTCTGCGGTGGAGATGAAGGGCGGTGACCCCTTGACTGCTGCCCGAGTCAAGTCGACCGCCACGCTCTTATCAAGCCACTGGACGTCCCGGATCCATTGGGGTGCAATCAGGACGCGATGACTCAGCCACCAGTTGCTCGTTTCCACGACAAGGTAGCGCACAGCCCATGCCTCGTCGTCGAAGATCAGTTCCTGGACACGACCGACATCGCCGTCGGTCGCATGGATGTGGTAGCCAGTCACCGCCCTGCAACTTCGCAGATGAGCGTCTTCCTGACTGACAGACCGTCCTCTGCTTGAAACCCGGTCTTCTTTTTTTGTCGTCCAGGGGCGTTTGTCATCGCCGAGTCCCCAATCAGTTACCAGCAAGCCCGGATAGTCGTCTTTACCCCAAAGCCCCGAGCCGCCCCAGTAAGGAGGATGACCGTAGTAGCCGGCGTGCTGCTCTTCGTTCTGTCGGGACACAGGCTTGTCGGCGTCGGTGCCAGGGCTGTTCCTGACTTGATCCCTCGTAATCGACACTGGCAAGGTGTCTCGCGCCCACTTTGACTGCTGGATCGAGATGGGCGAGATCAACACCTCACGACCCGAAAGCCAAGCGCCGGTGTCCACAACGAAGTAGCGGATGACCCAGGCATCGTCGTCGAAATATAAGTCCTTAACGTGTCCAATCGCGCCATCGATCGCATCGATCGCGCAGGTCGTGATCTGTTGTGTGTTGCGCAGCATCGCTTGAATCCTTTCATGGGTCGAAGCAGTCCATCAGCGGAATGCCTCATTGCGGATTGGACGGCCTGCGCCAATGTCGCGGCGGTGGAATGCGTTGTCTGTTCGGTGGCGCACTCGCAGAGTGCGAGTCGAAAAATAATGCGCCTCGCGCAGCGTCATGTATGGGCGCTGGCGGACAGGCACGCACGATTTGTTGGCCGTGCGTTCTGCCGTGAGCAGTCCATGCGGCGGGCCAGTGCGCCGAATGTCGCCCACCGCACGGACGGCACCGCGGGATTCGCATGCGTTCGACGCCCACAATTGGCTCGACAACAACGCACCCCAGGACTTCGTCACAATGAATTTGACAAGCAAGGCTTACTTCATTGGCGGAGGCATCGGTTCGCTTGCTGCGTCCGCCTTTTTGATTCGGGATGGCGGCATGGCCGGCGCTCGAATTTCGGTCATGGAAGCCGGGAGGGTGATGGTCGGCAGACTCGACGGCTCGGGCAACGCCGATCGCGGCCATTCGATGCGCGGTGGAAAGATACTGACCACCGACAACTACGAATGTACCTGGTGTCCGCGCCGCAGTAGAACTGAGCCGTTTGAGGAAGCCCTCCGAAGTTCCTGTCTCGCCGCTTCTGACCCGAACCGGGAGGCGAATCTGAGGCGGACGCTACGCTGCTGGTGACTGGAGGTCAAACTCCGGCGCCGCCGCTGCGCCGAACGTCAGGCGGCCCCCACGTTTCAAATGCTCCATCGCCTTGGGGCCCACCCAAAAAGCGTTGACTCGCTTGAACGTTTTTCCGATGGCGGTGGAGTAGACGACATGCAGCTGCTTCGCGACCGGGGAATCCGACGCCGTCGCCACGCGACCTGCGATCAAAAAGTTGTCTGCCTAGAATCCACCAGGCGTCAGCGTAGTGCTCTCCGGATTTACAAGCTGATCGACAGCGTAACGTGTCGCGCCAGCATCGCTGGGGACTGCACGTACTCTTACGGTCGCGTTGTTGAGCACAAGATAGGTCGGACAGCCGCTCGTTGCACTTGCCGCCGCAAGGCTTGCGATTGGGATCGATCTCCCTCCAAAGATCGATGGAGCATGGGCGGAGTCGAACGCTCCCGTCAGGGTGTAGACCACAGACGCTTTGGCTTCCACTACATCGCACACAGCCGGCAGGTGATCGACCAAGGCAAAAGAAGTGTCGCTGGCTCATGGAGGTACGTCTGGTTGTCGATCTGACTGGAAGGCTCGCCGTGGGTCCGTGGCGAAGTACTCCTGAGCCGCCGTTGGCGTGGACCCCTGCGGCTGGACCCCCGTGGTTCATGCGAACGAAGCCGCCTTCCGAGAAAATGAGTTTCGAGTTCGTTGGGAGGAAGATAACCAAGCGCCGAGTGAAACCGTTTGGCGTCGTAGACACCTGCAATGAAACGTGGCGGTGGATGGCGACACCAACGAAGGTCTCGCAGCCGCCCATGTTGCCTTTTCAGGCGCGCTTATTTCACCTCACGTCCAGCCTGCGGGGTTCCGTTATCGGTACTGCTGGTGCCTGCGGAAGTGAGGGTGCCCGGGCCGGGGTGTGTGATTAGCGCTGGCGTTGTCGCCCCGGTCGTATTCGCAATCGGTTTGAGCTTTTTCCGCAGATCCGCAACCTGCATAGCGGTCACCGCAGACGCGGTATTGCCGAAGCTGTTGCGGGCATACGTTGCGACAGCAGCAACCTGTTGATCGTCAAGTTTCCAGTTGAATGCGGGCATGGCGAGCTGGGTCGGAGCCTGGTCGGTTGCGATCTTGCTCGCGCCCTCCAAAATGTAGTGGATGACCGTCGTGGGGTTGCGCTGCTGCAGGTTGGCGTTAGCCATCAGGGGCGGGAAATAAAGCGGAACACCTTTGGCATTGGCCGCATGGCATGCGATGCATTGGTCGCGCCAGATGGCTTCGCCCTGGTGCATCACGGCCGTATCGGGTGGCGCGACTTTTTCCACAGGCGAAGCCTTGACGTCGCCCAGGTAAGTGATCACAGCGGCGAGATCGGCTCGCGTCATCTGCGATGTCGAATAACCCACCACCTCGCCCATTTCGCCCGATGCAGCGCTATGAACGTTGTGCCCCTCATGAAGGAAGGCGAACAATTCGTCCGGTTTCCATGAGCCTATGCCCACCCGTTGGTTGGGCGTGATGTCCGGCGCAAACCATTCACCGAACCTTCCACCGTAGAACGGTTCGCTTGATTTGTTACCCCCCAGAATGTTCTTGGGCGTATGGCACGCGGCGCAGTGGGCGAGCCCTTCGACCAGATACGCGCCGCGGTTCCACTCGGCGGATTTGGTGGTGTCGGGCTGATAGGTACCTTTGTCCAGAAACATCCAGTTCCACACCACCATGACAGCGCGGATATTGAATGGAAAAGGAAGGCGGTTGCGATCGAGCGCATGGGATACCGGCGGGAGAGTCCGCAAATAGGCGAACATGGCATCCGAATCGTCACGGGTTATCTTGGTGTAGTAGTTGTAGGGAAACGCCGGATACAGATGATGTTCATCGTCGTCAACCCCTTGCGACATTGCCCGATAGAAGGTGTCTGCGGTATAGCGACCGATCCCGGTCTGAGCGTCAGGCGTCAGATTGGCTGAAAGGACGGTGCCGAAAGGCGTCTGCAGTGGTCGCCCGCCCGCGAATGGTTTGCCACCTTTATGCGTATGGCAGGCCACGCAGTCGCCCATTGCAACTAGGTACTTTCCGCGCTCTACCGAGGCGGGGGTGGAACGGCTTGCCGTGTCTGAGGCGGACGTGCTGGATGCCTGCGGTGGCCCCGCTTGTGCGGTCTGTTTGCTGAAAGCAGACGCGACAACCACGGCCACGCAGAGCCCACCGGCCATCCAGAGAAGTGATTTGTGCACGGTGCGCATGATCGTTTCCTTCAGGCAAGCAACTGGCCAGGCGCCTTGAGGTAACGCGAGGTGATGGCGGAAGCTGACCAGTAAGCAAGTGCTGCAACAGTTCCTGTCGGGTTGTAGCCCGCGTTCTGTGGAAATGCACTGGCACCGAACACGAAGAGGTTCGGAACATCCCAACTCTGCAAGTAGCGGTTGACCGCACTCGTCGCGGGATCGGTTCCCATGATGGCGCCGCCGGTATTGTGCGTGGTCTGGTAGGGCACGACATCCCAACTGCCCGTTCGGCGGTTGACCTTCAATTCACGCGCACTCATCGCCTTGGCGATGTCGTGCGCGCGATCCGTCAGGTAGTCCGACATCCGGTGTTCGTTATCGGTGAAATCAAACGTCATGCGCATCAGCGGCCGCCCATACACATCGCGATAGGTAGGATCGAGATCAAGGTAGTTGCCGCGATGACTCATGACGGCGCCGTGCGTCGTCACCGACTGGGCGGAGAGATAGTTTTTGGAAACCGCCTTTTTCCACGCGGAACCCCATTTGGGAACTCCCTCGGGCGTAATGCTTTGTTCGATAGGGCGGCCTCCCGTCTGGACAGTGGCAATAAAGCCGCCGCCGACAAAGCCAAGTCCCGAATGATCGAAGTTGTCGCCGTTGAAATCATCGATCACCATGCCATGGGCTCCGGCTCCGATGAACGGGTTGAGAATCGTGCTCTCATGGTGAAAAACATTGACCGAAGACGTGATCTGATAAGCGTAGTTCTTCCCGATCACGCCCTCGCCCGTCGCCGGATCGTAGGGTCTGCCGATGCCCGATACCAACAGAAGTCTAACGTTGTGCAGGATGTAAGCCGTGAGCAAAATCAGATCGGCCGGTTGCTCGAACTCCTGACCCGCAGCATCCACATAGGTCACGCTGAGTGCGCGCTTGCCGGACGAATCGAGGTTGATCTTTATGACTTCCGATTCGGTGCGCAGCGTGAAGTTGGACTTGCGCATCAGCACCGGAAGGATCGTGGTCTGCGCACTCGCCTTGGAGTAATTGCCGCAACCGTATTTTTCGCAAAAACCGCAGTAGGTGCACGGCCCAAGTTGCACGCCGAGCGGGTTGGTATAGGCTCTGGACATGTTGGCCGCCGGCTGCGGAAAAGGGTGGTAGCCCACAGCTTCAGCCGCTTTTGCAAACAAAGTCGGTGGCAATGTCATCGTCATCGCCGGATTGGGATATTCGCGCTTGCGCGGGCCTTCGAATGGATTTCCTCCTGGCTGAATCTTCCCGTTCAGGTTGCCCGCCGTACCGCTGATTCCGCACAGATACTCGAATCGGTCATAGTGCTGCTCCAGGTCTTCGTAGCTGACCCCCCAATCTTGGATTGTCATGCTGTCGGGGATAGCATCCTTGCCATAGCGTTCGATGGTGTGACTGCGAATATTGAAATCGGTTGGCAAAAAGCGCCAGGTCTGGCCATTCCAGTGAACGCCCGCGCCTCCTACGTTGATGCCGGGCAGAAACGAACCGAGCCTTCGCATGGGCAGCGCCGTTTGAGCAATGTTGTTGCGCACCGTCAGCGTTTCATGGGCCGGCGGCTGGAACAGCCCGTCGCGATAGCGATAGCGCAATTCGTCCTGCGCAAACGTGGTGGCGAAATCGGTGGTGGTGTCGCGCCACACGCCCCGTTCCAGCGCCAGGACGTTCAGACCGGCGTCGGTCAGCTCCTGCGCCAGGATGGCGCCGGTCCATCCGAACCCGATGACCAGGGCATCCACCGAAGGGAGTTTAGTTGCCATGATTTCAGCCCTTCTTCCATTCCGGCCGACCACTGATGCCAACCGGTGGCAGTGGATAGCGTTCGTTGTGATGGGAGACGAACTCCCGGTGGTCGTAGCGTGCACCGGGAAAACCGATGAGCTTCCACCCGACCATGTCGCGATTGCCGCCGTAGATCGGGTCTGACCAGAACCCCTCCTTGGTGTTTTGCAGCAGCATCGTGAAAAACGTCTTGGCGTCTGTCGTGGGAAGCGAGACCTCGCCTTTTTCAAGTCGATCGAGCCAGGCATCCTGATCTTCTACCGCCAGCGTGTGGAACAGCGTGCCGTCGTGTGCCTTGCCGACTTCATGGTCAATTTCGCGGATGGCGGACCGGTACAGGGCGGCCGGTGTCATCCGGGTCTGGTAGCCCTGAGTTTTTTCCCCAGCACGCCATGGTCCTTGCATGTACCAGCTACTCGCCTGCCCATAGTCGCCGGCCAACTGGCTGTCGATGAAGCCAGGAACGCCGGCCTCGATCGCGCCGGGGCCCATGTCATCTTTCGGAATCAGCCGCGCCACGGCTGCTTCGACAAACGCTGCTTCTGCGGGGGTTAAAAAAAAGTAGCCTGCCGGTAATGCAACCAGTGCGGCATGCGGAGCGTCCGCACTTCCTTCATGCCATGGAGTAGAGCCTGAAAGAGTCACCGCTGAAACGATCGGTATCACGCCTGCGATCGCTCCGCCTGTGAGGAGCCGACGCCGGCTCAAACGGGGACTGTCCATTTCATCTCTCCTGGCGTGGGGTTGCGAGCTATTGCGGCCACTGTTGGCCACGAAGTACGGTGTGGGCGTTTCGAGCTGCTGCTCATAGGAGAAAACGCTCCCGCGTCGTAGGATAGTGACGCTGCCCCTCGCAAACGCTTTTGCAACGAGCCAGTCACCAGAAATGTCTGTGCAAAAGTTGTGCACTTGGCATGTCGGCGCCGGTTGAGCTTTGGCCCAACGGGGATGCGGATAAAAACTTGGCCTGGTTTTATGTCGTAAGTCCAAGACTCTCTCGGTATTCGATGGGCGGCCTGCGGACAGCGAGACCGTGTGTTCGAGGCAATCAAACGTGAGCCGACGCGATGAGCGCTTGAACATGCACTGCGTCTTCGAGTAACGTCATCGCACGCTACCTGAAGTCAGGCAGCGTAGGGCAGTTCAGAAGCACTACGGACATGACGATCAGCACGCGTTTGGCGGTTTACCTTGTCGGCGGATTTGTCCCGGGATATGGCGTCGCGAGTTATCGCGATCAATCGAACGCTTCGTGATAAATCGGCCACCGGTTACGGCCAAGAATGCGGCGCGATCACGCTCGTCGCTTATTGGGAATGTCTTCGATGATTGATCAGAATATGTGTGCCATGCGGACACAGCCTTACTGAGCCGATGTTGACGCATCCCTCCGTGATGGATCAGGCCGCCAGCTTCACTGGGGAGCCGTCTCCCGCATGCGGTTTGATGCAATGCTGAACAAGCCAGCAATTTCGACGGCACTCTCGCTATTGGCGCTTCATTCGACTGCGCCGCCCATCGAATCGCACTAATCTGAAGCGAATCGCCGCTTGTAGCACCCAAGCGGCGCTTGCTGTGCGCCCCGCAGGCGTACTCATCCCATGAGATGCCTGCGTGCCAGATAGATGTTCGCCAACCCTTTGACCATGAACGCGCGCGTGGCATTCTTGGTCAAGCCCCGGTAGCGCACTTTGCTGAATCCCCAAAGCCGCTTCACAACCGCGAACACATGCTTCACGCGTGAGCGCACCTTGGACTTCAACCGGTTCACGATCCTCTCCAGGCCCTCGATCGCACTGCCGGGAATCACCCGTTGATTGGTGCAATCCTTGGGCGTTGGGCGCCTTCGAGTGGATCAATGCCTGCTGCGAGGAGTAGGCGCAGTCGCCGTACAGATGTGTCTCCGCGCCATGCATCAGATCCGGCAAAGGATGCTTGTCATACACGTTCGCCGGTGTCACCACTGCGCTGTGCGCCAGACCCGTCTTGCTGTCCACGCCGATGCGCACCTTCATACCGAAGAACCATTGCTTGTTCTTGCTGGTCGAGCGCATCTCCGGGTCGCGTTTGCCTTGTGCATTCTTTGTCGAGCTGGGTGCACCGATGATGGTCGCATCCACGATGGTTCCGGTGCCAACCTTCAGGCCATTGACCTGCAGCACCTCGCCTACCTTGGCAAACAGAGCCGCACCGAGATCGCGCTTGTCCAGCAGTCGCCGGAACTTCAACAGCGTCGTCGCATCTGGCACCTGCTCGCGACCGAGGTCGATGCCGACGCATCGCCGCAGCGCGCTGCGCTCGAGCAGCGCGTCCTGACAAGCCACATCGGCCAGGTTGAACCAGTGCTTCACGAAGTACCGTGATGCAGGCAGCGTGCCAACTCCGAACTCAATCAGCGTTGCCTTGACCAGAACAGATCTCGAATTCCGACCGAAGTGACGAACGAAACTTTGAAGGGTGGGATGGGGGACGAACTGCCGCTCATTTGAGAGGATGCCGTCCTACGTCAAGCTTAATTCTTCGTGCTTAAGGTAACCCTTCTCAGGAGAATCTTATGGTTGGCAATGTCCTAGCGCAGAACGGAAATAAACCCCCTGCAACACCACTGCAAGCGCGTCTTCCGCTGATAGCAGAGCTACCCGTTCAAGATTTTGAGATGCTGGCGCCCAACAAAGGGAATGTCAGTTTCGACGACCGGGTAGTCGAGCGCACGAGCAACATCCGTCTTGCGGCTTATGCGACGTTGAAGAGCCACAACTTCGAGCCCGTACACGAACTCGAGGATCGGCTGGCCTCCGAACCAGAACTGGGGACGGGTGCCCGACGCACTTCGACCAAAAAAACGGCGCATCAGCGGCATGAGTTCAGCCTGGTTCGCGTTTGTCGCAATGCGGGCCTCGAGGTCTGAAGACAGTCAAGCCGCAATCAGCAACCCTACGATTCAATCGGTCAACCCCGTTGCGCTTCAGGCTTGAAATCGCCCAGTCATTGATTTCGCATTGATCAGAGGTATCGTCTTTGAACCAACCTTTGAGTCTGGATGCGAGCGGACGGATATCGCCGGGTGCGTTGACTCGGACACCGGTCATTGGAAAAGTCGAGCTCGGTTCCGAGCAGGAGAAAGCGCTTAGGCAGCTGTGGCAAACCAGCCCCGGCTGGATCGGGTGGCTCAGTTCTGTCGACCACAAGGAGATCGGCAAACGCTATCTCGTGACGGCATTTCTGTTCCTGCTCGTCGGCGGCGTCGAGGCGCTCGTAATTCGCCTCCAACTGGCGCGACCGAATCAGACCCTGCTGACACCGGAACAGTACAACCAGCTGTTCACGATGCATGGCGTCACCATGATCTTTCTGTATGCGCTGCCGGTGCTCTCCGGATTTAGCAACTTTCTCTGGCCACTGCTGCTCGGCTCGCGGGACATGGCCTTCCCACGACTCAATGCAGTGTCGTATTGGATCTTCCTGCTCGCCGGCATTTTCCTTTATGCAAGCTTTCCGCTGGGCGAGGCGCCTAACGCCGGCTGGTTCAACTATGTTCCGTATGCATCGCTGACGTACAACCCCGGGCCGAACATCGACGTGTACGCGCTCGGCATGATCTTTCTCGGCCTCTCGACGACGGTCGGTTCGGTCAACTTCATCGTTTCGCTCTTTCGCACGCGCGCGCCGGGCATGTCGATCAATCGCGTGCCGATTCTTGTGTGGGGGACACTGACGGCTTCGGTCGGCAATCTACTCGCCGTGCCGGCCGTTTCACTCGCTTTCCTGATGCTGTGGCTCGACCGCCAATTCGGCACCCACTTCTTCGATTTCACGCAGGGCGGCAAACCGCTGCTTTGGCAGCATCTCTTCTGGATGTTCGGGCACCCATGGGTCTACGCGATCGTTCTGCCCGCGATGGGCATCGTCTCCGACGGGCTGCCGACTTTCTGCCGTCGCCCACTGGTCGGTTACACCGCCGTCGCGCTGTCCACCATCTCCACCATGATCCTTGGCTTCGGCGTGTGGGTCCATCACATGTTCGCCACCGGCTTGCCACCGCTGTCCTTGTCTTTTTTCGGTTCGGCGAGCTTCGTGATCGCTATTCCAAGTGCAGTGGCAGTGTTTGCCTGGATTGCGACGATCTGGTACGGCCGCCCGGTGTTCAAGACGCCATTCCTGTTCTTCGCCGGCTTTGTGTTCCTTTTCGTCGTGGGCGGCGTGTCTGGATTCATGACGGCAGCGGTACCTCTCGACTGGCAGCTCACCGACACTTACTTCGTGGTGGCGCACCTGCACTACGTGCTCCTCGGTATCAATGTTTTTCCGGTGGTGGGAGGCATCTACTACTGGTTTCCCAAATTCACCGGCCGTCTGCTGAGCGAGCGACTGGGCCGCTGGGTTTTCTGGACCATGTTCATAGGCTTCAACCTCGGCTTTTTCCCGATGCACATCTCGGGCTTGCTCGGGATGCCACGCCGTGTCTATACCTATGGGGCCGACATGGGCTGGAACAGCCTCAACATGGTCACGTCGGTGGGCTCCTTCGTCTTCGCCGCCGGTGTCGTTCTTTTCGTGATCGACGTCGTGATCGGCTATCGCAAAGGGCCGAAGGCTGGACCCAACCCCTGGGATGGCGCCAGCCTGGAGTGGGCCGTGCCGTCGCCACCGCCGCCCTATAACTTCGCGGTCATCCCCGTCATCGCCAGTCGTCACCCTCTTTGGGAGGGCAGGCTGGATACGCTCGCAGGGCGTTCGTCGATCGACGAGGGCGCACTGCTGCACCACGGGCGGGAGACCCTGGGATCCACCATGCTGGACGCCGTGCCGAACGTGATTCTCCACATGCCGGGAGATTCACTGACACCACTCTTCACCGCACTGACCCTGGCGCTGGCATTCGTTGGCCTGCTGCTGCATTCGGCCACGATCGCCGCATTAGGGACGCTCGCACTGGGGGTGACACTGGCCGTGTGGCTGTGGCCGGTGAAGCGGGACGCACATGCGCGAGGCGAGCATGGATAGCGCAGCGCTCATCGAGCGGCCGCTGCCCATACGCGGCACCCATTGGGAGTCCACCGCATGGTGGGGCATGGCGTTCCTGATCCTCACCGAGGGTTCGCTTTTCGCCTATCTTTTCTTCAGCTATTTCTATCTCGCCTCGCAAAGTGCCGGCACGTGGCTGCCGAACGGGCCGCCCGACCTTGTGAACGCCTCGATCGGAACCGTGTTGTTGCTGTCGAGCAGCGGTCTTGCGTGGTGCGGCGAACGCTGCATCGCTGGCGGCAACCAGCGTGGACTTTCGTTTGCCCTCGGCGCCACCATCGTGGTCGGCATCGTCTTCCTTGCGATCCAGGGCTACGAGTGGTCGACCCGGCCGTTCGGGTTGGCGTCGAGTTCCTACAGCTCGCTCTATTTTGTCATCACCGGTTTCCATGGCGCGCACGTGATCGTCGGGCTCGTCATGCTCTCGGCGTTACTTTTCTGGAATTTGATCGGACGTTTTGCCCAGGGATGGCACCTCGAGGTGTCGGTCGGCATTGTGTACTGGCACTTTGTCGACCTCGTATGGCTCGGGGTCTACGCGACCCTCTACCTAAGCCCGCGCCTGAGCTGAGCACGCTGAGCACGCTGAGCACACCATGGCCGCACACGTGTCCGACGACCCCGAAATTCCGCCCACGCGATCAGGCAAGTCGGCTCCTGGGACCGTGCGGCTGTTTGCGGGCATTGTGATCGCCCCATTCGCGTGGGCACTGCAGGTGCTTGTCGGCTATGCGCTTGCTGCACACGCCTGTTATCCGGTCGATGTGGCCCTTGCGGCGCCGCTCTGGGCCAACCTGCGAGCGATCGTGGGTGGTGCCTCGGTCGTGCTTTGGCTCGTGCTCATCGGAGGATGCGCGATCGCCTGGGGGAATTGGAAGGCGACTCGTCCGCAGGCGAACGTGAGCCCGGGGGCCGCCATCCAGTCCGGCTCAGGGCGGCCGCGCTTCATGGCACTGTGCGGCGTCACGGTCAGCGGATTGTTCGCAATCGTGCTGCTGTTTACCAGCTTGGGCATCCTCTGGGTGCCAAGTTGCGGCGCATGATCAACGCTACTGACGTCGCTTCCGCTCAGAACGCGGCGCTTCCTTGGGAATGGGAACTTGAGCCGCTCATCTGCATGTTGCTGTCAGCCGTGAGCGCGATTTACCTCGTGGGCCTCGCGCGCCAGTGGCACGAGCGTCGGCTGCCCAAGAACTCTCCGATGTGCGCGCTCTCGTTCGCGGCGGGTATCGCTGTGCTGGTGCTTGCTCTTCTGTCGCCGCTCGATGCCTGGGGCGATCAGCTCTTCTGTGCGCACATGGCACAGCATCTGATGCTCATGATGGTCGCGCCGCCGCTCCTCATCATGGGCCGGCCCGTCGTCGTCGCACTATGGGCCATGCCGCGACCGCTTCGACTCAGGGTCGGCGCCTGGTGGCAGCGCAGCCCGGCCGTGCGTCCGATGGTCGAACTTCTCAGCGCGCCGTTGGCGGCATGGCTGCTCGTCAGTGTTGCGCTGTGGTTCTGGCATCTGCCCAAGCCCTATGCGTTGGCGTTCACGCAGCCTGTCGCACACGCGCTCGAACACCTGTCATTTTTCCTCACGTCGATCCTGTTCTGGCGAGTCGTAATCGGCGGGCCGCTGGCGGGTCGCCTATCTATCGGTGCGATCATGATTTTCCTTGTCACATTTGCCATGGAAAACGCGATGCTGGCGGCGATTCTCATCTTTGCGCCGCAGGTCTTGTATGGCGTGCATGCGGTGGCCCCGGCCTGGAGTCCGTGGTCGCCGATCGAAGACCAGCAACTGGCGGGCATTCTCATGTGGTCGGTCACTGCCTTGGTGGACCTGCTGGCGCTGTGCCTGCTGTTTGTCGCCTGGCTTGCCAGCAGTGACCTCAGGACGCAGCGCGCATGACCACCGCAGCTGGTTTTTCGCCTGTGGCTTGGTCGTCGGGCCGGTGGCGCGGAACGGACCGCAGCAGCGCTATCGGCGCCCTTCTTCTCGCCGTCTTGCATCTCGCGCTCGCAGGCGTTCTGACGCTCGCCTGCGACAGAGTGCAAGCGCAGACCACGACCTCGCAAAAGCCAGACAGCGCCGCGTTGATCGCGCGCGGCGCCTACCTGGCCCGGCTGGGCGACTGCGCTGCCTGCCATTCGGTGCCTGGCACGCCTGCCTTCACCGGCGGCCTGCCACTGAAGTCGCCACTCGGAACGATCTACTCCACCAACATCACGCCCGACCGTGAAACCGGCATCGGCACGTACACACTGAATGACTTCGACCGGGCCCTGCGCCAGGGCGAGTCGCCGCGCCATCATCTGTATCCGGCGATGCCGTATGCCTCGTTCGCGAAGACATCCAACGACGACATAGGGGCGCTCTACGCTTACTTCATGAACGGCGTCGCGCCGGTCCATCGCAGGCCGCCAGCAACCTCCCTGCCCTTCCCTTTCAGTCAACGCTGGGGACTGGCGGCGTGGAACCTGCTTTTCCTTGAGCGAAGCACCTACCGTGACGACAGCGCACGCAGCGCGCAATGGAATCGTGGCGCCTACCTTGTTCAGGGTCTCGGCCATTGCGGCTCGTGCCACACGCCACGCGGGCTCGCCTACCAGGAGCAAGGCTATTCGCAGGCATCGAGCCGGTACTTGGTGGGTGGCGTCAACGATCACTGGCTGGCGCCGAACCTCACAGGCGCCGGAACAAGCGGGCTGCAGGCCTGGAGCGAGAGCCAGCTCGTCCAGTTCTTGAAAACGGGTCATGGGGCCCGGGCCATGGCGTTCGGACCCATGAAGCAAGTCGTCATCGAGAGTACGGGGTACCTCGACGAGGGCGATCTCCGCAGCGTCTCGATCTACCTCAAGTCGCTGGCGCCGGAGCAACCCACCGGCTCGTCGCTTGCGCAGTCCCGGGCCGACCGCACCGTCGACTGGCTCGCGAGCGGCGACGTCCGGGTGCCGGGTGGCGGTCTTTTCAACAACTTCTGCGCCAAATGCCATCAGGCCAACGGCCAGGGCGATCCGGCCAAGGCGCCTGCCCTCGCGGGCAGTGGCGTGGTGCGCGCGGCGGATCCATCTTCGGTCATTCACATGATACTGAGCGGTGGCAAGCCTGTGCAGCCCCAGGGCATGCCGGCGATCGAGCCGATGCCAGCGTTCGCCGATCAGTTCGACGACCGAGAGATTGCTGAGGTCGCCAGCTTTGTGCGGGGCGCATGGGGCAACAACGCGCCCCCTGTCACCGCGCGCAGCGTCAAGACGGACCGCGCGCAGATCAGCGCCGAGAAGCCATGAACGGCCGGCCGCCAATTCGAGGAGCGCGATGTGACTGAATCCGCCGCGCCACTGGCCTACTTCCATACGGCCGGGCCAGCCGCCGATCCGATCACCCGCCTCGGCTGGGGCCTGGGCATCGTCTCGATCGCTGTCGTGGTCATCATCGCCGTGCTGCTGCTGCTGGCGATCTTTCGCAAGCGCCATCGCAGCGACGGTGCATCGGAACGAGCCGATGAGCACGCCATGGCACCGTCCCACAAGAATGCCGGGCTGAGCTGGATTGCCGTGGGGACAGGCGTCTCCACCCTGGTTTTGTTCGGCTGTGCTGTCTGGACGCTCGTGACCTTGAGCACGATCGCTGCGCCCCGCACCGCGCCGCGCGTTGTCATCGAAGTCCAGGCCTACCAGTTCTGGTGGCGGGTGCGCTATCTGGACGTCAGTGGCACCGTGCTGCTCACCACGGCCAACGAAATCCACATACCCGTCGGCCAGCCGGTGCGATTCCGTCTTTCAAGCGGTGATGTGATCCATTCGTTCTGGGTGCCCGCCCTCGGCGGAAAGATGGATGCGATACCCGGCCAGACCAACGTGACCTGGTTGCAGGGAAGTCAGGTCGGTCGATATCGCGGCCAATGCAGCGAGTACTGTGGCTTGCAGCATGCGCACATGGCGTTCTTCGTCGACGTCGATTCCGCCGCCGACTTCGAGCATTGGGTCGACACGCAGCGCCGGCCGGCAAGTCTCCCCGCGCAGCAGGATCTCGCCGGCGCCCGGATATTCATGAACAGCTGTGCCGGCTGCCACGCGGTTCAAGGCACCGAAGCCCACGGTGCAGTCGGTCCGGACCTGACGCACCTCATGACGCGCAAAACCATTGCGGCGGGCGTGTTGCCCAACGGGCCTTCGTTCCTGAAACAGTGGATCGCCAGCACGCAGACGGTCAAACCCGGCAGCGAGATGCCGGTCGTCAGACTCAGCGCGTCCGAGCTGAATGCAATCGTCGGTTACCTGGCCACGCTTCGCTGATCCCGGATGATCCCGCGTGGCGCGCCGGCCTTCAGGGCGGGTATGCGTTCCGTTGCGCTCGCGTTTTATCGGTGGCAGCACTCAGCGCTAACGCCGCATGGATCATGCGCAAAGCGCCCAATGTGCGTGGAAAGTTGCCGGTCAGGCGCCGGCTCTTCACGCCACAGTGCCGTGGAATATGGTGCTCTGGATGAATGGGTCGCGGGCGGAGCCGCCGCGCTGGCCAGTGGACATACGCCCCCCTGCATGAGCAAGCCATTAAGTCCCGTTGGCGTGATCAGCAAAGCAAAGCCGGTACGTCCCAAGAGTCGCGGGCGCGCGCGAGAAAGTCGCACCCGGGGACGAAGCGACTCTTCAGGTGGTCGTCGACATCGCCGGAGACTTCTGGCGATGCACCTCACATCCTCTCCTTGATGCCACGCCGGATCAATCACCAGTTGACTGGATAGGCCGTCATGAACCCTGCCACCATTGCAATCTGCATTGCGAACCAGAATTCCGGCGTGTCGACTGCGGCCTGTGCACCGAATGCACGTTTGAACCCGCCGAGGGTTTGAGCAGTGTCTTCAAGTGCCCCAGAGACGAGGTGGGCTTCCAGCGCAATGGCCGCAGCGGCTGCGACAAGAACGCCGACAGACAGCCACAAGGGCCAAGTGGACGCCTGTTCATTTTTTTCGCGCGGATGCGCCGCCACGAAGACATCCCGGTGCGTGACCAGCGTGTAGATCAGATTTGCCACATAGAGAAGCAGCAAGACAATCGAAACGTCGATGCTCAGTCGCTCATCGCTTACCGCGAGGCCAACACCGTCGGCCAGATGATGACCCGCGAAGTCAAAAACGGCGGGCAAGAGAAGCGCGATCGTCACCAGGATCAGCAAGCTCGCCATCTGCCCGGCCTTGGCACGATTGAAGCGCAGGTGAGGCCGGCCTATCGTTCCGATCATCACCGCAAGACCAAGCCCGAAGAGACCGGTGCCGATAACCGATCCCGTGATATGAGCGCGTACCACCTCGACGTTGCCTGCAACCAGCACAAAGAAGGCGAGGATCAGCTCGGCCAAGCTTCCAAAACTCTCGTTGAACAGGCCGCCGACTGCAGGACCAAAACGCAACGCCAGATGTTCTGTCGAGCGACGGACCCAATCGGCCAGGATCCCAATGGCCACCGCGCCGGCCAGGAATACCTAGGCTGCTTCGGCCTCAAACACAAAAGCAAGTATCGGCGCAATGGGCAGGAGGGCCAGTGCGCCGAGTGGCACAGCCAGACTGTTGATTTCCATCCAGAACTGACCCAGTTACCCGGGTAATTTCCATCTAAAAACCGACCCACGTAAGAACCCTAACCTGCTGCTTTTAGCGGCAGGAGCACAGGAGTGATTGACGTGGCGACACTAAGTGTCATCAGACGTTGGGCCTTGCGCGAGCAACTGTCCATCCGCGAGGTAGCCCGGCGTACCGGGCTGTCTCGCAACACCGTCCGCAAGTACCTTCGCGAGGGCGAGGCGGCGCCCAGCTACGCGAAGCGCATCAGCCCGAGCAAGATCGATGTCTTCGCCGAGAAGCTCCGATCCTGGCTGAAGAGTGAAGCGGCCAAGTCGCGCAAGCAGCGGCGCACGTTCAAGCAGATGCATGCCGATTTGGCAGTGCTCGGCTACAGCGGCTCGTACAACCGCGTTGCAGCGTTTGCGCGCAGCTGGAAGGCCGAGTTGCAGATCGTCCAGCAGACCACCGGCAGGGGCACGTTCGTGCCGCTGCTCTTCGGCGCCGGCGAAGCGTTCCAGTTCGACTGGAGCGAGGACTGGGCCGTCATTGGCGGTGAGCGCACTGTCTAGCGTCAATCTGGATGAGAGGAGCGCGTCAATCAAGGTGAGAAGTTCAGCATGGTCGGGAGCCTGTCGGGCGTAGCCCGACAGG
>NZ_JASJXB010000033.1:0-52118 GCF_035018885.1 Variovorax sp. LG9.2 | reverse complement strand
TCGATGGACGGCAAGGGCTGCTGGCGAGACAACGTGTTCATCGAGCGGCTGTGGCGCTCGATCAAGTACGAGGAGGTGTACCTGCACGCCTACGAGAGCGTCGGCCAGGCCCGCACCGGAATCGGCCGGTACATTGAGTTCTACAACACCCGCCGGCCGCACTCGAGCTTGCAAGCCCGCACACCCGATGTGGTGTACTTCGACTCGCTGCCATGGCCTTCGGCCCAGGCAGCCTGACCCCGCAGGATCCACTTAAAAAGATTCGGAATCTGTTCAACCGAATGGGGCCAGCTCTCCCTGGACGCGGATCATCTGAACGACTTGCAGCTTGAAGCTCGCGTCAAAGACTCTTCGGGTTGATTTCGTCACGTTTACTGTCCAACTGATTTCCACCCATCCGAGTGTGCGAATTCATTTGACCAGGACACGGCCTGGGCTTGAAAAGCGCACCTGCGAGGGTTACGCAGTGGTCAAGAAAGAATATGACCGCCTTCTTCCTAAAGAACTGGCGGCATGAGGATGCGGCATAACAAGTGGTCATCCCCACTTGGGGAGGCAGTCCGTATCGGGTAAGGAAAATCGCCGTACGCAGCACTCCAATTCCGCCGATGAGGAAGGACACCTACAACTTCCTGGCTGCGTTCGATAGCGCACAGAAGCCTTCCGTCCTTGAGCGCAGGATGAGATGAGGAGCTTCAAGTCATGGCCATTCACTATTCACTGTCGGGCGAACTAATCGACATTCGGCCCGCTTGGCAGTGCACCCCCTGGCGCCCGCACCACCACGACGCCGGACAAAGCGCTGAATGTGCGGGTGTTTTTCGCGTAACTCTGCTCTCCGGCAAGGGGATACGCCGAGGTAGCAAGCGAATAATGTGCAAAAGCCTGGAGGGCGGCGCGCAGTTATACATCGGGACCGCGCGCGAAGTTGATGCGTTGATGCGGCCCAGCCACGCCCAGCGTCTCAACTGTCTGGCGATGCTGAAGGCGGCGCTGTGACTGATGCGGTCGCGAGCAAGCCTCCGGCCAAAGGCGTCGCCGCGCAGCCCGTCGCCAAGGACGACGGCTCGCTGTCGCCCTGGTGGATACGGGCTGTGCTGATCGTGATGGTGCTTGGCTTTTCGGGCCTGCTGCTAATAACCACCCTCTCGTATCGCAACGCGCCGCCGATTCCGGCACAGGTGGTGAATACACAGGGTGAGCTCCTGTTCACCGCAGAAGATGTCGGCGACGGACAGACCTTGTTTTTGCGCTACGGCCTGATGGCCAACGGCAGCATCTGGGGCCACGGTGCCTATCTCGGGCCCGACTATTCGGCCGCCGCACTGCACCGCATGGGACTGGTCACCGCCCAGGACATTGCGCAGGAGCAGTATGGCAAGCCGCTGGACGCGTTGACTCCAGGTCAGGCGGCAGCGGTCCAGGCCGAGACGAGCGTGTCGTTGAAAACGAACCGTTATGACGCGTCCACCGGGCTGCTGCAGTTCACCATAGGACAGACCGCCGCTTTTAAATCTGAGATCGCGCACTGGACCGATTATTTCCACGACCCGTCGCGCAACGGCGGCCTGAAGGCCGATCTGATCACCGATCCGACTGAGCTGCGCCAGTTCACGGCTTTCGTGACCTGGGCGGCCTGGGCGTCCGTCGCGGCCCGGCCGGGCGAAGTGCACTCCTACACCAACAACTTTCCGTATGACCCAAGCGTCGGAAATGTGCCGATCTCGGGCGCGCTGTTGTGGAGCGCGGTCAGCCTGCTGGTACTGCTCGCCGGCATATCGACCGTGCTGCTGGCCTTCGGCAAATTCGACTACCTCGGCTGGATCACCCGGGGCCACAACGTCAAGCCGCAGATGCTGCCTGGCCGTTCCAGTCCGGGGCAAAACGCGCTTGTGAAGTTCTTCGTCGTGGTTGCCGTGCTGTTTCTGGCACAAACGCTCGTGGGTGCCGCAACGGCCCATTGGCGCGCCGACCCGGGTAGCTTTTACGGTATACAGATAGAGCGCCTCTTCCCCAGCAATTTGACGCGCACCTGGCATCTCCAATTGGCGATCTTTTGGATCGCCACCGCATACGTGGCCGCCGCGTTGTTTCTGGGCAGGTCGCTCCGAACAGAGGAGCCGCGCTGGTTGCCGGCCTGCACCCATGGGCTGTTCGCTGCGTTTGCAGTGGTCATCTTCGGCAGTTTGCTGGGCGAATGGGCTGGCATCGCTCAGATGCTCGGACCCTTGTGGTTCTGGCTCGGCAACCAGGGGTGGGAGTATCTGGAGCTGGGTCGTGTCTGGCAGATATTGCTGGTCGCAGGCCTGTTCGGCTGGTTCGCGCTTCTGTGGTCGCTGGTGCGCCCGCAGACCTTGAGCGATCCTGCCGCAAGGCCAATCGTCAGGATGTTTCTGGTGGCGGCGCTGGCGATTCCCGCGTTCTATATCCCGGCGATGTTCTTCGGCGCGAGGACCAACTTCACCGTGGTCGACACCTGGCGCTTCTGGATCATCCATCTGTGGGTCGAAGGCTTCTTCGAGTTCTTCGCCACGACGATCGTGGCGCTGACCTTCTTCCAGCTCGGGCTGACCCGTCGCAACGTGGCGCTGCGGGTGATCTATCTGGACGCGATCCTGTACTTCCTCGGCGGCTTAATGGGCACCGGACACCATTGGTATTTCACAGGTCAGACCAACGTCAACATGGCGCTGTCGGCGTTGTTCTCGGCGCTGGAGGTGGTGCCGCTGACTTTGCTCACGCTCGACGCCTGGGACTTCGTTCGCACCACGCGCGGGGAGCGCGATGCGAAGGGCAAGCAGATGGTCATCCCGCACAAGTGGGCGTTCTATTTCCTGATGGCTGTGGGCTTCTGGAACTTTGTGGGCGCGGGCATGTTTGGGTTCCTGTTGAACTTGCCGATCGTCAGCTACTACGAAGTGGGCACCATGCTGACCCCAAACCATGCGCATGCGGCCCTGATGGGCGTGTTCGGCATGCTGGCAATTGCGCTGATGGTGTTCGTGCTGCGCCAGACAAGTGACGATGTGCACTGGCCGGGCATCGAGAAGTACTTGCGCTGCGCGTTCTGGGGCACCAACGCCGGCTTGGCCATGATGGTGGCGCTGAGCTTGTTCCCGGGTGGTCTGCTGCAGTTGTGGGACGTGCTGCAAAACGGTTACTGGCATGCGCGCAGCCTGGACTACACGGGCAGCGACCGATCGCACTGGATCGAGTGGATGAGCCTGCCGGGCCATGTCGTCTTGATCGTGTTCGGTGCCGTGCCGCTGGTGATCGCAACGATCAAGTGCTACTTCAACCTGCTTGCAGGGGCAAAGGACGACCAGGTTCGGCGTTTGCGTGCGGCCTGATCACCGGACGCTTTGATTTTGCGAAGCGTCATCTGCGTTATGCCCGCGTATCTTCGAAATTGGCACCATTACATGAACCCATTGTCTGATCAAGCGGCCGATTCACCGGAGCGAAGCCGTCTTCTCAACAAAGCGATCTCGAGGTGGGACAACGAGGGGGGAGCGGGTATCGAAGGAAATTACCCTGCAGCTTCGGTGGAGTTGTTAACCGATGCGCTGCCGTTGACAAATGCCGAGCTCGTACAGTTGCAGATTCGCGTTATCGCCTTGGAGAACATGCTGGCGGTTCTGATGGCCGACGCTTCCGATCGACAGCTGAAGCTCGTGCGGGAGATAGCCGATTGCATCACCCCGCAACCGGGCTTCACACCTCATCCCCTGACGATCCACGCGGCGGCCCGCATGCTGGGCTTCATTGAACGATCGGGTCACCTGCGCACGCTGCAGTTCGAAGATGCGAACGTTGGCGATTCGGCCAATGGTGGACTTGATGTGGGGTGCGCAAATTGAGCATGAATCGCGTCAGCAGCATCGCGGCTGCGACGCGCTCGCGGCTGGTTACGGTCCGATCCAACGCGCCGCTGCGGGAGGCGGCGCAGTTGCTATCGAGTACGCAAATCAGCCTGCTTGTGGTCTGCGATCCAGACGGAACAATGATCGGTGTGATCACCAAGTCGGACATCGTTATGCAGATCGGTCTCTGCCCGGGCATCACCTGCACCAACACGGTCGACAGTGTGATGAGGCGAGACGTGATCGCGTGTCGCTCATCCGATCCTTTGTCCGATGTGTCGTCGATGATGCAGGCGCGCGGACTGGTACATGTTCCGGTCATCGACGCAGAGGGCAAGCCGTCAGGCGTTGTGAATGCACGAGACGCACTGCGTGAGTTGATGCTCGAAGGTCAGTACGAATAGGCTCTGCTGCGCGACTACTTGATGGAGGTGGGCTATCGATGAATTCCGACCAATACACAAACGAGGAAATGGCATGACCTCACCTGTTGCGGAATCCGGCCGATTGATCGGGCTCTACCCGTATGGCGACCAGTTGGCGCAGGCGACATCGTCGACATTGATCAAAACCGAGGCGATACAGGTCATCACGCATGGTGCTGCCCGCAGGCAAGAAGATCCCGCTGCATCAGACGCCGAGTGCGATCACCGTCCAGTGCCTGGAGGGGGCTGTCGAGTTCGAATCTCATGGGCGCGCCCGGCTCATGCGCCCGGGGGTCATGTTGTTTCTGGCACCTGCGGACCCACACGCGCTCGAAGCGCTGGAAGATTCCTCGGTCCTTGTCAGCAAGCTGGCGCGGTGAGCAGCGCTCCTTACGCAGCGTTTAAAACAGAGGTTTTTTCGTGAAACGTTCGGCCCGCCCCGTCTTCTTGAACTTGGCGCAGATTCAAATGCCGGTGGGCGCATTGACTTCGATCGGTCATCGGATCAGCGGCGTCGTTCTCGCGGTAAGCGTTCCTGTGGGTGTCTATCTGTTCGCATTGTCGCTGCGCGACGATGCCGGCTTCGCGCAGGTGATGGCGCTGACCGGGAGTCTCCCTTTTAAAGCGGCGGTAGTGATAACGGTCTGGGCGCTCGCGCATCACCTGCTCGGGGGTGTTCGGCATCTTTTGAGCGACTTCAACATCGGATCGCCGCTGCGCTCGGCGCGGCGCAGCGCCTGGTTCGTCAACATTTCTGGCGTTGTCGTGGCCCTTGTCGCGGCCGCGGTCGTGTCGTGATGAACCCGCAACCGGGCATCCGGTTCACCGGCCTGCGGGCCTGGTGGGTGCAGCGAGTAAGCGCCGTGGGCATGCTGCTCTTCGTCTTTTTCTTGCTCTACTCGTTCCGTGTGCACCCCCCGCAGACCCATTCGCAGTGGCGAGAGTGGGTGGCCCAACCTGCCATTTCGCTGGCTTTCGGGCTCTTTTTCGCGGCCTTGCTGGCGCACATGTGGGTGGGCATTCGCGATGTTCTGCTCGACTATGCGCGGCCCGCCAGCATACGCAGCGCTTGTCTTGCTCTGGTCGCCGTGGGCCTGCTGATTTTGGCAATCTGGCTGCTCCGGGTCCTGCTGCACTTGCAGGCCTGAGCCGAAATCACACCACTGAAAAGCACCACCATGAAATTCTCGATTTCCCGCTTCGATCCCGATCGCGACGAACAGCCCTGGATGCAGGATTTCGACATCGAGCGCATTGCGTCCGACCACATGTTGCTCGACGTGCTGATGCGTCTGAAAGCGATGGATAACTCGCTGTCGTTCCGCAAATCGTGCCGCGAAGGGGTTTGCGGGTCCGACGCGATGAACATCAATGGCCGCAATGGACTGGCTTGCATCACGCCAACAGCCACGCTGCGCGAGCCAGTTGTTATACGGCCTCTACCGGGTTTTCCGATCATTCGCGATCTGATCGTCGACATGACGCAGTTCTTCAAGCAGTACCACTCGATCACGCCATACCTGGTCAACGAGGAGCCGCCGCCTGAGCGTGAGCGCTTGCAGTCGCCGGCCGAGCGTGACAAGCTGAACGGCGCCTACGAATGCATTCTCTGCGCCTGCTGCACGAGCCAGTGTCCATCGTACTGGTGGAACCCTGAGAAGTTCGTCGGCCCGGCCGGGCTGATCCAGGCGTATCGCTTTATCTTTGACAGCCGCGATCGCGCGACGCAGCAGCGACTCTATGATCTCGGCAACGATCCCTACCGGCTCTTCCGATGCCGCACCATCATGAATTGCGCCGAGGTGTGCCCTAAAGGGCTCGAACCGGTGAATGCGATCGAGCAGATCCGCCTGAAGATCGCCGGCATCAGCAAGCATGCCGGCGGACTCGACGTCCATTCGCCGACCAAGCCACGTTAGTGCGCCAGCCGCGGCCTTCGCGTTGGCTCAGCGGCTCATCCCTCGCTCGTGACTCCGCTGCGCCGCCTTCATAGCCCCTCGGCCACCATCAGGCTGAAGCCCAAGCGCGAGTGACCGTCGATCGCCACGTGCGTGCAGAGCCTGCCAACCTAGGAAAGTTGCTACGTTCCAGAGGCATATGGGTGTTTCAGCGGCCAGTGGGAAGCAATGAATTGCAAGAGGCTCGTCGCACCGTGCGCTGCCGCACGGACAGAGTCGTGCGATGTACTTTAGCCTGAACTCGGCAAAGCGAACGCTACCGGCCACAGGTATGGAAACACCAACTCCCCACCTGTTACTTCCTCGAGACGAAGGCTCTCCGCATGCAGCGCGTGGTTTCGCCAGGGCGCGCGTACCGGCTGCATTCGCATCCTTGGCAGGCACGCGCCTGCAGTTGAAAGGTACGCCATTGGTCACAGCAGGCCCCGGTGCGCTGACCATCAGAATGATGAGTGCGACCAACGCTGGGCTTCCCTCTGACTTCAGTTGGGGACCTTTCACCAGCGGGCATGTCACGGGTGACGGGCCAGCCCATTCCCATCAGTCGCTGACACAGGCATCAGCATCATGAAGTTCGCCGTCGATCCAGAGTTGGAAACGCTTCAGCGCCAGACCTTCGGCTACTTCCTGCACGAAACTAATCCTAACAACGGCCTGGTGGTCGACAAGACCGAGCCCGGCTGGCCTGCAAGCATTGCCGCCACCGGCCTGGCACTGGCCTGCTACCCGGTGGCCGTGGAACGCGGCTTCATGTCGCGCGCCGCTGCGGTCGAGCGCACGCTGGCCACGCTGCGATTTTTCTCGCGCAGCCCGCATGGCCCCCAGCCCGACGCCACCGGATACCAGGGGTTTTACTACCACTTTCTGGACATGCAGACTGGACGCCGTGCCTGGCAATGCGAACTGTCCACCGTGGACACGACGTTCCTACTTGCAGGTGCACTGGTTGCGGCCATGTACTTCGACGCCGACAGTGCCGACGAAGCTGAACTTCGCACCCTGGCAGACGCTCTGTACCGCCGTGCCAATTGGCAGTGGGCGCAAGACGGGGGCAGCACCGTGACGCATGGCTGGAAGCCCGAAACCGGTTTTCTACGTTACCGCTGGGAAGGCTACGACGAAGCGCTATTGCTGTACGTGCTCGGCCTGGGTTCGCCGACTTGGCCGCTAACGCAGCAAAGCTATAAAGCGTGGGTCTCTACCTACCGCTGGGAGCACTGCTACGGGCAGGACTATCTGTATGCCGGCTCGCTCTTCACGCACCAGTTGTCGCATGTGTGGATCGACTTTCGCGGCATTCAGGATGCGTTCATGCGCGGCAAAGGCATCGACTATTTCGAGAACAGCCGCCGCGCGACATTGGTGCAGCAACGCTACGCCGTCGACAACCCGCTTGAGTTCAAGAGTTACGGCAGCCATTGCTGGGGCATTACCGCCAGTGAAGGCCCGGGCCCGGGGCGCATCACGGTCAACGGCAATGAACGCGAGTTGTTCGACTACGTGGCGCGCGGTGCGCCCTTTGGGCCCGACGACGGCACGCTCGCACCGTGGGCCGTGGCTGCGTCGCTGCCATTCGCACCCGAGATCGTGTTGCCCACCATCGACTACTGCACTTACCAGGCCAAGCTGACCCAATTCAATTCCTACGGATTCAAGGCGTCCTTCAACCCATCGCATCCGGGCGAGCCCGGCAACCCTTATGGATGGTGGGTCTCGCCGTGGCACTTTGGACTGAACCAGGGGCCGATCGTTTTGATGATCGAAAACCACCGCTCCGGCCTGGTGTGGCGATTGATGCGCGATTGCGTGCCTATCACCACGGGCCTGCTACGAGCCGGTTTCACCGGCGGCTGGCTTCAAGACAAAGTGGCAACTGACCCGGCCACATCCAATGGGTCGCTACGCAGGAGAACTACATGACGGTTATCAGTATTTCAAGAATCAGCGCATCCGGGCTGCCGCCCACGCTGAGAGCCGCCCAGGCCGCCATGCAGATGCCCGAGGTGCAGGACATGCTGCGCAGGCTGTCTACTTTCAAGCTAGGCATCTTCATGCCGCACCAGCATGATGAAGTCACAGGTGAATTTCTGCCATTGCACGGCGACGTGATGCAAGTGGAGTCGGGCCTGGCCGTGAGCTTCCAGCGCCCAGATGAGATCGCAAATCGGGCTGCGTCATTCCTACCCGTCGGTTGGTTCTGGCGCGCCGGTGCGTCGACGGTGGCTGCGGCATGCGAGATGGCGGGCACCGGGGGGCCTGACGGCGAGGCGGAACAGGGCGTCAAGCACAAGATGATTCAGGACAACTGATCGCGGGTTCACCATCCCGCTAACGGGTCGGTGGCGCAGGGATCGGCCGACAGACAACCAAGGAAAGACGATGAAAACGAGTGTGATGGACGTGCGCGACATGCTGTCGGTACTGAGCGTGGTGGGCGTCGAGCAACGGATCGGTGAGGTGCCGGGTGTGGAGAGCGTGACGGTGGACTTTGCGGCAGCCAAGGCCACGGTGCGCTTCGACGAGACGCGGCTGGCCCTGGCCGACATCAAGTCGGATATTCGCCAGCGCGGCTCCGACGCCGACGCCGAGCCCAAAGCGCCGATGCCGGACGGTCACGAAGGCCACGCAGCGCCCGCTGCGCAAAAGGGCGATGCCTCCGAACCGGCGACGCCGAAGATGCCACCGGCCAGCCCCGCAAAGACCGTGGCGGTCAAGCCGGTCGACTCGCCATGAAAACGAGCGTCATTGACGTGCACGACATGCTGTCGGTGCTCAGTGTGCAGGGCGTCGAAGAGCGCATCGGCGAGGTGCCGGGTGTCGAAAGCGTCACCGTCAATCACGCTGCGTCGTCGGCCACTGTGCGCTATGACGAAACACGCCTGCATGTCTCCGATATTAAGTCGGACGTTCGCCAACGTGGGCATGCGCTGGCAAGCGAACCGGCGTCGAAGTTCGACCACGGCACCGGGCCCGAGTCCGAGGAGCAGGCGCCGCCACCTCCATCTCCGGCGCCCTCGGTCGCTCAGAAGGACGCCGAGAACGTAGCCCCAAACGCGCCCCAGAAAGGCTCCCTGCGGGCCGCAGAGCCCACCATCACCGACGCCGCTGCGACGCCGGCGGCCACGTTGATCGCGGGCACTGACAGCCAAGCAGACGGGCCCATCGAGAAGGCCACCGCCTGGGTGCGAGAGGCATTGGCGGGCGACGACAAGGACAAGCCCGGAGCGCCTTCCCCGTCACCAGTAGCCGCTCAGCCCAAGGCATCTTCACCGTCATCTGCGGCCAGCGCGCCTGCCACCGGCCACGCCGATCATCAGGACCATAAAGACCATCAGGGCCACGCCGCACCCGGTGCGGCGCCCGCCATGTCGGACGACATGGCGCATGAAATGGGCCACAGCGGCAGTGACCTGGGCGCGATGGTGCGCGACATGCGCAACCGCTTCTGGATCTGCCTGGCCTTCACGTTGCCGATCCTCGTCTATGCGCCGATGGGCGGCATGTGGAAAGCGCCGACGCCGCCGTTCGGATTGGACGTGAATCTATGGCTGTTCTTTTTCGCCAGCGCGGCCATCGTCTATCCGAGCTGGCCCTTCTTCGTCTCAGCCTGGCGGGCACTCAAAAAAGGCACCTTGGGCATGGCCGCACTCATCGTGCTCAGCGTGGGCACGGGGTACCTTTTCAGTGTTGGTACCACCTTCTTCTTCAAGGGTGACGGGCAATTCTTCGAGGCCGTCGCCATGCTGCTGGTATTCATCCTGCTGGGGCACTGGCTCGAGATGCGTGCGCGTGCCGGCGCATCGTCGGCCATCCAGTCGCTGATGAAGTTGACGCCGACGACGGCCAACGTCATCCGCAACGGCGCCGAGGTCGAGGTTCCGACGGCAGAGGTGCTGGCCGGCGAGATCGTTGTCATACGGCCTGGCAACAAGATTCCGGTGGACGGCACCATCGAGAGCGGCGAATCGCAGGTGGACGAGTCGATGCTGACCGGTGAGTCAATGCCCGTGAAGAAGGGGCCGGGCGCCACCGTTGTGGGCGCCAGCATCAACAAAAGCGGCAGTTTCCGATACAAGGCCACCAAGGTCGGTGCCGACTCCGCGCTGGCGCAGATCGTCAAGCTGGTGCAAGAGGCTCAGAACTCCAAGGCGCCAGCGCAGTTGCTGGCCGACAGGGCCGCGCAATGGTTGGTGTACGCCGCCATCGCGACCGGCCTGATCACCTTCTCGGTGTGGTTCTGGGTCATCGGCGAGCCGCTGCTGCTGGCGGTGACGTTGACCATCACGGTCTTCGTGATCGCCTGCCCGGACGCATTGGGGCTGGCCACGCCGATGGCTGTGATGGTGAGTACGGGGCTCGGCGCTGCGAACGGCATCCTGTTCAAGAACGCTTCGGCCCTGGAGGACGCCACCAAACTCGACGTCATCGTCTTCGACAAGACTGGCACGCTGACCGTGGGCCACCCCGAGGTGGTCGAGATCATCACGGCCGACGGTGTATCCGAGGAGGTGCTGCTGAGGGCTGCCGCGGCCGTGGAGCAGGGCTCGGATCATCCGCTGGCGCAGGCGATCCTGCGCCGTGCGGCCAAGCTCGCGGCCGCTGCGGATGCGGCCGCGCCGACCGGCTTCGAGAGTCTCGACGGCATGGGCGCGCGCGCCGAGACGCCCACCGGCACGGTGTATCTTGGCAACCGCCTGCTAATGGACAAGCAAAAGCTCGCGCTCGGAGCCTTGGAGGCGCCAGCCAAGCGCCTGCAGGGCGAGGGCCGTACGGTGGTCCACGTGGCGCTTGCGGGCAGTGTCATCGGCCTCCTCGCCATCGCCGACGCGATCCGGCCCACGTCTAAGGCGGCCATCGCCAAGCTGCGAGAAAACAAGATCGAAGTGGTGATGCTCACTGGCGACAACTTGGCCACTGCAAAGAGCATTGCAGCCGAACTGGGCATCGCCAAGGTGCTGGCCGACGTGCTGCCCGCTCAGAAGGCCGAGAATGTCAAGGCCTTGCAGGCCACAGGCAAGAAGGTCGGCATGGTCGGCGATGGTGTCAACGACGCGCCGGCGCTGACCCAGGCAGACGTGGGCTTTGCCATCGGCGCCGGCACCGACGTGGCGATGGAGAGCGCCGACGTGGTGCTGATGAAGAGCGACCCCTACGACATCGTCGGCGCGATCGAATTGTCGCGAGCCACCGTGCGCAAGATGCACCAAAACCTGGCATGGGCGGTGGCCTACAACGCCATCGCCTTCCCGCTCGCCGCCGGCGTGCTGTACCCGTTCGTGCTGAGTCCGCAGGTCGCGGCAATTTCCATGTCAGGCAGCACCCTGATCGTCGCGATCAACGCACTGATGTTGAAGCGCACGAAGCTGGCGGGCATCCGCCGGCCTGGCATGGGGGCTGCCAAGCCCGGCGACGCCAGTGCGCCTGCGGCCTCGGGCAGTGCGCAACCCAAGGAGAAGGCCGCGTGACCGATCTGTACTGCACCTCGGATTCGGATGTGTCCGCCGTCACCCCCTTGCGTAATCCTCCGCCGGCCACATCACACCTGAATGACGCAGTCAATTTGTGGACATGCCGACCTCAGCTTCAACGTCATATTCACTCCACCATGAAAGAACGACCATGCAAACAGAAACAATGAACGTCACCGGTATGTCCTGCGGCGGATGCGTCAGCAAGGTGACGCAGGCACTGACAGCGCTACCAGGCGTTGCGCACGTGGACGTATCGCTTCCTGCAAGCGCTCGCGTCGACTTCGACGAAAAGCTGACCTCTCGGGAGCGCCTGCAATCGGCCGTCGAGGGTGCGGGCTTCGGGGTCGCGGGCGAAGACACGACTGCGAGTCGGAGCAAGGGCGGATGCTGCGGCTGAACTGTTGAACGGCGCCGCCCTGTTTGATCCTGTGACAAGAGTCACGCCGAGTGTGCCGATACTGGCGCTGCGACCTTGGCAGCTTGTCTGGCTGGCGGCCGCTATCTTCGTCGTTTCCGCAGGCTATGGGGCGCTGCTGCCGCAATGGCAAGGATGGCTGGCCGTTCTCGACCCGGGTGCGACCGCGACGGCCGTTTCCCGCCACATCGGCTTTATAAGCGGCATGTACACGGCAGGCGTGCTGGTGGGTGCGCCACTGTGGGGAATGCTGGCGGATCGCATCGGTCTGGGTCGCGTTCTGATCATCGGGCTGGTCGGCTATGTGGCCAGTCTGCTGCTGATGCTGGTTCCCGAGTTTGCAACTCTGAGGGCCATCTATGCCTTGCGCGCGGCGACTGGCTTTTTCGTGGCCGCCGTCGTGCCAGTGGTCTCGGCACTGGTCGCGAAGCACACGCCAGAACATCGTCGTGCTCGTCGTTTCGCTTGGTTGGGCGCCATGTCGCTGCTGGGGTTTCTGTTCGGGCCGGCCGTAAACGTCGTCGCCCGATGGGTGGGGCCGTGGGTGGACGGCGGCTCGACCTCTGCTGCCCTCACTGCGCAGGCTGTCATCGTGCTGTCGGCGGTCCTCGGCTCGACGATGATGTTGGGGCTGGCCCGAACACTGCCTGAACGAATCGTCGTATTGGTCGGCGACCCCAAGGTGCCGCCCTCGGTCACGCAGGGTTACATCGCGCTCCTTTGGCTTAGCGCAGCTGTCACCTTCGTGCTGTCGGCCTTCGAGTTGGGCATCGTGCTGCAGGGCCAACTCCATATCGGCACATCGCGGCGCGAAGTGGCGATGATGTTCGCAGAATGCGCGCTTGCAATGTTGATCGTGAACGCTGTGCTCTTCTTCACGGCTCTGCTGGACAAGGTGCCCGCGCGCCGAGTCGTCGTAACCGGCCTGGCATTGGCAGTTATGGGACTGACGGTTCTCGCATTGCATCACTCCGACGCCTGGATGTACGCGGGAATCAGCTTCACTTCAGTCGGCACCGGGCTCATCTTGCCAGTGATCGCCTACCGCGCTGCAGGTGCCTCGCGCAGCAGCCTCGGTACCACCATGGGTGGCTTGGCCGCGGCCGCAGGCCTAGGCCAGACGCTGGGGGCGGCTGCAGGCGGCTGGCTGTTCGGTGCCGTGGCGCAGGCCAGTTTCGCGTGGTTGGCTGCTCCGTTGGTCGGGATTGTCGTCATCCTCCTTGCTCGGCCGGCATGGGGGTCGACCGTTCCGGATGGATCCGGGTCTCGCTCCCTCACGAAGGCGAGCGCGCATGGATAGAAACGTGGGTAGCGCGAATGCTTGGAGGCTACCCGCTGGGCGCCAGCCGCCTGCTCGACGGCGGCCTCAGGCGTTCGTTCCACAGTTCGATGACGTGCCGATCCGGGTGGTGGTCGTCAGTACCCAGCAGGCTGACGGACGCCGGATGCAGGGGGAAAGTGCTGCCCCTCGATCAGCGCAAGTCCGATCCAACTCGCCGCAAGCGCCTCGCCGAACTGGCCGTGCGAGAAAACCGCAATGACACCATTCATCGTCGACAGCCTGGCGATAAGGCGGTCAGCCCTTGTGACGATGTCGGCCGTCGATTCGCCGCCTGGGCAGCCGTCGCGCCAGATGTTCCAGTCCGGCCTGTCCTTGCGAATGTCCACGGAGTGTCGGCCTTCGAACTCGCCATAGTCCTGTCCGCGCCAACAATCAGTCGCCTTGTGCGCTCAACGCTCGTCCCGAGAAGCGCGTGCGCAGCGGCAGGCTGGGATTGGGTGCGGGTAATTGCAGCCACGCGGCGGCGCCGGCCAAACCAGCTCCAGGTGGTGCCATGGCGACATGTCTCGTCCCTGACATCGTGTGAAGGTCAAGCGTTGGCCGAACAAGACCCTTGGTAATGCTGGTCATTCATGCCGTCACCTCGCAGCGGATGGCATGAAGGCGGCGTGCCTGACGGTCCGGCGGCCCGTTGGAGGAAGTAAGCCGTGTGCTTGAAAGACTGTTCCACTTCCATCCTTGCCAATGAGCATCACGGCATACGGATCACGGCGGCCGCCATAAGCCGGACCATCCATTCCTGGGGACCCCACCGGCATGCCGGGCACCGCAAGGCCGATGGCGACAGGGCGCTGCTGCAACAGCCGCTGGATGTCTCCTGCCGGTACGTGGCCCTCAATGGCGTAGCCGTCGATCTTTCCCGTGTGGCAACTCCCGAACTTTTCGGGAATGCCCAACCCAGTTCGCATCGCAGCATTGCCCGTTTCGTAGACCTTGGTCTTGAAGCCGTTGGCTTCGAGGTGGGCGACCCAATCCTTGCAGCAGCCGCATTCCGGACTCTTCCAGATCTCGACCACTCGCTGCTCGGTGCGCGAGAACGCCGTGCGGGACAGGGGCCATGACAGCGCTGCCACCGAAAGTTGCAGCGCCTGTCGGCGTGTCGCTTGGTTCTTGATTACTTGCATAGTGTTCTCAAAAAAATTTGATCGATCCATTGGCTTTGAAGCTGTGCGCCGCTCGCGCGCCAGCGATTCGTCGGTTTCGACCGGGTCACTTCGATTCCAGATCCTTGATCAGCGCCTTCATCTCGCCGATCTCACGACGTTGTGCCTCGATGATCCCGTCAGCGAGCTTGCGCACACGCGAATCGGAAATGTGCGCGCGCTCGCTGGTGAGGATCGCGATCGAGTGGTGCGGGATCATCGCTTTCATCCACGACACCTCGTCCACGGTGGCCTGGCTGCGGACAAGCCAAAGCGCTGCAGCAAACACCACCACACTGCCAATCAGGATCGCCGCGTTGGCGGCGCGATTGGCATACATGCCCAGCATGAAAACCAGCATGATCACGGCCATCGTCGCGCCCATGACCAGTGCCATGTAGGCACGGGTTTCGCTGAAATAGATGTGATCGAGCTGGTACGTGTTGAGGTACATCAGGCCGAACATGACGATCGTCGAGGTGATGGTCATCGCGAAGAACTTTGGGTACTTGCTCATCTTTTGGTCCTGGTTTTGTTAAGGGTGAGAGGCAGGCGCGCCCGCCGAGGCTGGTCGGCTTTGGTTCATCGAAGGGGCTGGGGCGTGGGTGTGCACCTTGCCATTGGCATGCGTCTGGGCCTGGATTGCGGTTCGTGCCTCTTCGGAATGCATTGGCCCTTCCATGACGTGCCCTTCAGTGCCGTGTCCGGCATCCTGGCCGCCCGTTTCATGCCCGCCAGCATGGGAATGCCCGCCGCTGCTGCCGACGGCCTGGTCGTATTGCGGATCGTCCATCTGCGGCAGCTTCTGCAAGAAGGCGACCAGATTCCAGATCGACTCGTCGTCCATGCTCCTGCCCCAGGCCGGCATGCCCGACGCCTTCACGCCGTGCTTGATGACCCAGAACGCATGCGCAGCGTCGACCTTGTCTTTGCTCAGGTTTGGCGGCTGCGGATACAGGCCCCTGCTCAGTTCGCTGCTCTCTGAACCAGGTGCCAGATGGCAACTGGCACACATGGCTGCGTAATTGCCGGCGCCTTGAACGACGCGGCCTGGCTCGCTCAGGTCGGGCACGACGAGCTTGGCGGCACGCGTCTCGATCGATCGTTCGCGCATTGTTTCCAGCGTCGCGCTGACCCACGGAAAATGAGGCTCATCGGCGGCAATGTTGTAGAGGCCGGAAACTGCGAAGAGCCCAGCGCCCGCCGCTGCGGTCAGGCAGACGGCCACGGCGGTTGTTACGGCGATCTTTGTTGTGGAGCTCATGAGTTGTTACTCAGAACCAAACCCGCACACCGGCAACCACCTGCGTCTCGCGCACCGCGTGACCAGCCTCCCTCGCATAGTCGGCGGTCTGGCCGAACTTGCCCTTCCAGACGACGCCGATGTAGGGTGCGAACTTGCGCGAGACCTCGTATCGCAACCTGAGCCCCGCCTCGACTTCCGACAGGCCAGAGCCGATGCCACGCTCGGGGTCATTCCTGCCGTAGAAGCTTGCTTTTACGTTCGGCTGAAGGATCAGCCGCTGCGTGAAGAGGATGTCGTACTCGGCCTCCACTCGCGCCGCGGTTCTGCCACCTTGGCCCACGTAAGCAGTGGCTTGAACGTCGAACCAGTAGGGAGAGAGGCCTTGGACGCCGATGGCGGCCCATGTTCTTCCGGGACCACCGCCGAAATCGTGACGCAAGCCGGTTTGCAGACCCCAGTAAGGCGCAATCGCATGGTTCCAGAGCGCCTCGGTGCGCGTGGCGCCGAGTTTTCCGTTGGAGCGCTCGCCATCCACCTTGAGCCAAAGCTTGTTGAGATCCGTGCCGTACCAGGCCTGCGCATCGAGGGCCTGTCCGTTGCCGTCGTTCGAATGCGTCGCCTCCAGGCGGTCAATCAGCACCTGACCGTACCGGTCGTTGTCCGCCATGTCCATGCCGTTCATGGGACCCATGGACAAGCCGTTCGAATAGGCATCGGGGTCCCGGGCGTCGCTCGGGGGCGAGCCTCACTGCATCGCTCCCATTTGCATCGCTTCCGGCTTCATGCCGGGCATGCTGCCGTGGTCCATGGCAGGCATCTTTGAGTGCTCCATGGGCGCCGCTTCCGGCTTCATGCCAGGCATGCTGCTGTGGTCCATACCGGGCATCTTCGAATGGTCCATGGGCGCCGCTTTCGGCTTGACGCCGGGCATGCTGCCGTGATCCATGCCAGGCATCTTCGAGTGGTCCATGGGCATCGCTTCCGGTTTCATACCGGGCATGCTGCCGCGGTCCATACCGGGCATCTTCGAAGGGTCCATGGGCGCCGCTTTCGGCTTAACGCCGGGCATGCTGCCGTGATCCATGCCAGGCATCTTCGAGTGGTCCATGGGCATCGCTTCCGGCTTCTTACCGGGCATGCTGCCGTGGTCCATGCCGGGCATCTTTGAGTGATCCATGGCTGCCGCTGCCTCGGATTTGTTCGAGTTCGACATCCCTTGTTGATCCGTCGCCGACATGCTTGATTGCGCGAAGGCTGCGACCGGTACGAGCAGAGCAGTCGCCAAGGTCAGCAAGCGGCGCGACGCTCCTGTCTTATCCGCAAAAATGACCCCAAGAGGATTGAGATTTTTGTTCACGACACCACCACCTTTCTGAACATGCCCGCTTCCATGTGATACAGCAGGTGGCAGTGGTAGGCCCAGTTTCCGAGGGCATCTGCATTCACGAGGTAGCTGACGCGCTGAGCAGGCTGGACCATGATGGTGTGCTTGCGCACCTGGAACTTTCCGTCCGGGCTCTCCAACTCGCTCCACAGGCCGTGCAGGTGGATCGGGTGCGGCATCATGGTGTCGTTCACGAGGATGATGCGCAGTCGCTCGCCATGCCTGAAGTGAAGTGGTTTCGAATCTGAGAACTTTTGCCCGTCGAACGACCACATGTATCGTTCCATGTTGCCGGTCAAGTGCAGCTCGATTTCTCGCCCCGGCCCTCGTTTGTCGAGGGGGCCACCGATGGTGTGCAGGTCGGCATAGGTCAGCACGCGGCGGCCGTTGTCGCGCAGCCCGATGCCAGGGTCATCGATGTTGTCGCGTGGCATGTCCACGCGCATGTCGACCCCCGGGCCGTACTCCGTGCGCGCATGTTTCGCCATCCGGGTTGCAGGCATTTTCATGCCCGCTTTGTCTGCGCCCATGGCCATTGGCATCTTCATTGCCCCGTGGCCCATGGCGCCGTGATCCATCGTCCCGTGGTCCATACCGGCCATGTCGCCGCCCATCGCCATGCTGCCCATCATGTCGGTCATCGTGAGCCACTGCGGCTTGTCCATGGCGGGGACCTCGGCCTGCATCCCCGCGCGCGGCGCGAGCGTCGCCCGCGCGAATCCCATCCTGTCGATCGATTGGGCAAAGATGGTGAATGCGCGGTCGTCCTTCGGCTCGACGATCACGTCGTAGATCTCGGCGGTCGCGATCCTGAACTCATCGACGGTCACGGGCTCGACATCCTGGCCATCGGCGGCTACCACCTGCATCTTCAAGCCCGGAATGCGCAGGTCGAAAATGCTCTGCGACGATCCGTTGATGACTCGCAAACGGACCTTCTCGCCGGGCTTGAACAAGCCGGTCCAGTTGCCGTCTGGCGATTCCCCGTTGACAAGATAGGTGTAGTGGTGACCGGTGACATCCGACAGGTCCGTCGGACTCATGCGCATCTGGTTCCACATCTTCCGTTTGGCGAGCGCCTGCTGGACGCCCATGCTTGAAGCGTCACGAGCGAAATCAACCGCCGTCGGCTCGTTGAAGTTGTAAAAGTCGCTCATCTTCTTCAGGTTGGCCATCACCGTCTCGGGGTCGTCGTCGGACCAGTCGGAGAGCATGAGGACGTAGTCGCGTTCGGCGCGGTGGCGCTCGCCGTTGCGGGGTTCGACCACGATGGAGCCGTAGACCCCCGTTTGTTCCTGGAAGCGCGAATGGCTGTGGTACCAGTACGTACCGCTTTGCTTGACGTCGAAGCGATAGGTAAAGGTTTCGCCCGGCCCAACACCTGCAAACGACAGGCCGGGCACGCCGTCCATTTGAAATGGAAGCAGGATGCCGTGCCAGTGGATCGAGGTGGTGGTTGCCATGCGGTTGGCCACCCGCAGCGTGACGGTTTCGCCTTCCCTCCAGCGCAACACCGGCGCTGGCACCGAGCCGTTGACGGCGGTGGCCATGCTGGCACGACCAGTGATGTTGACCGGCGTGTTGTCGATCGTCAGGTCGAACTGGGTGCCCGTCAGAACGTTCGGATTGCCGGACGCACCGGGAACGTTGGCTGCGTCGCTGCGGCGCGCCCAGGAACCGAAGCTGGCCAGAGCGCCTGCCGCCGCAATACCGGTGATGAATTTGCGCCTCGAGGGCGTCGCTGATCCGTCTTGCAGACGGGACAAATCAAAGGACATGATGACTCCGAAAATTGAGCTGAGGCTTGGCCGGCACAGCGCCGCCCGCCACGGTCGTCGCCTCAAGACAGGGTGAAGAGACGTGCGGTTTCCTGACGCCAACGGCGCCAAAGCTCAAACGATCGGAGGTTCGATGGGAGGTGCCAAAGCCGGCGATGCGTAGATCACCTGCGCGGCATCACTCAGTGACCGATAAAAGCGTCTGGCCTGGCCTCTGATGAATGAAGCCAGCCCAAGCGGTGCGCTGTGTGCGCTGAGGCAGGACGCTGCGCAAGCCATGCGCTTGCAGCAGTCGCGCTTCAAGTCCTTGTCGGCAGCATGATCGGTGATGTGCCAATGATCGGCTGTTGAAACATCCATGCGCAGCGTTTCATCGCAATGCGCCGGCATCAAATGGGCGGGCATCGACAGCAGTTCGACGGCGCCGGCCGACGTCCAACCATTGGCGAAAAGTCCAAAACAAACGGCAAGCTGCACAAACGTAGCTACAAAAGTGCGCAGACGCGATATGTTGAACAACTGCCACTTTTCACGCGCCGATTCGGCGGCGCATTCTGCGATTCCGCTGCGCGCCCCGCTCACAACTTTTCCTTGATGCCGGCCCGAATTAGCCACCATTTCACCGGATAAACCGAAACGGATCCGCATAGCATGCGAGCTGCATTGCACTTGGGCGTATTCACTTCGGATGGCTCAAATTGAAATGTGCTGGTTCGGCTCGTCAGGTGAAAACCATCCAAACGGCCATTGCAATCATCATCAAATTCTCTGTCAACGATACGAAGCCTAGCGGGACATTCGAATTGCCGCCGGCACATGCACATTTAAGCTCGCGCTTCTGTGTGTATACGGCGTAAAACACCGACACCGCGCCTATTGTGCCAATCAACAGTGCGACTGGTACCGATATCCAGTTGAGAGCCCGCGCGATCACCAGCACGCCGGCCAGCAACTCACCAAACGGATAGATCCACGCATAAGGCACCCAACGTTGCGCTAGCAGGTCATAACCCAAGAACATGGTGGCGAAGCTGTCAATGTCCTGTAGTTTTTGCACTGCCAGGATGCACATAGAGAACGCGATGAACCATTCGGCCGCCCGCACAGTGAACACGTTGCCAAGCAGCGCCCAACTAACGGCCAGAGCCATGAGCGCGGCAGTCGCAAAGATTGCAAGCACCGGCGTATAGCTCGTGGCATCTTTGTGTTTGACCTCCTTGCCGAGAAAGCGGCGAGTCTCGTCGTGGCCGCCCACACGCTTGCCGTCGATAAAGGTCTGCGGTGTGGTTTTGACTTCCTGTTCGGCTTTAAACGCATCGGTTTCCTTGCGCGTTTTCAGCCAACGATCTTCCACTACGTAGCTTTCGTGCTCGAGCAAGTACTTGACTTTGAGGCCATAGGGGCAAATGTGCTTTTCCATCACCATGCGGTAAAGCAGGGCCTTTTTTGAGCTAGACGAATTTATTGCGGTTGGCTGCGACATCGCGGGGTTTGCCGACTTGCTTGTTCCTAACGCTTGACCTTCTCGAACAGGTCAATCAGTTCGTTAAATTTCTTTTGTTGCTCCCCCACACGGAGGCGATGGCATGGGCAACGCAATGGGCCGCGTGGTCTTTTAGGATGCTGCTCTCCGCCTTGGCCACAGCGGCCTTGACCGCTTGAACTTGGTTGAGGATGTCGATGCAGTATCGGTCGTCACTCGCCATTTGCGCGACGCCGCGCACCTGGCCTTAAATCCGCGCCAAGCGGTTGAGAGTCTGCGTGAGATTTTTTGCCACGACCAATGCTGACGACCATTGATGCCCCATAGCGGTATAGGATATCTTCACGGATAAATAGAAAGCGGAGTTGCTTTCCGCACGAGCTGGCTTCTCACCGCCTCATTCCCCTCCCGCCCCCGTTCGGCCGCCTTCATCGTGCGCCCTTGTCCATCTGACCGCGAGTTTCAATCTTTGGGTTGAAGCTGTCCAGCGGCACCAGCTGCCGTCGAAGTTGCACTCTTGCCCAGTGACGCGCCATCATTAATGCGCCTCTTCGGATGTTCTTCCACTGAAGTATCCTTCACGCGAAGCTCGGGTCCGAACCTGGCTGTGGATTGGATGGGACGACCTGTTGAGAGCTCATTTTTTGTATTAGTCACGTTTCAGTATTCGGTCGTTATCGGTCTCTTACGCGTAGGCGAGGATCGTTCATGAGCGTAGTCAGCGCCCCACTGCGCACGCAGATTACAAAGGCGCAGCCCTAACAGGGTGTGAAAATACTCCTCTTTAAATCGAGTCATTTTTTCCGGCAAGACTCGCTTTTCACATAGAGAGCTGGCCCCGGAAATCTGAACAACCCGATAAGTGTGGAAACTGCTCCTGAAGGCGAGGATCTCGCCTGTGAAGACTGGGGCAAAGATGAGCAGAAGACCCCGCCGCACACACTCAACGGCATTCAAAGCCAAAGTGGCACTGGCCGCAGTTCGAGGCGACAAGACGCCGGCCGAGCTGGCGCAGCCGCATGACGTACACCCCAACCAGATCACCGACTGGAAGAACCAGCTGCTCAGCCGAGCGGCCGACGTGTTCGGCGGCGAGCAGGCGACAGCGGAACCTGCGATCGATCTGAAGGCACTGCACGCGAAGATCGGCCAGCTGGCGCTGGAGAATGACTTTTTGGAAGGCGCGCTCATCAAGGCCGGCATGCTGAGCGCAAAGCGATGATCGACCGAGGCCACGATCTGCCAATCCGGCGCCAGGCCGCACTGGTGAACATCAGCCGCGGCTCGGCGTACTACACGGCCAGGCCGGTGAGCGATGACGACCTGAAGCGGATGCGCCGCATTGACGGGTTGCACCTTGAACTGCCGTTCGCCGGAGCGCGCATGCTGCGCGATCTGCTGGGAGGAGAAGGCATCGCTGCGGGCCGCAAGCGCATGACCACGCTGATGCGGCGCATGGGAATCACGGCGCTCTACAGGAAGCCCAACACCAGCAAGAAGACACCCGGGTGCACGATCTACCCGTACCTGCTGTGCACGCTGCCAGCCTCCCGCGCCAATCAGGTCTGGGCGATGGACATCAGCTACATCCCGATGGCCAGGGGCTTCGTCTACCTAGCGGCGGTGATCGACTGGTACAGCCGCCGGGTGCTGGCCTGGAAGTTGTCGATCTCGATGGACACCGAGTTCTGCACGGATGCTGTCGAGGAGGCGATCATCCGGTACGGCACGCCGGAAATCTTCAATACCGACCAGGGCAGCCAATTTACGACTGCGGCCTTCACCGGCTTGCTCACCGACCACGGCATCCGCATCTCGATGGACGGCAAGGGCTGCTGGCGAGACAACGTGTTCATCGAGCGGCTGTGGCGCTCGATCAAGTACGAGGAGGTGTACCTGCATGCCTATGAGAGCGTGAGCCAGGCGCGCAACGGAATCGGCCGGTACATCGAGTTCTACAACACCCGCAGGCCGCATTCGAGCCTGCAGGCCCGCACGCCCGATGTGGTGTACTTCGACTCGTTGCCACGGCCTTCGGCCGAGGCAGCCTGACCCCGCAGGATCCACTTATAAATCTTCGGAATCTGTTCAGATCAACGGGGCCAGCTCTCCAGCGATACAGAAGGTTGTATTGGGTCTGCTCCATGAGCTGGCGCTCCGAGCGCACGCTGAAGAAGACCTACAGCAGCATCGCGCGCAGCAGCTTCTCTGGAGCGATGCTGGGGCGCCCACCCTTGATGTCAGCCTCGTACATGCCGGCGGACAAGTCATCCATCTTGATCAGCGCTTCGTTGACCATCGTGCGGATCGGGTGCAGCGGATGGTCTGCCGGCACAAAGTCCTCGAGCTTGCGCATGGTGAACAGACTCTCGGTGAAGGTATCGGCGCCGCGCATGGTCTGGGGTTTGTTCTCAATTGAGGAAACGATCACTGATCAACGTTCGAGGAGCGGATGTCGACAGCGGTCGGGGAGTATTTCAGCAGGCTGTTAGGCGGGCTCAGCTTTGGTTGAATGAGAATTTCTCGACCGCATCGAGTGGCATCAGGTGTTGCCGCCGGTCCTACGACCCTGTCGCCATCGCACTTCATGGTTAGTCCATCTGTTTGGTCCACTTCCAGCTTGCCGCCATCGCTCCGGTATTCAGTGATCCCGATCGCCCGGAGAGAGTGGCATCCGACGCGCGTTGCCGCCGATGCTGCAGCCGCCCAGCGCCCGATCATTCGGTAAACACGGCCTGCCGGATCGTGGAGCATCGGACCGTTCAGCGGCTGAAGAGGGGAAGCTCATGCTTTTGCGAAAGCCATGGCGGATGATCCGCGCTCAATATTCTTGGCCGAGCGTAGTAAAAATGGCCGTTGCTCTTCCTTTTTTTTGGCCTACCAATGCGATCGATTGCACCATTCAACGACAGGACATCTGGCGAACGACTTTTCTACGGTCCGGCTTTATCGTCCACTTCGTCGCGACGGACATTGAAACGCATTGGCCTCAGATGTCCTGTGCCTGTCGTGCTGGTGCGCGGTGCATGGAGTGGCTGCAGTCGGTCAGGATCGTGTTCCCTTCCAGCGCCGAAGCAATAGCGCATTGCTGACAACACTGACACTGCTGAAGGCCATTGCCGCTCCAGCGATCACCGGATTCAGCAGGCCGAAAGCAGCCAGCGGAATGCCCACCACGTTGTAGAAGAAAGCCCAGAACAGGTTCTGCCGGATCTTGGCGTAGGTACGGCATGAGATGTCGATGGCGTCAGCGACCAGCGCCGGGTCGCCGCGCATCAGCGTGATGCCGGCCGTGTGCATCGCCACGTCGGTGCCGGTGGACATGGCGATGCCGACATCGGCGATCGCGAGCGCAGGCGCGTCGTTGATCCCATCGCCAACCATCGCGACACGCTCGCCGTCGGCTTTCAGCTGTGAAACGAGGGAGGCCTTGCTTTCAGGAAGCACGTCGGCATGAACGTCGGTAATGCCGAGCACCTTGGCCACACCCCGCGCGCTGCCGGCGTTGTCGCCTGTGATGAGCACCGAGCGCACGCCCATCTTCTGCAAAGCGAGCACGGCTGAAGCGGCTCCGGGTTTGGGCGCATCGCCGAATACCAGCAGACCGAGCAGGCGGGGGCTTGCCGACACGTCGGCGAGCCATGACACCGTGCAGCCGCGCGCCTGCCATGCCGCGGCGTCGTCGTCGAGCGACGAGATGTCGACCTTCAGTTTGCCCATGAAGCGGGCGCTTCCGAGCCGCAGCTCATGGCCTAACACGAGTGCCGCCACCCCGCGACCCGCCACCGCGCGCACCCCCGTCGCGGATGCCACGACGAGTCCCTCATTCTTTGCCGCGGTCATCACTGCGGACGCCAGTGGATGTTCGCTTCCCGCTTGCACCGCCGCGCTGGCTGCCAGCAGCGCGGCGCGGTCTGTGTCAGAGTGCACCGCGGGAACAGCAGCAACGAGTTCAGGCTTGCCTACCGTGAGCGTGCCGGTCTTGTCGAAAGCCACCACCGTAACGCCATGAGCCACCTCCAGTGCTTCGGCGTCCTTGATCAGAATGCCGAGCTTGGCCGTCGCGCCGGTACCGACCATGATGGCCGTCGGCGTGGCCAGGCCGAGCGCGCAGGGGCAGGCAATCACAAGCACCGCGACCGCGTTGAGGATGGCGGACTCCCAATTGCCGGTGCTCAGCCCCCAAGCCAGCACGGTGACCAACGCAATGCCGATGACTACCGGCACGAAGACGGCACTCACTCGATCCACCAGCCGTTGGATCGGGGCCTTCTTCGCCTGCGCTGATTCGACGAGGCGCACGATGCGGGCCAGCGTCGACTCGACGCCGACGGCGGTGGTCTGGACGATCAACAGACCTTCGCCGTTCAGCGCGCCGCCGGTGACTTTGTCGGCCAGTTGCTTGGCAACCGGCAGGCTCTCGCCGGTAATGAGCGACTCATCGACGTCGCTGCTGCCATCGAGCACCTGGCCGTCCACGGGCAGCCGCTCACCCGGCCGCACTATCACGAGGTCGCCGACGTGAACTTGCGACACGGGGACTTCGGTGTCGCTTCCGTTGCGACGCACGCCGGCCGTCTCGGGCCGCAACGCATTCAGCGCCCGGATTGCCTTAGTGGTCTGCCGTTTGGCTCGCGTCTCCATCCACTTGCCGAGCAGCACCAGTGTGATGACCACCGCAGAGGCTTCGAAGTACAGATGCGGCATGCTCTCGCTGCCATAGCGCAAGAGTTGCACCAGGCTCAGGCCGTAGCCGGCGCTGGTGCCCAGGGCCACCAGTAAGTCCATGTTGCCGCTGCCCGCTTTGACGGCCTTCCAGCCCGCGCGGTAGAAACGGGCGCCGAGCCAGAACTGCACCGGCGTTGCCAGCGCCAGCTGGATCCAGCCCGGGAGCATCCAGTGCTGGCCGAACAACAGGCCGATCATGGGCAGCACCAGGGGCGCCGAGAGTGCGGCTGCTATGGCCACGGGCCACCAATCGGATGCTCGTCGCGGCGTGGTCTCTGTCCCCCCCTCGGCGTCAGGATGACGAGGCCGCGCCAAGTAGCCCGCCCGCTCCACGGCGGTGACGAGCGCTGCCTCGTCGATGTGGCGAGTGGACGCCGTCACAGTCGCTGACTCGGTCGCCAGGTTGATCTCGGCCCGGACCACGCCCGGAACGCGCATGAGCGCCTTCTCGACGCGCGACACGCACGAGGCGCAGTTCATTCCATCGATGGCCAGCGACACGCTGCTCTCGCCAACCGTGTAGCCGGCCTTCTCGACAGCCGATTGCAGGGCTGCGAGACTGACACTTGCGTCTGCATGGACGCTGGCCGATTCCGTCGCCAGGTTCACCGTGGCTTCGGCGACGCCCGGCAGCTTTTGCAACGCGCGCGACGCAGGATGCGCAGGTGATGCCTTCGATAGGCAGGGTCCAGTCGAGCAGGTTGCCCGCATTCGGAACAGGTGGTGCGACAGCGTTCATGGTGAACGTTATTTGATCGCGGCCCGACTTCGTGGCCGCAGTTTCAATGTGCAGTCAGTTTGAAGCTTGCCATCGAGGGGAATGTCAAGGGGGCGCACCGCCAGCACTCAAAACAAGACGCGACTTCGGATGGTGCCCGGCACCTCGGCGAGTTTGACCAAAGCCAAGTCGGAGTGCGCCGCGTCGATGTCGATCACCACGTAGCCAATGGCATTGTTCGTCTGCAGGTACTGCGGCGCGATGTTGATGCGGTTGTCGGCGAAGACCTTGTTGATTACCTACAGCACGCCCGGCACGTTGCGGCGGATGTGCAGCAGCGGTGCTTGCCGGGGTGGGCAGGAAGCGCCACTTCGGGGAAGTTGACAGACGACGTCGACGTGTCGTTGTCGCTGTACTTCACCAGCTTTTCGGCGACTTCAACGCCGAAGTTCTCTTGTGCCTCGATCGTCGAACCGCCAACGTGCGGCGTCAGGATTGACGTTGTTGAACTCCCGCAATGGCGACTCGAACACGTCCTTGTTGCTGCGTGGCTCGGACGGAAAAACGTCGAGCGCCGCACCCAGCAGCTCCTTCTGACGCAAGGCCGCTAGACGAATTGATCAACATGCTGCTCGATTTCATGGCCGCAATCTGCGCTTCGTCGATCATCCGCTGGGTGGCCTGAGTCTCGGGCACGTGCAGGCTGATCACGTCGGACTGCGCCAGCAGATCAAGCAGCTCTGGCACCTGCTGTGCATTGCCCAACGGACAGCTTGGATACCACGTCAAAGAAGACGACGTACATGCCCAGCGCCTCGGCCAGCACTTGCCGATCGAGCCGTAGCCGACGATCCCCAAGGTCTTGCCGCGAATCTCGTACGCGTCATCGGCCGACCTGAGCCAGCTGCCGCGGTGCGCTGCGGCATTTTTTGCGGGCACGCCACGCAACAGCAGGATGGCATCGGCCAGCACCAGTTCCGCCACCGACCGTGTATTGGAAAACGGTGCGTTGAACACCACGATGCCGCGCTCGCGAGCCGCCTGCAGGTCCGCCTGGTTGGTTCCGATGAAAAAGCAACCCACTGCCGCCAGCTTGGGTGCATGGGAAAACACATCCGCAGTCAGTTGGGTGCGCGAACGGATGCCGACGAATTGCACGTCGTCGATCCTGGCGTTGAGTTCGTCGCCCGCCACCGCGCCTCTCAGGTTCTCGATCTGGGTGTAGCCCGCCGCCTCCAGCAGCTTGACGGCAGAAGGATAAATGCCCTCCAGCAAGAGAGACTTGATCCTGGCCTTGTCGATCGACGTTTTGACCATGCGCACCCGACGTGAGTAGGCAATTGCGAACGTTACCGGTCACGCAGGTTGAAATCCGTGGCCGTGGCCGTCGCGGGTCGAGTGTGGTGCATGTCATGCCCTTACGATTTCCTGACAGCATCCCGATCGATCAACGCCTTTCGCTCTTCGTAATCTTTCGGCGTGATCTCGCCGCTGGCCAGCCGCCTGTGCAAGACCTCTTGGGGAGTTTCGCGCAGTCGCTCGCTGCGCCGACGTGGTTGCCCCCAGCCGTAGAAGAGAAACACCCCGATCATCAGCAGCCAGAACAGCCACCAGGCACCGTGCATGCCGCCCACATAGTTTCCGTCGTGGAACATACTGCATCCTTCAGTTCACTTCGGCGCCGACGGGCCGTTCGATCAACGCCGACCGCACTCGGTCCAGCCTTTGGCGCACCTCGTGCGCGACGCGGCCGATCTCGGGATCAGTGGCCATTTGTAGAACTGCGACCGGGTCCATGAACCCAACGACAAGACCGCCGTCGCCTTCTTCGCGCACCACCACGTTGCACGGCAGCAGCAAGCCGATGTCGGGCTCGGCGAGAAGGGCGCGGTGCGCCAGTGGCGGATTGCAGGCGCCGAGAATCCGGTACGGCCGTCCGTCTATTCCGAGCTTGGCCTTCATCGTGGCCTGCACATCGATATCGGTCAGGATGCCGAAGCCTTCTGCCTTCAGCGCGTCGGTCACTGTCGCGATTGCCTGCGGAAAGGTCATACCTTCCAGCCTGCAGTTGAAACCGTAGCTGGGACCCTTCGGAGAGACCGCGACTGGTGGTGGGTGATTCATGGTCGGCTCACTGCTTCATGGACGCTGGCGGCATCCGGTCCATCATCATCTCCATCATCATTTGCATCATGCTCATGCGCTGTTCCATCATCTTGTGATGTTTGGCCATGTCGGCTGTCATGCCCTTGGCATCGGCCATCGCGCCCATCCCCTCCATGGACCCTTTTCCGTCCATGGCGCCCATGCCCTTCATCATGCTCATGCCGCCCTGCATGGCCTTCATGTGATCGGCCATCAGCGCGCTGCGCTCCTCGGGGGTCTTAGCGTTCATCATCTTCTGGTGCATCTCCTGCATCACCTTCATGCCGGGTTCCATAGGTGCCGCCGCGCTGGTGTCCGTGACGCCTGACGAAGGCGGCGGCGCGTTGACCGAGCCAGGGCTTGCGCAGGCGCCGGCGAGTGCGGCAACGGACAGTGCAACGAGGGTACGTGCGGGGGTCATGGTGAATTCCTGGGTTGTGGGTCCTGTGCGGACTAAGAAAGTGAGGGACCAATGGGGATATTTCGCGGGTCATCGAGACGACTGCATGAAAACCATAAAGAGGTTCGGAAATTCTATGCATCGATTGCAAGGTGGAACTTGAGCAGGATCAACAAGTTGCGCGATGACATCTCGATACGCACCGAGAATTGCGAGGCGCAGCTCGGGACGCGCGGAAAGCGTTCACTCGGGTCACTTTCGCCTTCCTTTGATGAACCATGCCACGTAGCCAACGGCCAATATGGCAATCAGGATTGGCACGCATATGCCGTCACCACCCATCCAACCGATGCCCCACATGCCACCATTCATCATGTTTTCGTGCTCCGAAGGAATAGGAAAGCCCGCAGCCAAATGCGCTGGACACGCCGAGGAACGTCTGCAATCTGGGCCACCAGATTCAAGCTACGCCGACACCATGCGTCAGTCTGTGCGACAACGCACGCACGCAATCTGCGGTTACTGTTCGACCAGCAATCGGGCAAGGCGAGAAGGGGAACGATGCGATCAGGCCGCAGAGCCGAGCATCAAACGGCGGCACCGAACAGCCTGCCCACACCTGCGGTGATCGCCATTGCGAGCGCACCCCAGAAGGTCACCCGCTAGCACCCACCAGAACGCCGGCGCCACCGACTCTGGCTGACGGGCCACCCCAAGGCTGCCAAGAAGGCGATCGACGTGACCGACACCCAGCGAATCAGGCTCTTGCCCGGTACCAGCGCCGTCACGGCTAGCGGCAGCACCGCACCGATTGCGAAACTCGGCGGCCGATGCCAACGCGGCCTGAACCGGCTGCGCGCGGAGGGCCTCCGAAATACCGAGTTCGTCACGCGCGTGCGCACCCAGGGCGTCATGCGCCATCAGTGCTCGGCCACCTGCTGTGCCAGATCGGGCACGAGGCCTCCTGAGAAATAGATGGCCGTGAGTGCGCGCCGTTCGGCTGCGGGATCCGTTTCCAACTCGGTCCGCTCGCGCGACAGATCCCCCATCTCGGTGTCGGCTTGCGAACGGACCGAGACATATTCGCCGGCAGCCATCGACATCGCACCGCCCATCAACCCTGCAACGCTGGTGATCAGAATGTTGTCGTGGCTGGCGCTGGCAGCTGCCACGCCGACCACGAGACTGGGGGTCGACACGATGCCGTCGTTGGTACCGAGCACGGCAGCGCGCAACCAGCCGATGCGATCGGTGCGGTGCCGTTCAGGGTGCGTGGTGCGCGACACGGGATTCCTTGCCACCGTTCATCCAGGATGGGCTTCGCTTGCTGCGCTGGTTCTTTCCACCACACCGTCCACATGGATCTGCAGCCACCATTCCAGCAGCGCCAGATGCCACAGCTTGCTGCCCTGGATGCGGGTGAAGTACTTCTCCGGGTCGGCCAGCAACTTGTCGACGTAGGCGCGTTGGTAGAGCCCGCGACTGATACAGGCGTCCGACTGAAGGATGCCGCGCATCAGCTCAAGGAACGGGCCGCTAACGTGCTTCAGCGCCGGTACCGGGAAATATCCCTTTGGCCGGTCGATCACCGCGTCGGGAATCACGCCACGTGAGATCGCTTTGAGTGGGAACTTGCCACCTTCCTTGAGCTTGAGTTCTGGCGGCATCCGGGCGGCCAGTTCGACCAGTTCATGGTCAAGGAAGGGCACCCGTACTTCCAGGCCCCAGGCCATCGGCATGTTGTCCACGCGCTTGACCGGATCGTCGACGATGAGTGTGGTGGCGTCGAAGCGCCAGACCTCGTCGAGAAAGGTGTCGGCCTGCGGCTTGGCCAGCTCGCGCGCGACAAGCTCCGTCGTCACGTCGGGAACGTGCCAGGCCGGCGCGATCATCTCCAGGTACTCGGCGTGGTCGCGGTCGAAATAGTGCCGGCTGAACCGTTCAACCGGCGGACCGGTTTCGGCGTCCATCAACGGGTACCAGAAGTAGCCGCCGAAGACCTCGTCGGCGCCTTGCCCCGCAAGCACGACTTTCACTTCCGGCGCCACCCGTTCGCTCAGAAGGTAGAAAGCAATGACGTCGTGACTCATCATCGGTTCGGTCATTGCCGCAACGGCCTCTGGCAGCCGCGCCAGCACCTCGCTGTTGGGAATAAGGTGTTTGTGGTGGCGAGTCTTGAAATTCGCCGCGATCAGGTCCGAGTATTCGAACTCGTCGGCTTTCTCTGTACCGGCGCCTACGCTCTCAAAACCGATCGAAAACGTCAAAAGATCGTTTACGTGATCCGCCAGCAGTCCGACCAGCAGGCTCGAATCCAATCCGCCGGATAAGAGCACCCCCACGGGCACGTCGGCCGCCAGGCGGTGGCGGTCGAGCGATCGCACCAGAACCTCGCGGGTTTGCGCCAACCACTCGTGCTCGGATAGAGCTTGGGCTGGCCGCGTGGCGTCTAGGGTCCAGTAGACGCTCTGCGAGACTCGCCCGTCTGTATCCACCGTCATCGTCGTTGCGGGCGGCAGCTTGCGCACACCGCTGAGCACAGTGCGCGGTGCCGGCACTACCGTGTGCAACGTGAAGTGGTGGTGAAGCGCGACCGGATCGAGACGGGTGTCAATGCCTCCGCTGGCGAGCAGCGCCGGTAGGCTCGACGCGAAGCGCAACCTTCGATCGTCTTGGGTCAGATAGAGCGGCTTGATTCCGAATCGGTCGCGCGCGATGAACAGGCTGGTGTCGCCGGCGTCTCGCATATCCCAAATGGCGAATGCGAACATGCCGTAGAAGCGTTGCACGCATTGTTCGCCCCAGGCGTGATAGGCCTTCAGGATCACTTCGCTGTCGCCCTCGGAGAAGAACGTGTACCCCGCCGCGATCAGTTCGGCACGCAGCTCGCGGTAGTTGTAGATCGTGCCGTTGAACACCAGGGCCAACTTCAGCTCCGGATCCACCATCGGCTGATCAGCACTCGCCGACAGGTCGATGATCGCCAGGCGTCGGTGGCCGAAGGCCAGCGGGCCATCGGAGAAAGTGCCCGCATGGTCGGGCCCACGACGCGCCAGACGCTCGGACATTCGGTCGACCACCGCCATGTCTGGCGATGTGGCGTCGAATCTCAGTTCACCACAGATTCCGCACACGGGAAGCCTCGCTGGGACTGGATGTCACGTTCAGCGACACGGGGGCTTGCTTGTACCAGGCGACCGTTTCGAGCAATACGATGGTGTTTCCGCGCTTGGCGCCGGCGACGACGGGGGGCTCGTTAACTCGGTCCCTTTAGCGGCTCCGAACAGCAACTCCAGCATACGCTCGCGCTCCGCGGAAGTCGGCCAGCCCGCATCTTCTGGCGCGGTCTTCACGTCGGTTCGATCGGGGTGCGAAGCCGCTGTGGTCGTCCAATCGACACGCCCTTGCGCGTCGAAGCGGACCATGCTGTAGGTTTCGTTGGCGATGGTGTCGGGTGCTTTATCCTTCAGGCGCACATACCAGTCGGCCAAACGCAAGGTTTGACCAGAGAGCGCCGGCGCCGTTGCCTGGCCGCGTGCCAGCGCGACGTACAAAGCGTGGGGGACCGGGTGGACTCCGCTGCCTTCGTCGAGCAAGAACACATAGGAAGCATGCTCGACGTTTTCGGCTCTGCTGTCGGTGCAGACCTTCAATGTTCGCCCCGACGCATCGACGGCGCTGTAAACCGGCGCGAAGCCGCCTCCCGGGGTGCGGAAGTTGGTGGTTTGTCCCTGATACAGGCGAGCCGCCACCCACTGCACTGCGCCGTCGTAGGTGTAGGCGCGAAGGTCGAACTTCATCGCCTTACCGGAGTTTTCACCGTTCGCGGCGTCGGGATGGTCGACCATCCGCTCTCCCGGCGTGACGATGGCCTGCGCGACATAGTCTGCGGCTAGGATGTCTTGCCAGACTCGCTTCGTCAGCTTGTCGCCCCGGTAGGCCGCACGGCTGCCGAAGCCCGCCACAGGTTTGAAAAACAGGCTGCGCCGTGCGTCCCACAGGCGCTGCGCGTCGGCGGCGTCGACCACCTCGGTGCGCGGCACGTGCTCCAACAGGATTTGCTGTGTGGCGACGGGAACGCCTAGCGTCTGCAGTCGCGCCGCGTTGCTGAACAATGCCAGGTGGCGCTTGTCGGCATACAGGGCATGCGCTTGGGGGTGCGGCGTCAGCACGATCGCTCGCTGCAGATAAGCTTCGCGGAGCGCCGCGCTGCTTTGCTGCTCCAGGTAGAAGTCGGTCAGCCGGTTGTAGACCAAGTCGATGGCGAGCTCGCCGTGCCACAACACGCCGTCGTGCCATTCGAGCGCGCCTGGGTCGGCGATGACCGCGCACAGCCCGTCCCGCTCGAACAACTCCTGGAACAGCAGGAACTCGGGATAGAGGTACTGTTCCTCGGGAGCGCCGTCGACGATCGCGATGCTCGCCAGCGGCCGAGTCCGGCCGGACAGTTGCCATTCGTGGCGAAACATGTCGACGATGCCCTGCTCGAAGACAGCCACGCTCGCCAGCGTGGGCGCCATTCCTTCAAGCGCCGAGCATGATGCCCGCTGTGCCCGCGCCAGCACCGCGTTGAGCATGGCGCCGCCGGCGTTGGTGTTGACCTCAATCAGCCCGAGTCGGCCTTCATCGAGGTGAAAGTCATAGCCGAAGAACACCCCCAGCGGTCCGACGGTGCCGAGCCGGGCGATCTCCGGCGCGGCAGCCAACACCGCGTCGCGAAAGGCCGGCAGGGCGACGACCGACTCGATGGCGCGCATCACCTGCGCCATGCGCCGCACCTGGGGCACCGCGACGAACACGGGAAGCGCCGCGAACAGAAAGGGGCAGCGCAGTCGAACCATCTCGGAGAGGCCAGGCTCGCCGAGTTCAGAGTCGAGTGCTCGTGCCAGTGCGCCCTTGTCGAGACTCAAGCAAAAGCACTCGCGGTTGAGCGTTTCGGTGACGCTCAGCGGATGACCGGGATGCGGTGGCGGCGAGTCAGTGTTCATGCGAGTTGCGGAGGTGCTTGCGAGCTTCTCAAAGGACTTGGGATGGTGCCGTGTTCGACCACGTGCCGGGCAGAGAATGACCTTGGATTGCCGCCGCATCGATTGCGAACACGCTATCGGAAGCAGGACTGTGCTCCAAGAACGTTCCCGGCGCAAAGTTACTGGCGACGCTCGTCGTAGTCTGTGCGCTGGAGCACTGAACTCGGAGCCGTTTGCGGATCGTCAAATTCGTCTGTAGCAACTTCTCACGCGATGGTCTTCGATATCAACGATTTGCATCGATGAACTGTGAATATCGCTATCGGATTCACGTGCCGTCGTCGCTGCGAGAGATTCTTCAGCTTACAAAGCGATCCATGTAGATCATCGCGACGTGGTGCGTGTGCTACCGCAAAGACGAAGTAAGCATGGGCGCGCAACCTGCGGAGGGAGAATGCGTATTGCTCCTCAGTAATACCTTTTTTAGAGAAACGTTAGCAGATGTGTCCGCTTTCTCGCGCCGCAGTTCGGACGCACATTGTTGACATAGAGAAGGTCTGCAAAAAAGACCCGACCTTTGTATGAGCTGAAGCCATGATTTCCAAACGCGTGACACCCCCGAATCAGTTTGACCTGGGTCTTAACCTGTCGACAAAGAAGACGCGCAAGCGCGAGTTTCTCGACGAGATGGATCGAGTCGTACCGTGGAACGCAATGGTGCAGATCGTCCAGCCGCATGCACCTCGGGCCAAGACCGGTCGCCCGCTGTATGCCATCAAACCATGCTTCGAATTCACTACCTTCAACGGTGGTTCGGCCTGAGCGACCCAGCCATGGAAGAGTCTCGCGCTGCCGCTGACCAATGCCGAGCTTGTGCAGTTACAGAATCGGGTCATCGCCCTCGTGAATTTGCTGGCGGTATCGCTGGCCGATGACTCCGATCCGAAACTGGATCTTGCGCGTGAAATAGCCGAATACATTGCCCCGCACCCGGGCTTCACACCGCATCGCCTGACGATCCACGCGGCGGCCCAGATGACGAGTCTCATCGAAAGAGCCGGTCACTTGCGCAGATTGCCGTTCGCTGCATCAAACGTCGGCGATCCGCCGGTCGGCGGACCCGTTAGCAGTATTGGGGGCGTAAACTGAGCACGAAGCTGGTCAGCAGCATCGCCGTCGAGGCACGTTTGCGGCTGCGCGCAGTCCGAGCCGACGTGCCCCTGCGGGACGTGGCGCGGTTGCTGTCGAGCACCCAGATCAGCCTAGTCGTGATCTGTGATCAGCAAGGGGTGATGGTCGGCGTGGTCAGGAAGTCAGACATCGTGCGGCGGATGGGGCACTACATGGGACGCACTTGCACCGACACTGCCGACGTCATCATGACGAGGCAAGTGACCTCGTGTCGCGCCACCGTACTGCCGCGTCAACCTGACAGCATCTGCTTATGAAAAGGTGATGAAGGAGAGCATGGCCTCTGAGAAGACCAACCAATGAAGCAAGCTTGACGCTTCTGAACGGGGTCGCATGGGCGCGCCCCGAATTCGGCATCGCTACGGGACGCCAAGCATCGGCAACATCGCGCCTGGATCTCTTAGAGGCAGTCATTGAGCCGGACAACTGCCCCTGTCGGCCCTAGCAGCCAAGCGCCCGGTTGCAGCGCTTGAAAACTATCAGCATCAGCGGAATGGTCGCCACAATTCCGATCGCGACCAGACTCATGCGACGACGCGACTCTGATACGAATCCATGTGAGCGGCCAGCAGCAAGCCGAGTCCTCTGCCCAGCAGTCCCCGCGTGTTGACGATCAGCGCCACTCCGGGAAGGGGAATTCGGTCGTAAACATGGGTCAGACCCATCCGGGACGCAGGACGGCTGCGCTTTCTAACGAGTTTCGCAAAGGAGTGCGAGCCCGATTCAACCGAATGGCGCCTTCTCGATCAGCTTCCTGTGATCTGTGCGGCCATAGTGTTCAAACAGACCACGTTCGTTTTCAGCGGTCAGCAGCGCGCTTTCTTGGTAGGTCGGCGCGTCCCGCATCGCCTGCCGCGTCAGATCAACCGACACGGTCGCGTTGAGCCAGTCGATGTAGATGATCCAAGGCGGCGCGACCAACATCCGGTGACCCAGCCACCAGTCGCTTGTATTCACGAGGAGGTATCGAATCGTCCAGGTCTCGTCGTCAATCAACAAAGATTCGAGGTGGCCGATGTCGCCGTCTGTGGCGTGCACGTGGTAATGCTCGATCGCCCGGAAGCTTCGCAGGTTCGGGTCGTCGCCTCGCGCGCGGTGCAGCGCTAACTGGGTGTCGACATAAGTCGCCGTCGCAGTTGGGCCTGCGGGCAAATGTTCACTGCCATAACCCGTCAGGCTCATGCCGGGTTTCGGTCCGCCTCCCCACAGTTGCAATTCGCCCCAATAGTAGGGGTAGCCGTAGTACCCGAACTGTTCGGTTTCATGCTGCCTCGACACCGGTCTGCTGGTGTCGACGTCGGGGCTGCTTGCCACCTGGGCTCGCGTGATCGAGGCCGATAACGTCTTGCCGCCCCAATCGGAAGCGTGAATGGCGATGGGCGAGATCAAGACCTTCCGGCCACCGAGCCAAGCCCCGGTTTCGACGAGGAAGAAGCGAATCGTCCAAGTGAGATCGTCGAAATGGCAGTCACGGATTTCTCCGATCGAGCCATCGCTTGCGGCCACCGTGAAGCCGAGAATTTTGTTGAAGTTGCGAAGCATGGAGGGATACCTCAAAAGGGAAAAGATGGAAAAACCTGGCGAACCGAAACAATTTGGCGCGTGGAGGCAGTCTTGTCTGTCTGACAGCGCACATGCCATTGCGAGCGACACGTCACCGAGCTGCTCTAAATAGAAAGGCGGCTAGATCGGTGTGTTACCGCGCAGATAAAGCGAATGTCGATGCTTATGCTTGCTGCATGACTCATGGATCCGGCGGCTCCCCGATGTCGCTCATGTTGGTGGCCCGCCACTCTCAAGGAGACGCGATGAAAAATACCCGAGCCAAAGGTGCCCTGAAGAAAGCTGAGATCGCTCTGAATGAAGCCGTTGACAAGATAGTCGGCAACGAAGAGCTCAACGTAAATGGCGAAGCGGGCAGAGCTGCAGATACCATGCGAAAAGAGGTCGGAGCCCTAACGAGTTCCGCTAGTAATTGGCGCCAAGAAGCCTTGATGAGGGGACATTAAATGTCTGCGCTGCCAGCCTGGGTTTCGCCTGCGTTATACGTGTCAAAAATTGACACTAAAGCACGGAGATCGGTCTTTGTGGAATGCGATTTTCAAAGCCTGCATGTGCACATGACCACTTGTGCGAGCCGTCGAAGGGGGCTCGCCGCCCTGCGCCGTGTGTATGAAGCTACGCGAGCATTGATGCTGCTTCGCATTGTGACCAGCGTGCTCTGCGCAGTCGCCCTTGGATTGATTTCAGGGAGCGTCCTCAGGCTGATCTTTCCTGTCTAGCCGAGGACCGCTCGTTCTCATCGCGGAAAGCCGGTCTCAACGTAGATGAGGTAGCGCCCTCAAGCAGACGATCTCATGGACTGAGAACAAGCGGCCGTTCTATTTGAGTAGCAGGCCCCAGGGCCTTTGCGCGAATCCGGACCAGCCGGCGACTCAGCGGACAACGCCTTCCGGATCGATGTTGATCACTGTGCAGTCGGCGTCTTCGATCACCCAGAGGACGCCTTGCCTCGCCAATTGGCAAGCCTTCGTGCGCTGGCGAACAGACTCAAACAGCTTCGGGAAATAGAACTGCGCTTCGCCCTTATGCGAAGCAATGTTGCACTTGCCAAACGACCACAAAGGAATTTCCCTTGTCTGTTCCCTATTCCGCTCTCTTCCACCTGCTGCTCTACAGCCCGGTTTTTTCGGAGGCACCAGACAGCAACGAGGCGCGACTGATGCAACGGCTGCTCGACACACTCGCATCAGACGACTACCGCACCGACGTCGTGCCGACCTTGACCGGCGCCAAAGTCGCCGCCGAAAGCGACATGGCGATCGGCTGCTTCTTGCTCGCCATCGATGGGCCGAACGAGGTCGAAGTTCAGGCCCTCATCCATACCATCCGGCACGAGCGCGGTCTGGACACGCCGATCTACCTCGTCAGCGAATTGAAAGGTGTGGAGACGCTATCACTCGGTCCAATGGGTGAGGTCACGGGATACATCTACCTCGACCATGAGACGCCGGCCTTTTCAGCCAAGGAGGCGCTCTTTGCGCTCGAGCGATACGCCACCAACTTGCGCCCCCCGTTCTTCGGCGCTCTCATGGACTATGCCTACGAAGGCAATCAGATGTGGACGTGCCCTGGTCACCAGGGGGGAGCATTCTATCGCCGCAGCCCGGCAGGGCGCCTCTTCGTAGAGCATCTCGGCGAAGCCGTATTTCGCAACGACATCGACAATTCAGTACCGGAACTCGGAGACCTGCTGACACACGTTGGCCCAGCACTGGCCGCACAGAAGGAAGCCGCCAAAGTCTTCGGCGCCGACCGCACGTATTTCATCTTGAATGGCACTTCGACCTCGAACAAGGTCGTGACGGCGGCGCTTCTCAAGCGTGGTGACCTCGTGCTATTCGATCGCAACAACCACAAGTCGAACCATCAGGGCGCACTCCAACTGGCGGGCGCGATCCCGATCTACGTCGAGACGGATCGCAACCCGCAAGGACTGATCGGCCCGATTGATTTCGAGGCGCTGGACGAAAAAAAGCTGCGCGAGCAAATCCGCAACCACCCGCTCGTCACGGACAAGGAGGCCTGGAAACGCGAGCGCCCATTCAGACTGGCCATCGTCGAGCAGTGCAGCTACGACGGCACAATCTATAACGCTGGCCGCCTAATCGAGCGCATTGGCCATCTGTGCGACTACGTGCACTTTGACGAAGCCTGGGCTGGATTCATGAAGTTCCATCCGCTCTTCGAAGGTCACTTCGCGATGGGACTCGACAACCTGGGGCCGGCGAGCCCTGGAATTGTCGCCACGCAGTCGACACACAAGCAGCTCGCCGGTTTCTCGCAGGCTTCGCAAGTCCACGTGCTCGACGGCCACATAAAGGGGCAATCGCGACGCACCGAGCACCGGCGCTTCAACGAAATGTTCATGCTGCACTGCTCGACTTCGCCCTTTTACCCTTTGTTTGCCAGCCTCGACGTCGACGCTCAGATGCACAAGGGGCGAAACGGACTAGCGCTTTGGGACGATGCGATCCGCGTTGGCATCGAGACGCGCAAAAAGATACGCGCACTCCATGCGCAATTCGTCTCGACCGCCAAGGAAGCGGGCAGCGCATGGTTCTTTGATCCGTTCGTGCCCGACGTGCTGACGATCGAGGACTCGAAGTACACGGCTCCACTGGATCGCGTCAAGTGGGAAGACGTCCCGACCGATGTCCTCGCACGTGAGTCGGCTTGTTGGGAACTGACGCCGCAGGCACGCTGGCACGGCTTCCCGCACGCCTCGCCCGGCTGGGCGATGACGGACCCGAACAAGCTCACGCTCATCACGCCGGGTTTCGACCGCCAGACAGGCGAGTATGCCGAGACCGGGATCCCTGCGACGCTGCTTGCGGCGTATCTGCGAGAGAACAACATCGTTCCCGAGAAGTGCGATCTCAACAGCATTCTTTTCTTGCTGACGCCCGCCGTCGAAGCAGGCAAGTGCGCTTCGTTGATCTCGCGGTTGGTGGCGTTCAAGCAACTGTATGACGGCGATGCCTTGTTGCAGGATGTGCTGCCGACGACGCTCGCGCGTTATCCGTTGTGTTATGCGGGCTATACGCTGCGGCGCCTCTGCGACGAGATGCATGACTTCTACCGCAAGCACAACATCGCCTCGTTGCAGCGGCTGTGTTTTCGCGGGGCGCATTTTCCGGAACAGGCCATGTCGGTGCAGGAGGCTACCGAAGCCTTCGTTGGCAATCGGGTCGACTATCTCCCGCTCTCCCAATGCAAAGGACGCATCTCAGCAACGCTGGCGCTGATCTATCCGCCCGGGATCGGCATCGTCGTTCCTGGTGAACGCTATGACGAGAGATCGCAACCGATGCTCGACTACTTTCTTGTGTTCGAAGAGGCGTTCAACCTTTTCCCCGGTTTCGAGTTCGAAGTGCAGGGCGTCTACGCAGACGACGTTGATGGCCGGGTCGTTTTCCACACTTACGTCGTCCAGGAGACCAAATGACTTCAGTCAGCGCGACCGTCCCCCAAGCTATTCCGGGCATCCTTTACCGACGTCGTGTCCTTGTCGTGCACAACGGTTTGGATGCGGCCAGTGCCAGCGGGCGCGCGACTGCGACGCTGATCTCCGCCCTGCGAGATCGTGACATCGATGTACTCGACGCAGCATCAGCGAACGAGGCCCGCGCCCAGATCGCCATGCACTCGTTGCTGCAGGCGGTACTGATCGATTGGGACCTGGCCGGTCCGAAAGGCCACCACGGCGCCCGGGACATCATCTCAGAGGTGCGTGGACACGCCGCGCGAATGCCGATCTTCCTGCTTGCCGCAAGCGGCGCCGTCGGCGAGATGTCGGCCGACGTTCTGTCCGAGGTGAACGACTACGTATGGCTTTACGAGGACACGCCCGACTTCATCGGTGGCCGCGTCATGGCCGCGATCGATCGCTACCGGGCAACCTTGCTACCACCGATGTTCAAGGCACTCGCCAACTTCGCGCACCGGTACGAGTACTCCTGGCACACGCCCGGGCACGCGGGGGGCACCGCCTTCATGAAGCATCCGGCCGGACGCGCATTCGTCGAATTCTTCGGTGAGGAACTGTTTCGCTCCGATCTCTCGATTTCGGTAGGTGAGGTGGGGTCGTTGCTTGACCATTCAGGCCCGATCGGTGAAGCCGAACACAACGCGGCACGGGTATTCGGCGCCAACCGCACCTACTTCGTGACCAACGGCTCGTCCACTTCGAACCGAGTCATCCTGATGGCTAGCGTGACGCGTGACCAGATTGCGCTGTGCGACCGGAATTGCCACAAGTCGGTCGAACACGCGATGACGCTGTCAGGGGCGATCCCAACCTACATGATGCCCTCGCGAAACTACCTTGGGCTGATTGGCCCAATACCGCCGCAACGGCTCGATCCATCAGCGGTCGCCAAGAGCATTGTGGCCAACCCACTTGTCACGCAGGACATCGACCCCGCCGCCGTGCATGCAGTGATCACCAATTCGACGTACGACGGTCTTTGCTACGACGTCGAACGCGTCGAGTCTCTGATCGGTCAGTCGGTCGATCGACTGCACTTCGATGAAGCCTGGTACGGATACGCCCGCTTCAATCCGCTCTATGCAGGGCGTTTCGCGATGCGTGGCGACCCGTCGGCAACCCGGGCAGACGGCCCAACACTCTTTGCAACCCAGTCGACGCACAAATTGCTTGCCGCGCTCTCGCAGGCCTCGTACATCCACATTCGCGATGGACGCCGGCCGATCGCACACGCGCGCTTCAACGAGGCGTTCATGATGCACGCGTCGACTTCCCCACAATACGCGATCATCGCGTCGAACGACATCGCCGCCGCGATGATGGATGGCCCCTCGGGGGAGGCACTCACAGGGGAATCCATCGGCGAGGCGATTGCATTTCGTCAGACCCTGGCGCGCCTGAGAGCCAAGTTCGAGGCGAAGGGTGAGTGGTTCTTCAGCGCCTGGCAGCCCGACACTGTCGACGGAGGCAAAGGGCATCGCAAGACGAAATTTTACCTGGCCGATCCGCATCACCTGGCGCGTGACCCGAAGGCGTGGGTCTTGCGTCCGGGCGAGGATTGGCACGGCTTTGCCGATCTCGATGACAACTACTGCATGCTCGACCCCATCAAGGTGTCGGTCGTCACGCCGGGCATGGGGCGCGATGGAAAGCTGGAGCCCATGGGCATTCCAGCACCGCTGCTGGCGGCCTACCTCGATGCCCAGGGGATCGTCGTCGAGAAGACTACTGATTTCACCTGCCTCTTTCTGTTCTCGATGGGCATCACGCGTGGCAAGTGGGGAACACTCGTCAACGCATTGCTCGGATTCCGGCGCGACGTGATGGCAAACACACCACTTGAGCGTTGCGTTCCCGCGTTGGTCGCAGCCCATTCGGCTGCGTACGGTTCTATCGGTCTGGGTGACTTGGCTACATCGATGTTCTCGGCGATGAGAAAACACCGAACCAACGAGTTCATGTCAGCGGCGTTTGGCGTTCTCCCCGTCCCGGTACTATCGCCGGTTGCAGCCTACGAAAAACTCGTCAACGGACGTGTTGAGCCCTTGCCGCTCGAACAGCTGGCAGGCCGCACTGTTGCGACCGGCGTTGTGCCGTACCCGCCAGGCATTCCCTTAATGATGCCGGGCGAAAACGCCGGAGAGGCGAGCGGACCATTGCTCGGTTACTTGAAGGCTCTAGAGAGTTTCGATGCCGAGACGCCGGGCTTCGCGCACGACATACACGGCGTCGAAGTCGTCGATGGTCGCTACCAGATCCTTTGCATCACCGAGGAATGAAATCATGACAACAACCATTGCAGATCCAGTTGGTGTCTCGAAACCAGGGGCCGCCGCCAGCTCGGCAACTCAAAAAGACTCCAAGAAGCTCGGCATCGTCGCCATGACGTTGCTGGTCATCGGCGCCATGGTTGGGGGTGGCGCATTCAATCTGCCCCAGAACATGGCTCAACATGCCGGTCTGGGAGCCGTCATCATCGCGTGGGTGATTTCTGGGCTGGGCGTCTTCTTTCTGGCGAGGACGTTTCAGGTGCTCGCCGACATCAAGCCCGACATCACTGCTGGTATTTACATGTACTCCAGGCAAGGCTTCGGAAAGTACGCCGGATTCCAGGTCGCGTGGGGTTACTGGCTGTCTTCGGCCTTCGGCAATGTCGGCTTCGCCGTGCTGCTGATGGACACGCTCAATTACTTCTTCCCACCCTACTTCAAAGGCGGCAATACCTGGCTTGCGGTGCTCCTCGGTTCGTTGGTGTTCTGGGGCATGAACTGGTTGGTGCTCCGCGGCGTCAAGAGCGCTTCGGCACTCAACGTGATCGGCACCATTGCCAAGTTCGTGCCTATCGCCGTCTTCATCGGGGTCATCGCAATCTCGATGAAGGCCGGGCTCTTCACGGCCGACTTTTGGGGGCACGTGAGCGACAATGTCGCGGGTGCAAAACCGCTTGGTAACCTGCTCGAGCAAATCAAGAGCACGATGCTGGTGACGCTGTGGGTTTTTATCGGCATCGAGGGCGCTGTGGTCATGTCTGAAAAGTCGGATGCCAAGACCGTTAGCCGCGCCACGCTGTTGGGTTTCCTCGTCACAGTACTGCTGTACGTGCTCATCTCGGTTCTGCCTTTCGGTGTGATGAGCCAAGCACAGCTCTCGGTCATTGCACCGCCGTCGATGGCAGCGATCCTGGGATCGATCGTCGGCAAATGGGGAGAGTACTTCGTCAACGCCGGCGTCCTCGTTTCCGTCCTTGCCTGCTGGCTTGTCTGGACCATGCTGGTGGCCGAACTGCCTTGGGCAGGGGCAAAGGATGGTACCTATCCGAAAGTGTTCGCCACGACCAACAAAAATGGCTCGGCATCCGTTTCGCTGTGGGTGTCCACTGCGGTCATGCAGGCAATGATGATCCTGGTTTACTTTTCGAACAACGCCTGGAACGTGATGTTATCGATCACGGGGGTGATGATTCTGCCTGCCTACCTCGGTGCGACCGGATTCCTTTGGAAGCTGATGGCCACAGGCCAGTATCCAGCGAAGGCCAAGATGGGCAAGACGACAGCACTGGTCTGCAGCGTGCTCGGAACAGTGTACGGAGTTTGGCTGGTGTACGCAGCTGGGCTTCAGTACATGCTGGCAGGCGCCGTATTTTTTGCGCTCGGCAACCTCGTCTTCATCTGGGCGCGCAAGGAGCACTCCCCGAATGAACCGATGTTTTCGAAAATCGAACTGGGTGTCGCCATGCTTCTGGTGGTCCTCGGTGTGCTGGCCATCTGGATGCTTTTCAGCGGTCACCTAGCTCAGGTGTATCGCCCGTGAGCGCGGCGTATAGGCCCTGTTGGGCGGGCTTGCGAGGTCACGGGCCGACGACCTTGCACCCAATTTTCATGGTGGCGCTTTGTTTCACACTCCTCTTCAATGCAATGCCCGTGCATGCGCAGACGATGGATGAAATGCGGGTCGAACTGAAGCAACTTCGCGAGGAACTTGATTCGCTCAAGGCCCGCAAAGCGGCGGCGATAGATCAGCCTGCTTCTGTTGCTTTGCCCAGACCGCTTCCGGCCCTGCAGGGTACGACAGCGATCGCAGCGCCTGAAAGCGCCATTCCCGGCGGCATTCTCATTCCCGGAACGAGCACTTCGCTGCACATCTATGGTTACGGCGAGACGCATGCGATCCATGATTTCGGGCAGACCAGTTCGCCCGACGTCTTCACAGACCTCACGTATCAGCCATTGAACGGTTCGGGCGGCCAGAAGGGCAAGACGCAGTTCACGGCTGAAACATCCCGACTTGGTTTTGAAACCTCAACGCCCGAGGTGAATGGACCTCTCAAGACCAAAGTCGAGGTCGACTTCTATTCCTACGGCGCCGATCACCGCAACTTCGCTCGCCTGCGCCATGCATACGGTGAATACAACGGTTGGTTGATCGGACAGACCTGGTCGACGTTCATGGACGTCGACGATCTTCCCGAAACCGTCGACTTCAACGGCCCGATCGGCGCACCCTTCTCCCGACGTGCCATGGTTCGTTATGCCTTCGGCGATGCCAAGGCAGCTGTACGTGTCACGCTGGCCGCCGAGGATCCCGCCGACCTCGCAGGTGGCCCCAGCACAGGGAACAAGGTTCCCCAGCTAGTTGCGCGGCTCGACAAAACATTCGACTGGGGAGCAATCAACTTGCGGGCCATGACTCACACCAAGCGTTCTGAGTCAGAAGTCAAGCGTGGGTATGGTTTCGGTATCGGCGGCAACTACAAGTTGGGAGACAAAGATTCGCTAATGGGGCAGTACACCCGTGTCGATGGCGACGTCGACGCGCTTTACGGCTCCAACGGCTATGCCGTCGCCAGCGCCACAGGGACCATCACTTTCGATCACAACCAGGGCGTCGTGCTCGGCTACGCCCACGTCTTCAGCGACCAGCTCCGGGCCAATGTTGCGATGGGCTTCAACCGGGGGCAGACAGCACAAGGGGTAGACAACCAAACGCTAAAGGAAGTCTTCCTGAATCTCATCTACTCGCCGATCAAGAATATTGACGTCGGCGCAGAGTGGATTTGGGGTCAACGCAGAACGTTTGTCGGCCAAGTGGGTGGGCTTTCGCGACTCGATCTGATGGCTCGCTACAGCTTTTAGGGAGGCGCTTATATGTGCGCCTCCCGGCTTGCAAGAACTCGTGCGTGTGACGATTCAGGAGGCAGGCTGCAGTCTTATATCCGTACATGGACGCCCCGGTTTGCCAAGTTCTCAATCATGACGACGCAAAGATAAAGATTGCCCCTGCATATTCGGACTTTTGATTGCGACCTCGCGGCCGCTGTCCCTTATGGGATTTGCTGGTTGGCGCCCCTATCGGCAATGACGCACTTTGTGTGCTCCGGATATATCGGGCTTTGCCAACCACGGTCTTACTTGTCTTGCCATCACTTCATGATCACCTGAGCAATCGGTTGATTTGATCTCCTTCTCTGTTCGTCGTCCCACTTCGTCGATGTGCCAGCTATGCGGCTGCGGCTTCGGTCGTGTAGCTGGATCGGAACTCGCGGTTTCGCGCCAACAGCGCCCACACAATTCTGGCGTTCTTGTTCGCCAGCGCAACCGCTGCCACATTCAGATTTCGCCGCGCTAGCAGTCTGCTCAACCAATCATCGGTTTTCCGCGTCTTGCGTTGAGCGGCGTAGATGACTGCTCTCGCGTCGTGGATCAGCAGTGTGCGGAGATAGGAATCGCCGCGCTTGCTGATGCCCAGAAACGTCGACCTGCCGCCGCTTGAATGCTGTTTTGACACTAACAGGATGTGGAAATACTCCTCTCTAAAGAAAGTCATCGCCGATGAGACTGACGCGTTTTGGAGAGGAGTATTTCCGCATCCTGCTAGGTTGAAATAGCCGTTGACGTCGCCCAGCGGCTCGAGCGACAGCGTCTCGATGCCCTTCAGCTCGCTGACGACATAGATCGGCGTGTCGAGGCCGCGCTCGTGTCGGATCGTGTGGATGAGCGCCTCCACCCCGGCCGCGCTTGGGCCGACGATGTCCAGCAGGAAGCAGCCGATCACCATTTCGCTTTCTGCTGTGAGCTTGGCGCACCTCAATGTCGGGACCACATCGGTTCGGTAGTCGCAGCCCGCAAGGGCGTCGAGCAGGCGCTGCAACAGCCGAGCCTCGTTGCCCTCGGGGGACTGGGGGAAGATGGGGCTGGAGAGCACCAGTTGGAAGAGCTTGAGATAGGGGATGCCCATGTGCAGGTCCGATGAAAGCGAGTCGAGCCGTGGGTAGGCCGCAGCTCCGGTTGAAGCTCTAAGGTCTCGAGCCCGGTTTTCAGTCGCGAGGTGACCTCACGTCTGTGCGGCGACGCACACACCTGTGCGCGTCGCCGCTTCACTGTTCGAAGTTCAGAACTGACGAACGTGAAGACATTGCCATGCGGCGTTGAACCGAGCCGCCGGAGACTACTTGCTCAGGCTCGGCGATCGGACCGACGGCGACCCGAACATCGTCGAAGGTCAGTCGATACTGACTCTGGTCGCTGTAGCGCCGCAAGCCGCACGGCCCCATTCGTCGCAGTGCTCGAGAATCAACGCATGAACGGCCGTTTAATGAAATTTCTCGACACGACGACGTGGCTGCCCGAGTTCAACGTCCTAGTCTTCGCAGTCTTGTTGAATTTCCCTTGGGAACTCCTGCAGGTGCCGATGTTCGAGAAAATGGCGGATGCGCCACACTGGGAGACAGTCAAGACCTGCGCCTGCGCGACCTTGGGCGACGCGATCATCATGCTCGCGGCTTACGAGTGCGTGACCGTCGTCGCCGGCACGCGGCGCTGGATCGTAGAACCAGACAAGGCGGTGATCACTGGATTCGTATCAGTCGGGCTCTCTATCACCGTTGTCCTCGAGCGGCTCGTGCTCAAGGGGCTTTGGATCACCCACTGGTCGTACTCACCGTTGATGCCCGTGGTCCCCGGCCCCAAGGTCGGCTTGACGCCGGTGTTGCAGTGGCTCTTGCTGCCCCCACTGATCGTCTGGTTCGTGCGCAGTCAACTCGGGCTTGTTCACACGCTTCGGCGATGAGTGCCTTGAGAAGGTATCGTCAAAGGTGATACCGCCAGTCCAGGAGCTTAAAAGGAATAGCACCTCCCTTTCCTTTTGGACACGGCACTCGGCAGCAACCCTGTCTCCGGTTGGTGTCGGGAACAGGTCGGCCCGCAAGTCATGAGAGCGAGCCTTGACTTCCGTGCAGTGCTGCATCGGACGACCGGCGATCGCCAACGCCGGTTGCACTCACGTTTGGAAAAGACGTCGGTCGGGCAACGCACCCGCGCGCGCGTACTCCTCAGTCGGGACGCTCGGTCGACTGCGAACCTCGAACCAATTCCTTGCTTGCCTCGGCTTGGCTTGGCGAGAGTCGCTCATTGAAAGCTGTGTTATTCAACGCACAGACCGTTCGGCGGCAGACTTCTATCGTTTCGACTCTTCCACCTCTCGAATCGGATGACCATGACGATCACCAGTGGCGTGCACTCGGAAATTGGCCGCCTGCGCAAAGTGCTCGTGTGCCGGCCGGGTTTGGCACAGAAGCGCCTGACGCCCGGCAATTGCCGCGAGTTGCTCTTCGACGACGTGCTGTGGGTCGCCCAGGCTCGCAACGACCATGACGCTTTCACTTCGGCCATGGTGGAACGGGACGTCGAAGTTCTCGAGTTGAACGACCTGCTTGCAAGCACTATTACCGACCCCACGGCACGTGCGTGGTTGCTTGACCGCAAGCTGGCCCCCGACTATGTCGACCCGGAAACGGCAGCGCTACTGCGCCCCTGGCTCGAGGACTTGCCTGCGGCAAAGCTCGCGGAGCGCCTGATCGGCGGAGTCACGAAAGCAGAGCTTTCTTTCGAAGACAAAGGCCTGATGGCTCGCTGCGCCGACCCGTCAGGTCTACTCCTGCCACCGCTGCCGAACACGCTTTTCTCGCGGGACAGTACCTGCTGGATTGGTGATGGCGTGGTGCTCTGTCCGATGTTCTGGCCGGCCCGCCGGCAGGAGACGTTGCTCACCACCGCTGTATACCGCTTCCACCCGATGTTCGCCGGCAAGGTACATGAATGGTGGGGAGACCCGGATGAGCACCACGGGCTGGCTTCATTGGAGGGCGGAGACGTAATGGCCCTCGGCGCGGGCATCGTGCTTATCGGCATGGGTGAGCGAACCTCGCCCCAGGCCGTAAGCCAACTGGCACGACGCCTGTTCGCTGCCGGTGCGGCGACACGTGTTCTGGCGGCGCAGATGCCGAAGTCGCGCGGCGCCATGCACCTGGACACGGTTTTCACATTCTGCAATGTCGACCTGGTGTCGGTCTATGCAGAGGTCGTTGACCAGATCGTTGTTCACAGCCTGCGCCCAGGTGAGGCCCACGGTGCCCTGGACATCCGCACCGAGCCGAAACGGTTTGTCGAGGTTGTCGGCGAAGCCATCGGACAGCCTAAGTTGCGTGTGGTCGCCACTGGCGGTGACGCCTTCGAATCGGAACGCGAGCAGTGGGATGACGGCAACAACCTTCTCGCGCTGGCGCCTGGCTTGGTGATGGCCTACGACCGCAACAGCTACAGCAACACCTTGTTGAGGAAGGCCGGCGTCGAGGTGATTACCATGCCCAGCAGCGAGATCGGGCGCGGCCGCGGCGGAAGCCACTGCATGTCCTGCCCGGTGCAACGCGACGCGATCTGACGCCAGCTTCGACCTTTCAGTTCCACCTCCCATTTCGCAAGGACTCATCATGGGCTTCAACCTGCGCAATCGCAGCTTTCTGACCTTGCAGGATTTCGACCCGCGCGACATCCGCTACCTGCTCGACCTGGCGTCCGAATTGAAGCGTTCGAAGGCCGCCGGAACCGAGCATCCCCGGCTGAAAGGCAAGAACGTTGCGCTGATCTTCGAGAAGTCCTCGACGCGAACTCGCTGTGCCTTCGAGGTCGCAATGCACGACCAGGGCGGCCACGTGACCTACCTCGACGCTGCCGGCTCGCACATCGGGCGCACCGAGTCGCTCAAAGACACGGCGCGGGTGCTGGGTCGCCTCTTCGATGGCATCGAATACCGCGGCTTTCACCAGGCCGCGGTGGAAGAGCTGGCGCGTTTCTCGCACGTCCCGATCTGGAACGGTCTCACCGACGAGTCGCATCCGACCCAGATCCTCGCCGACCTTTTGACGATGGGAGAATTTGGCGAAAGACCGCTGCACGAATTGTCGTTCTGCTACCTCGGCGATGCCCGTTTCAACATGGGTTCCTCGCTGCTGATCGGCGGCACGAAAATGGGCATGGATGTGCGCATCGCTGCGCCGTCCGCGCTGCAGCCGCCAGACACCTTGGTGTCAGAGATGCGCGAGCTCGCGAAGCGGACCGGCGCTCGCATCACCATCGAGACCGATCCGCTCAAGGCGGTGGCCGGTGCCGACTTTCTCTACACGGACGTGTGGGTGTCGATGGGCGAACCAGACGAGGTCTGGAAGCAGCGCATCGACCAACTGCTCCCCTACCGGGTGACGAGCGCCTTGATGCATGCGACTGGCAAGCCACGCACTCGGTTCATGCACTGTCTGCCGTCGTTTCACAACCTCGATACCGAGGTCGGCCGCCAGCTACACCAGCAATACGGCCTGGCGGAGGGGGAGGTCACCGACGAGGTGTTCGAGTCCGACGCGTCGGTCGTCTTCACGCAGGCCGAGAACAGGATGCACACGATCAAGGCAGTTCTCGTGGCCACGTTGGCATGAGCGGCTCAGAGCGATGAAGGTCCTCGTCGCCCTTGGAGGCAATGCGTTGCTCCACCGCGGCCAAGCGCTGAGCGCCAACAACCAGTTGGCGAATATTCGCGTCGCCGCGGCGCAGCTGACACGGGTGGCGGCGGGGAACGATCTTGTGGTCACGCACGGCAACGGTCCGCAGATCGGGCTGCTGGCACTCCAGTCGGCAGCTTACGACGCCACCGACGTGTATCCACTCGACACGCTCGGCGCCCAGACCGACGGCATGATCGGCTACCTGCTCGAGCAGGAGTTGACGAACCGGTTGCCGGCGTCTCGCGCGGTGGCCACCTTGCTGACCCGCGTCGAGGTCGATCCGCGGGACCCTGCCTTCGCGAAGCCGAGCAAACCGATCGGTCCGATGTACAGCGAGACGGAAGCGAATCGCTTGGCCGAGCAGCGGCACTGGACGGTCGGGCCTGATGGAAAGGACATGCGCCGTCTTGTGGCCTCACCACAGCCGCAACGAGTTCTCGGCCTCGACCCTATTCGCTGGCTGCTCGAGCACGGCGCCGTGGTTATCGCCGCCGGCGGCGGTGGTATCCCGGTCGCGCTTTCGAGCGACGGCCACAGCCTGCACGGCGTCGACGCCGTCATCGACAAGGACGCCTGCAGCGCGCTGCTGGCGCGGCAGCTCGGCGTCGACTGCTTTGTGATCGCCACCGATGTGTCCGCGGTGTTCCTGGACTGGAGCACGCCCCAACAGCGCGAGATCCGAAAGATCGCGCCGCAGGCGCTGGCGCGACACGCGTTCGCCGCCGGCTCCATGGGCCCCAAGGTAAGGGCCGCTTCTGCCTTCGTCCTCGCCACCGGCCGGCGGGCGGTCATCGGCTCGCTTGACAAGATCGAAGACATGCTTGCTGGCAAGGCCGGGACCCAGGTGAGTGTCGACGGTTCCGACGACTGAGGTCGGGGCACCGTAGACCGCGCGCCCTCCGCGGAGTCTCATGAGAATGGTCTTCTCGCATGAGAACCTTCCAGGTCGTCAGCATGGTCGTGTGCCTGGTCGCCGTCTTTGGCTACCAGAACCATCGATTCGTGCGGCTGCCGGACGCGATCAGCATCACCGCAATCGGTGTCGTGGTCTCGATCGGCGCGGTCGTCCTAGCGCGTTTCGATGCTGCCGTCGCGACCGAGATGCGCGTTGCCGTCGCACGAATCGATTTTCCGGCCGTCCTGCTGCTCGGTGTGCTCGGCCTGTTGCTCTTTGCCGGCAGCCCTGCACATCGACAACCGCGACGTAGCCATAGAGAAATGGCTGATGATCCTGTTGCTGGCGACGTTCGGCGACGTTCGGCGTCGTCGCATCGACGGCATTGGTCGGCGCCGGCTTCTTCGCAGTGACCCGCGCGATGGGCCTGGCGATTCCGTGGCCCTACTGCCTGCTGTTTGGAGTGTTGATCTCGCCGACCGACCCCATCGCCGTGCTCGCGGTGCTCCAGCGGGTCGGCGTGCCGAAGAGCCTGAAACGCGCTTCACGGGTGAGAGCCTCTTCAACGACGGCACCGCAGTCGCCGTCTTCCTGACCCTGCTCGCGCTGGCCGGCGGCGACGTCGAGGTGAGCGTCGGCTCGACCGCGCTGCTCTTCGCCACGGAGGTGTTCGGTGGCGTGCTGTTCGGCATCGCGGCCGGCTATCTGGGCTACTTCATGCTACGCGGCGTCGATAGCTATCCGGTCGAGATTCTCATCACGCTGGCGCTGGCCAACGCCGGGTATGCTGCGGCCGAGAAGCTCGACGTGTCGGCGCTGCTCGCGGTCGTGCTGATGGGCCTGATCGTCGGCAACCGGGGGCGGAAGGACGCGATGTCAGAGGAAACGCTGAAGCGCCTGTTCGGCTTCTGGGAGGTGCTCGACGAGCTGATGAATCTGGTGCTGTTCGCCTTCATCGGGCTCAAGATGATGAAGCTCACCTTTTCGGTTGATCAGGTGATCGTCGCTGCGGCCGGCATCGTGATGGTCCTTTTGGCAAGGCTCGTCAGCGTCGGCGTACCTCTCCTGGTCAAACCGCGCCTGCGCGAGTTCAGGCGCGCAGCAATCACCATCATGACCTGGGCGGATTGCGCGGGGCATCTCGATCGCACTGGCGCTCTCGCTGCCGACGTTCGAGGGGCGCGACGTGGTGATCCCGACGGCCTACGCGGTGTCATCTTTAGCAACCTCGTTCAGGCGACTACCCTGCACAAGGTGATCAAGGCGGTGCTCTCGGCCAAGGACGGCACCGAAAATCCGGCTCCGCCCGGGGTGTGAGGAGAGCCGACGCCCACGCAAGCTGGGCGTAGTGATGCGCTGGGTCAGTCTCTTCACATCCACTTGCGCACCGTCCAGCCGATGCCCTCCAGGAAGCGTCCGGCCCATCGCTCGGCAGTGACCTCCCGCGATTCGAAAAGAACGGCCTGAAAGCTTTGCTCTATCCGCATGCAGAAGCTTCGCTTTCGCGTCGTGAAGACGAGCTCGTAGTTGAGGAAGAAATGAATCGCCCCGGGATTGAACTGACCCCCAGAAGTTGGACATTGTGATCCCGCCGATCAGGCGGTGTTTCTTAACCGGTATTGAACCGGGCTAAGCCCTTTCAATCGCAGCTTGATGCGCTCGTGGTTGTAGTAGTGGATGTATTCATT
>NZ_JASJXB010000032.1:0-52813 GCF_035018885.1 Variovorax sp. LG9.2 | reverse complement strand
CCGCACGTCCGCATTTGCCGCTACCTGCGCCGGTGACAGTCCGGTCCGCCATGCCGGTCTCGCTGGTTTCCCGGGCGCTTTGTTACGTTTTTTCGGGTTTTCGTCGGCGCTCTTGGTCTGCGGATTGCTGTCTGTGTCTTCACTGGCAGGCGCCCAAACCGCGCCGCAGCTCGATGTAGCGCCGGTTCGCTTCGGGATTCTGCCTCTGGGCGGCGCCTTCGAATCCCGCAACGACTGGGAGCCGGTGCTCGCCGAACTGAGCCGCGCCATCGGCCGCCCCGTCACTGTGTTGTCGGTGACGTCGTACGAAGCGCTCGAACAGGCCATCCAGCGCAACCAGGTCGACATGGCGTTTCTCTCCGGAAAGATGGCGCTCGACGCGGTGACGCAGCGCCGCATGAAAGTGATTGCACAGGTCACGCGGCACGACGGCATGCCCGGTTATCGATCGCTGTTGCTGGCGCGCAAGACCGGCCCCAGGACCTCGCTCAAGGACCTGCTCGATTCGCCCGAACAGTGGCGTCTTGCGCGCGGGGAAAGCCGTTCGGTTTCGGGCTTCATCGTGCCGCAGCTGCAGTTTTTCTTGCCGCACAACATCGCCATGGAAACGCGTTTTGCGAGTGAACTGGTCGGCACGCACCAGGTGACGGCGCTGGCCGTCGCCAACGGCGAGGCCGATGTGGCGACCAACAACACGGCCGACTTCGAGCGCTTCAAGCTGCAGTTTCCGACCGAGGCGGAGCGGCTGCAGGTGATCTGGGAATCGGATTTGATTCCGCATGCGCAGATCGTCGTGCGCCGCGACTATCCGCCTGCATTCCAGGCGAAGGTGCAAGCCTTTCTGGTCGCCTTTGGCCGCGGCAAAGGGTCGCGCAGCGACGCGGAGCGCGCCATGCTCAAGTCGCTGCACGACCTGGCTGGTTTTCTGGCGGCAGACAACGCCTCGCTCATGCCGGTCGCCAAGCTGGCCTATCAACTGGCCCGGCAAAGCGCGATGAGCGCGCAATGGGTCAACGAAGATGCGCGTCAGGCACGCCTGCAGCGCATCGAAGCCACGTACGCCGAGCAGGTCGCCGCGCTGCGCGAAGGCGCACCTTGAGCGTGAAGGCGCTGCGGTCGTCGTTTGGCCCCAACTGCTACTGGTGCAGCCTGCCGATGGACTTCGACGAGCCCTACGGACGGCCCGAGTCGGCCACCATCGAGCACCTCAACGATGCCACTCTGGGCGGCGTGCGCAAGCAAAGCCATCGGCGTCTGGCGCATGCTGTCTGCAACCAGATGCGCAATGAGTTCAAGCTGCAGGCAGAACGTCAATTCAAGCAGTGGATCGAGGCGCGGCGGAACTGAACTGCCAACGGGCACACGGGCGAACAGGCGGCGAGCGCACGCGGCGGCGGCTGACAAAGCGCTGGCCGGGGCGGTGTAACCATCTGCTTCGTTCAATCAATATCCGGAGAACCCAATGAAGAAGATTCTGTTCGCGCTTGTTGCATCCGTCGCCGTCCTCAGTGCCAACGCCCAGGTCGGCAAGGCCGCCTCCGAAGCCACCGACTCGGTCCAGCACAAGATCGACGAGAAGCGCGCCGACAGCGCGGCCAAGAAGAGCGGCCCGGTCGGCAAGGCGGTCAACAACGTCAAGTCCGGCTATCACAAGAATCGCGCGAAGCGTTCCGCCAACAAGGCCAAGCAGTCGTTGAAGAACGCGGGCTGATGCCAACAGCGGTCGGATCACCCGGCCGCCGTAACCGCTACCGAGTCTGCAGATCGAGTGCAACTCGATCGATGCGGCGGGCGATGCTCACATCGATTCGTCGACTTCCTTAGTTCGTCGAACATCCCGCGGCGCAGGCACCGGTCGAGGTGAACTCCATCGCGATGCCGGACAACGGCACATACACCGGCACCTTTACCGCCTTGATAAATGCTTCGGTCTTGCTGCCGGGGCGCACCTTGCCGCCCACGGTGCCGACCTCGTTCGCGTGCGATGCAATGACCGATGCCGGCTTTACCAGCTCATTCATCACGAAGGCTGCTTCGGCCGGGCCGGTGGTGAAGCCGTCGCCCATGTTCATGACGGCCAGCTTCGCCTTGTAGAGATCGCGCACCACGCGCTCCTGGTCGGCGGTGACACCGGTGTCGCCGGACAGGTACGCGACGAGCCCGTTGCTGAACCACAGCACGTAGCCGGTCGCCAATCCCACGTCGCCGGCAATGCCCGCGTCTTTCATCGACTTGCCGAGCTCGCCGCCGATGTACTCCGGGTCGACGCCGTTGCTGTGCATCGCAGTCACCGTCGCGATGCGCACGCCGCCCACTGTCACGCTGCCGCCGAAACGCGCGAGCATCGAGTTGGCAGGGTCGCCGCCGAGCGCCTTGAGCTTGGCCGCGAAGAACGGCGGCATCTCGCTGCCGGTGACGATCTTCGACTTCTTGGCGAGCGCGATGTTGACCGCGTTGGAGTTGGGCACGTCCGACACCGACATGTCGGGGCTGGCACACGTGCCTGCGTTGGGCGCCTTGTTGTGCGCGTTGCCCAGGTGGTCGCCGTGCATGTGGCTCACAAGCAGGATGTCGATCTTGCCGAGCCGTGGATCGTTGGCGCCCGCCACCGTGCGACCCGGGTCGTAGAGGATGCGCGTGCCGTTCGGGTCTTCGAAAATCAGCGCGCGGTCTTGCGCACAGAACTCGCCGTCGATGCCGCCGAGCGGCGTCACCTTGACGTTCTGCGCGAACGCGGGCGTGGCCAGCAGGGCCGACAACGCGGCAGCGGCCGCCATGAACTTGATCGATCGATTCATTGAATTTCCGGCGATTTTGAAGAAGAAGGGGAAGGGAAAAGACACAGCGAAAAAACGAGTATCGCGGCATCGGGCGGTGCCACGCATGAGTCGGTGCAGTGACCTTGAACTTGACTTCGACTCCTGAAGCCCAGCGCTGTCGGATGGATGCCGGGCATCCATTAGGAGGTCGCTATTTGCGTCGGCGTGTACCTGGATGAGCAGGACGCGATCGGTGCCGTTGCGCCGCATGCAGGAGCGGGCACGCCGCTCGCGAAGAGTCACGGGAATAATCGGCCAGAAGTCGCCGTTTGGGTCGCAAGGAGAACCATGCTGAAAGTCTACGGATTCGGACGCGTCAACTCGGCCGCCCGCGGCCACACCCGTGACCTGCGGGTTCTGTGGGCACTCGAAGAAATGCAGATGCCCTTCGAGCTCATCGGCATGGATCATCCGGCGCATGAACTCAACACCGATGCCTACCGCAAACTGAATCCGTTCGAGCAGCTTCCGGCGATCGATGACGACGGGGTCGTGCTGACCGAATCGGCGGCGATTCTGATCTACCTTGCGAAGAAGGCGGACAAGTTGATTCCAAGTGATTCCGCGGGCGAGGCGCAGGTCATCCGCTGGTGCTTGGCAGCAATGAACTCGATCGAGCTACCGCTGATGAGCGTCTTCTACATCGACTGGACTGCCGACGGCGGCGCAGGCGCGGCCAAGCCCAGGCAGTTCATGGCGGGCTGGGCTCAACGCTTGTTCACCGGACTGGAGCGCTGGCTGAAGGGCCGTGAGTTCGTGGCCACCGACAATTTCACGGTGGCCGACATCCTCATGTCGCATGTGCTCTCGGAGGTCAGAGATGAACGGCTGCTGGAGCCATTCGAGAACATCCGAAGCTATCGCGACCGTTGCGTGTCTCGGGCCGCATGGCGGCGAACGATGGAGAAGTATCTGGCTCGGGTGGAAGCGGGCTGAATGGCAGCTCGGCCGTCGAAGCCGATGGCAATTCTTCGCGTCTTCGCGGGAGCTGGTCTCAAGGTCTGCTTTTGAGACGACGCTATGTCGGGTGAGGCTCCGAATGTTCCGGCGATCCTGCGGCGGGATTCGGGCCAGGAGCCGACCTTTCATTGCACACTTCCGTCGAGGCTTTAATGAGTGAAATGCACGATACAGAAAATGCGTTGGCGCGAGCGGTCAAGGCGATCTACGACGCGTCTGATTTGAATCGCGAGATCCAGCCTTTGCTTGGACCACTGCTTGACGAACTGCTAAGCACGACGAGCGCGACTTCCGTCAGGGATGTGCTTCCGGAGTTTCATGACTGGACGATCCCAACGCGCGTCCAACTTGCTATGCATGTACGAATCCTTAGTCTCGACGGCGCAAGGCCTTCTGACGAAGCACAGCTGGCCCAGTTTCTTGAACTGTTTTACGAAGATATGCCAGAGTGGGCAGCGGCCTTTCGAGCACACTCTCAAGTCGCCTAACGGCCAGAAGCGGTCCTTCCGTGCGCCTGCCGGGATCAAGATCGAATCATGACTTTCACTCCGCAGCCGCACCTTGAGCGACGCCTTGCTGGCATGGTGGCCTCGTCGAATGAGCTGATGGCCGCGCTCGATGCAGCGCGTCTCCTGGGGCTGCAGTCGTGGTGCATCGGCGCAGGCGCTGTCCGCTCATTGGTTTGGGATGCTCTGCACGGCTTTGAGCGCCGTACGGCTGTGGAAGACATGGACCTTGTCTACTTCGACGCGGACGCTGAGCCGGAGAACGATGTCGAGTTGGAGAAGCGGCTTCGCTCCGTATTGCCAGAAGTGCGCTGGGAGGTGACGAATCAGGCTGGCGTGCACCGATGGTTCGCCCGTGACTTAGGACAAGCAGTGCCGCCGATCAAGTCACTCGCAGATGGCATTGCGACGTGGCCGGAGTTTGCAACTTGCGTTGGCGTGTTTTTGAACTGGGATGAGTCGCTGGGCGTCGTCGCCCCGCATGGACTCGATGATCTTTTCAATCTGCGCGTCCGTCACAACCCGCTCAGAGCGAGCGTTGAGATCTATAGGCAGCGCATAGAAGCCAAGCGCTTTGCCGAGCGCTGGCCTTTGCTTTCGATCAGCATGGGCTAAGGGCAGAATGCGGGCCAGAAGCTGCCGTTTGTCTTCCCCTTGCCGATCTGCCATCCACCATGTTGATCACAGCGTTTGTTGTGCGTGTTCCCTCTGCTGAATGCGTGGTTGCAGAACTCCGCAACCGCTTTGACTCGACGGCACAGCTTGGGGTCCCGGCGCATGTCAGCATTCTGGTTCCGTTCATGTCACCTGACCGAGTGACTGCAGCTGTGCTTGCACGCGCACAGGAGGCGTTGAACGAAATTCCATCGTTCGCGTTCTCGCTGCGTCGGGTAGGCCGCTTCCCGACCACAACCTACCTTGAGCCCGATCCACCCGAGCGCTTTGTTGCGATGACGGCGACGTTGGTTCGGGCGTTTCCGGCATTTCCTCCGTATGAAGGCGAGCATGCCGAAGTCATTCCGCATTTGACGGTCGCGCACGGGGACGCATTCAGCGCAGGCTTGGCGGCCGTCGAACTTCAAGAAAAAGTCCGCCGATCAGGCGCTATCGAGACAATGTGCACGTCCGTGACGCTTTTGGAAAACAGCACGGGACGGTGGCAGGCTATGCATGATTTCTATTTGCCGAAGTCGATAGGCGTGCCTTCCTAAAAGTCCGGCTAATTTCGGCCAGAAGCAGACGTTCCACGCGACGGCATAGTGGTGCTTGAAGAATATTTTTCCCTACAGCTGAGTTTTGCTGAGCGCAACGCGACGGTTGCGGATTTGTCTTTGGGCGCGTCGATCGCGCACTGCACAAACCTGCGGCGGCGTTTGAATCTTTGGGGACCTGCAGGCGCGAACCGCTGGAACGAATTCGTTGCTCGGATCGGCAACTCGAACAATGAAAGGCGCGATGCGCTTTCCTTGTGCACGCAGTGGTACGAGGATCGTCCCCGCCTTGCGACGGGACGGTCGTTCGGCTGCTTCTCCTTCGATCCGCCCGACGCCAGCGGCGTACTCCGCATTCACTTCGTCCCTCCAGAGACCACGAGCACAAGCCCGCTGGCTTCCGCGAACACCGGTGCCAGAGTGCAGGAGCTGTGCGAACTGTTCTCCCATGCTCGTCGCGAGGAGCCCGGCGTCTTGTCGGTTCGCGGCGTCTCCTGGCTCTACAACCTCGAGGCGTATCGGAGGCTCTTCCCGCGCAGCTACGCGAAGTCAATTCAAGCCATCGACGTGCCGCTGCATCTGAACGGCAGTTCAACCTGGGGACAGGTTTTGAACTGGCGTCAGGGTGTGAAGCCGGAAATGCGTGACGCGCTCCTGGCCCGCATGACCACTATGAGACCAGAAGCACCTTGGAAGGCCTTTCCGCTGCAGGCGCTGACCGCCAGTGGTGACGTCGCTGACTTCTATGAGCGCTTTACCTGACTTGGACGTGAGGCTGAGCCCTTCCACGTGAGTGGCGGAATTCGGGCCAGAAGCGGTCGTTCGCCGTCACCGCTTGTCTTGCCCCACGCGGCAAGTGAAAAGCGCTCTTACGTCACGCTTGTCCGGAGAAAGCGAAGATTCACCGCGCTACCATTCCCGATTGATTTTCAGGGAGAAAAAAATATGAAATGGATCTTGACTGCGTTCGTGTCAGTTACTTTTGCGGTGCTGTCGTTCAATGCTTTCATTGCGAACGACCTGAGCAAAGGTAGGAGCGAAAACGCGTTCATCGGAATGATGACGGGCGTATACGGATGGTTGCTCTCGTCTATTGGATCGATGCCATCTGGAATTGTGTTCGCCTTGTGCGCGATCGGTATCTTGCTGTTGGCCGTGCTGGATGGCCGTGGTGCCAAGAAGTCGGATTTCTAAAGTGCAGAGCGGCCGCCAGATCCGCAACCGGGCCAACAGCAGTCAGTCGGCGATGCGCCAGAATTTGACCCGAAGCGGACATTCAGGAACACGGAATTCATGGTTCAACAACTGTTTAAGTCTGCGACGTGACAAATCCCGCCAGGCTGACCCCTCCTCACAGCGTCATACCCAGCATCTACTCCGCCGAGGAGTCTGCGCGCCGCATTTCTGCCCTTTGCATGCCGTATGCATCGGATTCGATGTCGTTCCGTTGGCTTGTGGGCAGCGCAACAGAAAAAGGAGTTCGTCTTTCTTGGCGAGTTCGAGGCTCCAAGCCAAGCGCGACTCGCTTCATCGGCACATTCGACTGTGTGGATAGCAAGGTCGTGCTAGATGGAAAGTTCAGTGAGTCACCGTTCGAGCGGCTTTTCCTCGTGGTTTGGTTCGGAGCGCTCTTTGGTGTACTGGCCTTGTGCTTGTATGCGGGCCTGGTGCACGGAAACAGCAATGCACTGGGAGGTGCGGCGTTCGCGACCTGCCTCATAGCTACATTGTTGTGGATTAGCAAAAAAACAGGCCCAGGACACAACGGCGATATGGAGTGGGTGACGTCAGTTTTGCGAGAGGCGCTGTCTACTTGAAGATATGCGTGAGCGTTCGTCGCCTATGGCACAGTTCGGCCGCAACCAGACATTGAATAACGAGCCCGCAATCACAATGAACGTTGACCAACATCTTCGCGCCTACCTTGAAAGCGGGCAAGAAGCTGCCCAGCTGGATCAGGTGTTGAGTAGCCCGACTGAGCGGCATCAGATTTACAGGGCGATAGCGAGGCAGCCGCCTCGTCCCTATCGCCTATTGCTTCTTCGCTTGTTGGACAGGGAGATTGCGTTCAGGAATGCCCTTTGGGATAGAAGCGCCGAGTTCGACGAGGAGAGCGCTGAAGGAATTTTCCATTGTGCGTATTTACTAAGCCTCTGTGGCGAGCCGGCGGATACGAAGGCACTCTGGAAAGCGCAGTACCTAAATCAAGATGTCGGCGAGTTGGAGGTGGAATACTTCATTGGCGCCGGCGTGCCAGAGACGCTGGCATTCTTGACCCACGAAAATGATGAAACATCGCAAGAGATTGCTGGGTTCATACGCGATTCACTCAAGCAGCCGATAGAGACACAATGGCTGGCGAGTTGGCGAGCGTCTCGTCATGCTTGGTTTGACAGTTAACAGTCGCATTCAAACGACCGGTTCGGAGTTGTCCGAACTTCCGCTTTTGGCGGCGGATTCAACGGGTCGATGCAACGGATTCGCTGAACATCTCAGCGGGCGTCTGGAAGCCGAGCGTCTTGCGCGGCCTCTCATTCAATTGTCGCGCGATCGCGTTGAGCTGAGCCTGTGAGTAGCCCGCCTGCCGCCACCCCATGCGCACTGAACCATAAGCCCGCACACCCAATCGACGAAGGCCTTCTAGGCCCTTCGACTTAGACCCAACGCCTCCGTCTAGGCCGTTAGATGGATTTGCCGTTCACCCTCCGCGCCGGAAACTAGATGTTTCTTTCTGGCACCCGTGCCATTGACGGAGCGCGGATGAGTTGGCGAACAAAAGTGGTTTGGAGCGAGGGGATGCTGCTGCAGCCTCAGCACCTGCAGCAAAGCGAGCGCCACGCCGACCATGCGCGGCATGTGCTCCTGCGCACCACGACCCCTCATGCATGGGGCTTCGCTGAAATTGAAATCGACCAGGCGGCGCTCACCCTCGGCAAGCTCGCGCTGGTACGTGCCGTCGGCGTGTTCGGCGACGGCACCGTGTTCGACATGCCGGCTGTCGATCCATTGCCCGATCCCATCGACATCCCGCCGACGATGCGCGACGAGGCCGTCGTGCTCGCCTTGCCACTGCGCCGCGCTGGTGCCCGAGAAGCCGATGCCGAGGGCTACGACGACCTCGTGCGGCATCGCGTGCTGGAGTCCGAAGTGCCCGACTCCAACACCGCCGGCGAGCGTACCGCCATGCTGCAACTCGGTCAGCTCCACACGCGCCTGATGCGCGCCGGTGAGACGACCGATGCGTGGACCACCGTCAACGTCGCCCGGGTGGTCGAGCGGCGTGTCGACAACCAGGTTCAGCTCGATCGCAACCTGCTGCCGCCGCTGCTCGATGTGGCTGGCCACGCGGTGATCCGCTCGTGGCTCGACGAATTGCTCGGCCTGTTGCGCCAACGCGGCGAGGCTCTCGCTGGCCGCATGACGCAAGGCGGCACTGGCGGCGTGTCCGAGATCGCCGACTTCATGCTGCTGCAAACAGTGAACCGCAACGAGGCGGTGTTCGCGCATCTGGCAAAGAGCGCGATGCTGCATCCGCAGCGCTTCTTCGAGCATGCACTGGCGCTGGCCGGTGACCTCGCGACGTTCCGCGATTCGCGTCGGGTCGCGCGCTTCGGGCCCTACATCCACGACGACCTCGCACTCACATTTCGCCCGGTCATGGACGACCTGCGGCGCAGCCTGTCGATGGTGCTTGAACAGTCGGCCATTCGCATCGAGCTGCACGACCGCAAGCATGGCGTGCGCGTCGCCGTCATTCCCGATGTGGAGCTGCAGCGCAATGCGACCTTCGTGCTCGCGGTCAACGCGCAGATGCCGAGCGAGGCCTTGCGCGCGCGCTTTCCGACGCAGGTCAAGATCGGTCCGGTCGAGCGCATTCGCGATCTGGTCAACCTTGCGCTGCCCGGCGTCACGCTCATGCCGATGCCGGTCGCGCCGCGGCAGATTCCGTTTCACTCGGGTGCCAACTACTTCGAGCTCGAAACGCGCAACAGCGACCTGTGGCGCCAGCTCGAAGCATCGGGCGGCGTGGCGATGCACATCGCCGGCGACTTCCCCGGCCTGGATCTGGCGTTCTGGGCGATCAGGTCCTGACGCGCCCATGGGAAAAGCACCATGACAACCCCGGACCCTTTCGCTGCTTTCGAATCCGAACGTACGGTCATCAAGCCGAAGCCGCGCGCTGCTGGCGGCGCATCGCCGGCAAGCGGCAACGCCCCGTATGCAGCATCGGCAGAAGCGTTGCCAGCCGATGTCGGCGAGCTTGGCCTGCTCAATCCACTGGTGTCGGCCGCCGGCAAGTTGCTGGTGCTGATAGGCAAACTTCGCAACCTCGTGCAGCCGCCCAACGTGCCGGCGTTGCGCGCGTCCACAGCCGATGCGGTTAACCAGTTCGACGCTGCCGCGCGTCGCTCGGGCGCCTCGAACGAGTCGGTGCTGGCGGCTCGCTACATCCTTTGTACTGCGCTCGACGAAGCCGTCGCCAACACGCCGTGGGGCGTGCAGGCGGGCTGGAGCAAGCAGAGTCTGCTGGTCCAGTTCCACAACGAATCGTGGGGCGGTGAAAAGGTTTTTCAGCTGCTCGCAAAGCTGGCGCAAGACGTGCCGACGCACCGCAATTTGCTGGAGCTGATGTACAGCGTGCTGGCGCTCGGATTCGAAGGCCGCTACCGCGTGATCGACAACGGTCGCGCGCAACTCGACACCGTGCGGCAGCGCCTCGCCGATCTCATCGCCAAAGACCGGCCACCGCTGGAAGCCGAACTCTCGCCGCACTGGCGCGGCCAGGCAGCCGGCACCGCACGGCTGCGTGAATCGCTGCCGTTGTGGGTCTTCTCGGTCGGCTTCCTGTTGCTGCTCGCACTCGCCTGGTTCGGCCTGCGGCTCACCCTCAACAACCGCTCCGACACGACCTATGCAGCGATCTCCGGCCTGCGCGTGCCCAACGTGCAGATCGCGCCGCCGGCCATCATGGCGAAGTCGCCGCGGCTCGCGAAATTCCTGGAGCCTGAAGTCAAGCAAGGGCTCGTCACCGTCACCGACGAAGCCGATCGCAGCACAGTGCGCCTGCGCGGCGACAGCTTCTTCGGCTCCGGCAGTGCCGAGCCGATGCCGCAATCGCTGCCGGTGCTCAAGCGCATCGGCCAGGCGCTGGCCGAGGTCAAGGGCGAGGTGCTCATCACCGGCCATTCCGACAACCAGCCGATCCGCTCGATGCGCTATCCATCGAACTGGCATCTGTCGGCTGCGCGTGCCGATGCGGTCAAGGCCTCGCTGGTCGGTTTGGTAGAACCCGGTCGCATGCGGTCCGATGGAAAAGCCGATGCCGAGCCGGTCGCGCTCAACGACTCACCGGCCAATCGCGCGCGCAATCGCCGCGTCGACATCGTGCTGTTGTCCGAGCCGGAGCGCACAGCGGCCACGCTGAACGCAACGCCGGAGGTCAAGCGATGAAAAAGCTCCTCGGCTGGCTCTTCAGCCCGCTGCTCTTCATGCTGCTGGCGCTGCTGGTCGTCTCGCTGTTGATCTGGTGGGTCGGCCCGCTCATCAAGATCGGTTCGCTGGCGCCGCTTGAATCCGAAACCTCGCGCTGGGTGCTGATCGGCGTCATCGTGCTCATCGCGGTACTGCGCGCGACCTGGAAGCGCTGGCGCACGCGCAAGGCCAGCCAGAACCTCACGGAAGGTCTGATGCGCGCGCCGGCCGCCAAGACGGGCCCAGTGGATGAAGGCGAGCAGAAGGTGCTCGACACGCGCTTCACCGAAGCGGTCGCGACGCTCAAGCAGATGCGCCTGCATGCGGCCGGCCGCAAGCCCGGCTGGCGCGACTGGTTGTCGCTGTCGGGCGGCAGCTATCTGTACGACTTGCCGTGGTACGTCTTCATCGGCGCACCGGGTGCGGGCAAGACAACGGCGCTGGTCAACTCGGGCCTGTCGTTTCCGCTGGCCGACAAGTTCGGCCCCGGCGCCATTCGCGGTGTCGGTGGCACGCGCAACTGCGACTGGTGGTTCACCGACGAAGCGGTGCTCATCGACACCGCCGGCCGCTACACCACCCAAGACAGCCACCAAGCCGAAGACAAGAACGCGTGGGAAGGCTTCCTCGGCTTGCTGAAGAAGGTTCGGCCACGCCGGCCGCTCAACGGCGTGTTCCTGACAGTGAGCGTCGCCGACCTCCTGAGCCAGGGCGCCGAGGCGCGCAGCTCGCTGGCCTCGTCGATCCGCGCGCGACTGCTCGAGCTCGATGCCAAGCTCACCACGCGCTTGCCCGTCTACGTGCTGGTCACCAAGAGCGACTTGCTCTACGGCTTCACCGAATACTTCGCCGATCTCGGCAAGGAACAACGCGCGCAAGTCTTCGGCTTCACGCTGCCGGCCGCAGAGGTGGTGCAGGTCGACGAGAAGGGCCTGTCGGCCGCGTTCGGTCGGGAGTTCGGCTTGCTCCACGACCGCATCAACGACGGCCTCGTCAACCGCATGCAGCATGAGACGGACGTGACACGGCGCGCGGCTGTCTTCGGCTTCCCGGCGCAGCTGGGTTCGGTCGGGCCGCTGCTGTCGGACCTGCTCGACCAGGTGTTCACCGGCTCGCGCTTCACGCAGCCGCCATGGGTGCGCGGCGTGTACTTCACCAGCGGCACGCAAGAGGGCAGCCCGATCGATCGCGTGATGGGCAGCCTGGCGCGCAGCTTCGGGCTGGAACGGGCGATGCTCGCTCCGCAAAAGAGCAGCGGCCGCAGCTACTTCCTGACCTCGCTGTTGCGCGACGTGGTGTTCCCCGAGCAGCGGCTCGCGGGCGCCGACGTCAAGCTGGAGCGACGTCGTCACGGACTGCGCCTTGCGGCCCTGTCGCTCATGACGCTGGTCACGCTCGGCCTGCTCGCCGCATGGGGCTACAGCACATGGCAAAACCTCGACTACCTGAAGGCGGTCGAAGCGAAAGTGGAGCCCGCCAAGCAGACGCTGGCGGCACTGCCGGCGCGCGTGCAGAACCTGGTCGAAGTGGCGCCGGTGCTGCAAGGCCTGCGCGATATCTGGAAGGCGCCCGAAAACCGGCAGGGCAACGAGCCGCTCTCGATGACGCTGGGCCTCTACCAGGGCGACAAGCTCGACTCAGCTGCGATGCTGGCGCACCAGCGCGCACTCAACGAAGCCTTCTTGCCGCAGCTCGCCAAGCGACTCGAAGACCAGCTTCGCACCGCGCAAAAGGACAACCTGGAATTCAGCTACGAGGCGCTGAAGAGTTACCTCATGCTGCACCAGCCCGAGCACTTCGATGCCGACGCGCTCAAGGCCTGGATCACGCTCGACTGGGCGCGCAACATGGACCGCGGCATCCCGGAAGACCAGCGCAAGCTTCTCGAAGACCAGCTCGACGTGCTGATCGCGCAGGGCCCGCCGCGCTCGCCGTTGAAGATGGACGAGAACCTGGTGCGCAGCGTGCGTGGCGTGCTCGCCAGCTACCCGCTGGAGCAGCGCGTGTTCAGCCGGCTCAAGCGGCAGCGTCTGGGCAAGGACGTGCCGGCCTTCAGCGTGGCGGCAGCGGCCGGCCCTTCCGGCCCGCTGGTGTTCGAGCGCATCAGCGGCAAGCCGCTGACCGATGGCGTGCCGGGCATGTTCACCTACGACGGCTATCACAAGCGGTTTCAGGCCGAGGTGACCGTGCTCACCGGCCTGCTCGCGCAGGAAGATCCGTGGGTACTGGGGCAAGACCGCACCGCGACCGATCGACTGAAAGACGCGTCGCAACTCGGTGCGATGACCGACCGCGTGCGCCGCCTTTACCTCGAGGAGTACGTGAAGGTGTGGGAGGCGATGCTCGCCGACATTCGGTTGGTGCGCGGCGCAGGGCTCGAGAAGAACATCGAGACCGCGCGCATCTTGTCGGGCGCGAGTTCACCGCTCGCCAACTTCCTGCGTGCGGTAGTCAAAGAGACGACGCTGATTCCGGCCGAAGGCGCAAAGGACGTGGTGAGCAAGGCGACCGAGACCGTTCGCAACACGCGCAAGGGCCTCGAAGACCTGTTCGGCGGCGACTCCAACAAGCCAGTCGTGACCGGCAAGCGCATAGAGAGCATCGTGGACGATCGCTTCGAGCCGCTGCGCCGCATGGTCACTGCCGGCACGCCCGGTGGGCCGGCCCCGCTCGACGATGCACTCAAGCTCTTCAACGAGGTCTACGTCTATTTGACAGCCGTCGATTCCGCGGTGAAGAGCCGCTCGTCACCGCCGCCCGGCGACGTGGCCGCCAAGCTCAAGGGCGATGCGGGCCGGCTGCCGGAGCCGGTGCGCAGCATGGTCGAGAACCTGAGCCAATCGGGCGCGACGCAAGCGCAAAGCGCGGAGCGCAGCAACCTGAGCCAGGACCTGCGGCCGGTAACCGACTTCTGCACACGCGCGATCGCCGGCCGCTATCCGCTGGTCGCCACCAGCAACCGCGATGTGCTGCCCGAAGACTTCGGACAGATGTTCGGACCCGGTGGCTTGATGGACGACTTCTTCCAAAAGAAGCTGGCCGCACTGGTCGACACCAGCACCAAGCCGTGGCGCTACAAACCGGTGGCAGAGAAGGCGGCAGTCACCACCGCATCGCTCGCGCAGTTCGAGCGCGCTGCGCGCATCAAGGACATCTTCTTTCGGGGTGGCGGCCGCGGGCCGGCATTGCGGCTGGACTTCAGGCCGGTGGAGATGGACGAGAACATCACGCAGTTCATCCTCGATGTCGATGGGCAGCTGGTGAAGTACGCGCATGGCCCGGTCGTGCCGATGGCGGTGCAATGGCCGGGACCCAAGGGCAGCAACCAGGTGCGGGTGCAGATCAGCCCGCCTTCGGCCATCGGAAATTCGGGTCTGTCGACGGACGGACCGTGGGCGCTGTTTCGCACGCTCGACAAGGCGCAGCTCGAACAGGGCGACCTGCCGGAGCGCTTCTTCATCACCTTCAACATCGAGAACCGTCGCACCCGTTTCGAGGTGACGACCAACAGCGTGCAGCATCCGATCCGCCTGCGCGAACTGCGCGAGTTCTCTTGCCCGGAGGGGCTGTGAGCGAGACGCGAACCTTCCTCGCATCGGACGAGTTGCCGGGCTGGTTCGGCAAGCTTCCGGGCATGGGCGACTTCGCGCATCGCCGCATGCCGGAGCCGATGCGGGAGCGCCTCGACCACTGGCTGCAACGCGGCCTCTTGCGGCTGCGTGATGCGCACGACGACTGGACCGAGCGCTATCTCGCAGGTCCGCTGTGGTTCTTCGCTTTGGGCAGCGGATTGGGCGGCACCAACGCGTGGCTCGGCGTGCTGATGCCATCGGTCGATGGCGTCGGTCGCTACTTTCCTTTCATCATGGCGGCCGAATGCGAGGTGCCGCTGAACGAGTTCACGCCGGCGCAGTCGGGTGCCGTGTGGCGCTGGTGGCGCACTTGCGCACAGGCGGCACTCGAGGGGCTGGCGAACGACCTCGATGCAGGACGCTTCGACAACGCCTTGCTGCGCGTCTTCGATGTCGCCGACGGCCGCGCCGTGGAAGAGGTGGCCGATGCCGACCGAGGCGCGGCGATGGCCTGGCCGGCCGACGGCCAGTCGCTGTGGCTGACCGATCCTGTCGCCGAACCAGGTCTTCGCATGACGGCCATGGGCCTGCCGACCGACGCGCGCTTCGATGCGCTCTTCGGCTTTGTCAGCGACGAATGGGTGCAGCGGGTGAAGCGAGTGGAGGCAGAGCCATGAGCAATGCCGACGCCCCGAAGAACGACGACGGCGCAACGGTCATCTCCACGGGCGGCGTGGGCAGCACGGGCATGGCCCTGGTCAGCGGCAACCCGACACGCCTGCCGACCTCCGGCTCGCAAGCCGGCGCCGAAGCCGGCGTGTTGCCGGCCGGCAGCAAGGTCGGTGAGTTCGAGATCACCGCACTGGTCGGGCAGGGCGGCTTCGGCGCGGTGTACGAAGCGTGGGATCACACGCTGGAGCGCGTCGTCGCCATCAAGGAATATCTGCCGGTGTCGCTGTCGACGCGGCAATACGACGGCACGGTGGTGGCGTTGTCCGAGCGGCACCGCGAGACCTTCGACCTCGGCATGCGCAGCTTCATCAACGAGGCGCGGCTGCTGGCGCAGTTCGATCATCCCTCGCTGCTGAAGGTCTACCGCTTCTGGCAGGAGCGCGGCACGACCTACATGGTGATGCCGTTCTATCGCGGCGACACATTGCGCCAGGCGTTGGCCGCGATCCCGGCCGGTGTCGACGAAGGTTGGTTGATGCGCATCATGGACGGCGTGACGCAGGCGCTGGCCGTGATGCATGCGGCCAATTGCTATCACCGCGACATCGCGCCCGACAACATCATCCTGCTCGAAGGCTCGGGCCGGCCGGTGGTGCTGGACTTTGGTGCGGCGCGCCGCGTGATCAGCGACAAGACGCAAGCCATCACCGTCATCCTGAAGCCGGGCTACGCACCGATCGAGCAGTACGCCGAGATGCCCGACATGTCGCAGGGCGCGTGGACCGATGTGTACGCATTGGCCGCGGTGATGCACGTCGCCATCTGCGGTCGCGCGCCGCCGCCGTCGGTCGCGCGGTTGCTGTCCGACAGCTATGTGCCGCTGATCAATAACGAGATGCTGCGCCAGCGCTACAGCGCGCGGTTGCTGTCGGCCATCGATGCCGGGCTGGGCGTGCGGCCGGAGGCGCGGCCGCAGTCGATGGGCGCGCTGCGAGAAGCGCTCGGGCTCGATGACGAGACGACGAACGTGCCGGTGCGGCGCTCGGTGCCTGCTGCGCCAGCGTCGGCGCCGGCGCCCGCACCGCGCCCGTCGAAAGCCGTTGCGGCTTCGAGCGGCGGCGCGGGCAAGGCCGTCGCTGCCATCGCGGCAGTCGCGGTGCTTGCCGTGGCCGGCGGCGGCTGGTGGTGGATGCAGGGCAGGTCGAACGGCGCCGACACGGTGGTCGGCAGCGCAGCCGGTTCAATAGACGGCAAAGCGTCCACGCCGCCAGACACGAAGGTCGCTGAAGTTTCCGCGCCCGCAACCGCAACCGCAGCCGCAGCCGCACCGCCGCCCACACCACGCACGCCGACCGAATCGATGGCCGCCATCGGCACCGGCGCCACACCAGGCTTCAACGTGACAGCGACGCCGCGCAAGGCCGAGGTCGTCATCAAAAAGGATCGGCTCTCTTTCGACGTCAAGAGCAACCGCGACGGCTACGTGTACGTCTATCTTTTGTCGAGCGGCGGAGAGATGTTCCTGCTGTTCCCCAACCTGCTCGACAAGTACAACAAGATCACTGCCGGCACATCGATCTCGCTGCCGCGCGCATCGTGGCCGATGGACGCGGGCGGCCCGGCCGGCGTCGACTTGTTCGCGGTGGTGGTGAGCGAGCGCGAGCGCGATTTCTCCGGCTCGGGGATTCAGAACGACGGCGTGTTTCCGCAGTTTCCCGTGCCGGTGCTGGCGGCCCTGGAGGCGACGCGCGGCGCCGGCCCTTCGCCGCTGGTCGGCAAGCCCGTGTGCCCGCCGGGTGCGCCATGCAACGACGTCTACGGCGTCGGGACTTTCAAAATCACAGAGAAGTAAACGTCCTGATGAACAGGCAGCCCTTTCGGGCCGGCTCGTTTCACGGCAAGGAGACCGCCCATGAACACCTCTTCGACGACTTATCCGGTTGCCATCATGGTCGCCATCGCGTTGGCAGGATGCGCCATCGGGCCCAAGACCCCCGCTTCCACGACGACCGCTGCATCGACGGCGCCAGCACCCGCACCCGTCGAAGCCGCGGCACCGGCGCGACCCGCGACCAGCGGGCCCGGTGCTGGCAACGTCGCCGGCCAGGCCCGCACCTTTTCGACCCAGCTCGCGACCTACACGGCGGTCAATTTCGATTCGGTCCCCGGCTGGCGGCGCGACGACTTCGCCGAAACCTGGCCCGCGTTCCTTGGCAGCTGCAAGGTGCTCACCGGTCGCGGCGATGCCTGGAAAGAGGTGTGCGAGCGCGCTCGCAGAGTCAGCGACAAGAGCTCGCCCGCGATTCGCGACTTCTTCGAAACGGAGTTCGCGGCGTATCAGATTCGAGACGACGACCGCAAGCCCGACGGCGTGGTCACCGGCTACTTCGAGCCCGAGATCAGCGGCAACCGGAGTTATGCGCCGCCCTTCATCTACCCGGTGTACGGCCAGCCTGAGGACATGCTGTTCGTCGATGCGCGCAAGTTGCCCGCCGGCAACGGCACGGTGCCGGTGCGCGTGCAGGGCCGCGACGTGATCGTGCAGATGGGGCTCAGCACGCGTGACATGGGCGCGCCAGGCTTGTATGCGCTCGACCTTTCCACCATCACCCGCGACACGCTGGATCGCCGCGTGCGGCTTCGCATCGATGGCAAGCGGTTGATGCCTTACTACACGCGTGAAGAAATCGAAACGCGCGGCGCGCCCAACGCCAAGGTGCTGGCCTTCGTCAACAGCGCGACGGCGCTGTACGAAATGCAGATCCAGGGCTCGGGCCGCATTCGCATGCCGAGTGGCGAGGTGGTCCGCATCGCCTATGCCGAACAGAACGGCCAGCCGTTTCGCCCGACGCTGGTCGGCGCGGCCAACAGCAAAGGCAAGAGCGCGGTGCGCACGCGCGGCGGCGCCATCGAACTCGACCCTGACGACGATGACGACGAAGACCTGAGCGCAGTCAAGACGCGCGGCTTCACGCTGGCCAAGCCGGTCGAGAGCGGTGCCGTCATGGTGCCCGGCCGCAAGGCCACGGGCGACGTGATCGGCTCCGGCATCAAGGACCCGAGCTATGTGTTCTTCAAGGAGACGATCGGCGCTGCGGGCGGCCCGGTCGGCGCCTTCGGCGTGCCGTTATCGGCGGGGCGGTCCATCGCGGTCGATCCGCGCAGCACGCCGCTCGGCTTCCCGGTGTTCGTGTCGACACGCGCACCCGGGACCGGCGCGCCGATGCAGCGCTTGACCATCGCGCAAGACACCGGCGGCGCGATTCGCGGTGCGGTGCGGGCCGACTACTTCTTCGGCAACGGCACGCAGGCCGCGGCCAATGCGCGTCGCATGAAGGAACGCGGCCAACTTTGGATCTTGTTGCCGCGTGGCCTGGCGGTGGCAGCAGCCGCGACGTCGACCCTCCGGACGCGCGGCGCCGCGGTCGGTGCGGACCTGCCGCAGTGCCTGGTGCCGGTCGAAGGGCAGTGCGTCGATGACTGACTTTTCAGTGCTTTTGCACCGACTTCCGGCTTTGTTTCTTACCCATCTGATCTACCACGGGAGTGAATGCCATGTCATTGAACGGCGATGGATACCTGGACACCGACGAGGCATTGCGCCTGCTCGACCTTGGCCTTCGCAAGGGCGTGTCGCTCGACATGGCGATGTCGATCGACAACCGCGGAACGCCGGTCGAAGGCGAGTCGCCGCGCACCTATGCGGACGGCAAGGCGCGCATGGACCTGCTCGGCTACGACGTGCACGCGGGCTTGCGCATCGCGCCGGGCGCGAGCACGGCATCGCTGTCGCTGTCGCACTTGCACGTCGTGCGGCAGTCCGATGCGGCCACCGCGTCGATCGCCAGCCTGCTGCGCAACCAGACGGTCGGCCTGACCATCACCGTGTCGATCTATCGCTCGGGCGGTGAAGACGGCTCGCAACTGGAACCGATGATCGAGTTCGTCTTTACCGGCGGCCGCGTCAACGAGGTCGCCTACCTCACCGGCGGCTCGTCGGGGCACCCATGCGAAATCATCCGCTTCGGCTACCGCGTGATGTCGATCAACTCTGCCGCGCAGCTCGCCACCGGCATTCGCGGGGCCGTGCGTACCTGCGACCTGACGGCTTCCTGAAAAGAACCGAGCAAGCGCAAAGCGAAAGCAAAGGAGTTGCCATGTCCGCCATCGAACTGTTGAAGGCATCCGACCCTGTGGGCGCACTCAAGGCGCTCAGCGACGATGTGCGGGCCAAGCCGGGCGACAGCAAGAACCGCGTGTTCCTGGTGCAGCTGTTGTGCGTGCTCGGCCAGTGGGAGCGCGCGCTCAACCAGCTGTCGGTCGCCGCCGAACTCGACGCACTGGCCGTGCCGATGAAGCAGGTCTACGGCGAAGCCATTCGCTGCGAAGGCGTGCGTGCAGAGGTGTTCGCCGGCTCCCGCACGCCGATGGTCTTCGGCCAGCCCGACGAATGGCTAACGCTGCTGATCGAGTCGCTGCTGCGGCGCGGCCGTGGCGAAGAGGCGATGGCCGAGCAACTGCGCGAGCGCGCCTTCGACGGTGCACCCGCCACGGCCGGGACGATCGACGGCTCACCCTTCGAGTGGCTGGCCGATGCCGACATGCGGCTCGGCCCGGTGCTCGAAGCCTTCGTCAACGGCAAGTACTACTGGGTGCCCTATGCGCGTCTCTCGCACATGAAGCTCGATCCACCCGAAGACCTGCGCGACTGCGTCTGGTTGCCGGCGCATCTGCAGTTCAAGAACGGTGGCGAAACACTGGCGCTGATCCCGACGCGGTACGAGGGCTCCGAGAAGAGCGACGACGGCGCCTTGCAACTGGCACGCAAGACCGAATGGCGCGAGCTGGCACCCGATGTGTGGGTCGGCTCGGGCCAGCGCGTCCTGGGCAGCGACGCCGGCGAGCACGCGTTGATGGACGTGCGAGAGATCCTGTTCAAAGAAGCCTCGAATGGCTGAGCCCGCCAGCGCGCAGGAGCGGTTGCAGCCATCGCTGCTCGACCGACTTGTCGACCATGCGCCGACGGAGAAGCGAGAGAGCGACGACAAGCGAACGCTCACCAAGCAGGCGCTTCGGCAAGCGGTGCTGCGCGACCTCGGCTGGCTCTTCAACGCGACCGGCTTTGGCCTGGCCTTCGACGACAAGCGCCATCCCAACGCAGCGCGCTCGGTCATCAACTACGGATTGCCTATGCTTTCCGGCCAGTTCACGTCGAGCGTGCAGCGTGTCAGCATGGAACAGGCTTTGAAGAACGCGATCCTGCAGTTCGAGCCGCGCATCCTGCCCCGCACTCTGGAAGTCGAACTCGTCATGGAAGGCCCGGCCCTTGATTCACACAACCGCATCGGGCTGCAGATTCGCGGCATGCTCTGGGCACAACCCGTGCCGTTGGAGTTCCTGATGCGAAGTCGCATCGATCTCGAAGAGGGTCGCATCGAGATCGAAGACATGGCGCACCCGGCACGGTAGTCGGCATGGACCCCCGCCTGCTGAACCTGTACGAGCAGGAGCTTCGGTATTTTCGCGAAAGCTCCGGCGAGTTCGCGCGGGCTTTTCCCAAGATCGCGCACCGCCTCGGCGTCGAAGGACAGGAGGTCGCCGACCCGTACGTCGAGCGATTGATAGAGGCCACCGCCTTCTTGTCGGCGCGCGTCGGACTCAAGCTCGATGCGGAGTTTCCGCGCTTCACCGGGCACCTGCTTGACATCGTGTATCCACACTTCATGGCGCCGACGCCGTCCATGACGGTGGTGTGCTGCACTCCCGAACTCGACGATGCGAACCTTGCCACCGGGCCCACGCTGCCGCGCAACAGCGGCCTGCGTTCGCGCCATGCCGTGGGGCAGAACACGCACTGCGAATTTCGCACCGCACGTGCCTTGCGCGTGTGGCCGATCGAGGTGATCCGGGCGCAGTACTTCACCTATGCACCCGACCTGCCGATCAACCAGCATCCGCAGGCGCGCGAGATCCGGGGTGGCTTGCGCCTGTCGTTGCGCACGACGGCCGGCCTCACCCTCGACAAGCTCCAGCTCGATGAGCTGGTGATCCACTTCGGTGGCGCCGACGACGTGGCGTGGCAATTGCACGAATGCTTTCTCGGCAAGCCGATCGGTGTCATGGTGCAGCCGATGGGTGCAGGCGGTACGGTCACTGCGAACGCTGTACGGACGCTACCGGCAACTGCGGTGCAACCGGTAGGTTTCGACGACGACGAAGCGCTGCTGCCGATAACGGCCACCGGCTTTTCCGGCTTCAGGCTGGTGCAGGAGTACTTCGCGTTTCCGCAGCGCTTTCAGTTCGCGCGCATCGTCGGCTTGCAGGCGTTGCTGCGCAGCATGCCGGGCACCGAGGTCGAGCTCGTCGTGCTGTTCTCACGCGGCGACGCGGCGCTCGAAAAACTGGTGACGGCAGACAACATCCAGCTGCACTGCGTGCCGGCCATCAACCTCTTTCCCAAGCGCCTCGACCGTGTCGCCATCACCGAGGGCAACAGCGAATTCCATCTGGTCCCCGACCGCACGCGGCCACAGGATTTCGAGGTGCATTCGGTCACCGAGGTGCTCGGGCTCGGCAACGTCGGTCAGGGCCAGGGAGCCCCGGGGCCCGGCCAGTCCGATAGTCCGCAAGAGCTCCTCTTCCGCCCTTTCTATGCCGCGTTCCATGGCAGCCGGCACAGCCATCCCGCGTACTACACGACGACGCGCGAGCCGCGCAGCCTGTCGGTTAAGCAGCGCACCGAGGGGCATCGCAGCAGCCACATCGGCTCCGAGGTCTACATGCAGATCGTCGACCCGCAGGAGGCGCCGTACCCGCCGGGCTTGCGCCAGTTGGCGGTCGCGGCACTCGTGACCAATCGCGATCTGCCGATGCTGCTGCCGCTCGGGCGCGACAACGATTTCGATTGCGTCGACTCGTTCCCGGTGCAGCGCGTACGCATGGTGCACGGCCCGTCGCGGCCGGTGTCGCCAGTGGTGAACAACGGCCTTGGCTGGCGTGTGGTCGACCATCTGGCGCTCAACTACCTGTCGATCGGCGGTGCCGATACGCACAAGAACGCGGCTGCCCTGCGCGAGATGCTGATGCTCTATGCGGTGCATGCCGACGAGTCGCGCCAAGTGCAGGTGCGCGGTTTGCTGTCGGTGTCGTCGAAGCCGGTGGCGCGACGCTTGCCGATGGCCGGGCCGATCGCTTTCGGCCGCGGGCTCGAAGTCACGCTCGAAGTCGACCGGAATGCTTTTCTTGGGCAGAGCGCCTTCCTTTTCGGCTCCGTGCTGGCGCAGTATCTGGCGCGCCATGTCGAGGTGAATCACTTCGTCGAAACGGTGCTCACCGTCGCCGGCAAGGGCGAGACGATGCGCTGGAGGCCGCTGTGCGGGACGCGCCCGGTGATGTGACCTCACGGGTCGGTGCGCACCTGCATTCGGTGTCGCACGAGCCGTGGGCCTACGACTACTTCGCGTTGATGCGTCGCCTGGAATCGGTCGCAAAGAGCAGTCCGCGCTGGGGTCGTGCGTTGCTGCCGAGTGCCGAGCCGGTGCGCGTCGGGCAAGAGCCGTCGCTGTCGTTCGCGCCCGCCAGCTTCAGTCGATTCGAAGCGGCGACCGATGTCTCGCCGCCGCGCCTGCGCCAGCATTTCTTTGGCTACCTCGGACCCAATGGCCCGCTGCCGGTGCACCTGAGCGACTTCATTCGCGAGCGCTTCATCAACCACGGCGATCCGACATGGGTCGCGTTCCTCGACACTTTCGCGCACCGTTTCTCGCTGCACTTCTACCGCGCGTGGGCCTCGTCGCGGCCGGCCGTGGCGCTCGATCGACCGGGCGAGGACGCGTTTCGATTGCAGTTCGGTGCACTGGTCGGTGCCGGCACCGCAGCGCGCAATCACCGCGACGAAATCCATGACGACGCGCGGCTGCACTTCGCCGGATGGCTCACGCGTCGCGTGCACAACGCGGAGTCGGTCGAGGCGGTGCTGTGCAGCTACTTCGGCGTGCCGGTTCGGCTCGAGCGATGGGTAGGCCACTGGATGGCGTTGCCGCCCGGCGAGCTCACACGGCTCGGTCGCGGTGAGGCTTCGCGCTCGATGGGCATGGGCGCGATGCTGGGGCAGCGCGCGTGGGACCGGCAGCATCGGGTGCGGCTGCATCTCGGGCCTTTGACGCTGGATCAGTACCGCCTCTTCCTGCCGATCGGCCCGGCGCGCCCCGAGCTGCAACGCTGGATGCAGCAGTTGCTCGGCGACGAACTCGAGTGGGATGCCGAGCTCGTGCTCGAGCAACAAGAGGTGCCGGCGACGCGGCTCGGCCAGGCGCGGGGCGGTAATGCGCCGCGCCTCGGTTGGGTCAGCTGGCTCGGGCAGTGCCCTCGCACCCACGACGCCGCCGATGTGCGCGTCCGGCGCGATGCGGGCGAGCTGGTTTCGCATCGTTCGGCGCGTTCTTTTGAAACCACGGCGCACGGTTCGTCTTGATCACATACGGAGAAATGCAATGAGTGAAATCAGCCGCACCGCCTTGTTCGGCAAGCTCAACTCGCTGGCCTACAAAGCCATCGAAGGCGCCACGGTGTTCTGCAAGATGCGCGGCAATCCGTACGTCGAGCTGGAGCACTGGTTCGCGCAGTTGCTGCAAGCGCAAGACTCCGACCTGCACCGCGTCATCCAGCACTACGGGCTCGACATCTCTGTCATTGCGAAAGACATGACCGCTGCGCTGGACCGGCTGCCGCGCGGTGCCACGGCCATCAGCGATTTCTCTCCGCACATCGAGAACGCGATCGAGCGCGCCTGGACCTACGCCACGCTGCAGTTCGGCGAGGCGCAGGTGCGCACCGGCTACATCCTGATCGGCATGCTGAAGACGCAGAGCCTGCGCAACCCGCTGTTCAATCTGTCGAAGCAGTTCGAACGCGTCAAGGTCGAAGACCTGGCCGACAACTTCGTCAAGATTTGCGACCCGTCGCCCGAGTCGCAGATGCGTGCGCAAGACGGCACCGGCATGGCGTCAGGGGGAGGCGTTGGGATACCGGGCGCAGACGCCGGCGCCATGGCACCGGCAGCGATGGGCAAGGGCGATGCGCTGAAGAAGTTCGCGGTCGACCTCACGGAAAAAGCGAAGAAGGGCGAGATCGACCCGGTGACGGGACGCGACGAAGAGATTCGCCAGATCGTCGACATCCTGATGCGCCGGCGCCAGAACAACCCGTTGCTCACCGGCGAGGCCGGTGTCGGCAAGACGGCGGTGGTCGAGGGCTTCGCGCAGCGCCTCGCGCGTGGCGATGTGCCGCCGCAACTCAAGGACGTGAAGCTGCTCACCCTCGACATTGGACTGCTGCAGGCCGGTGCCAGCATGAAGGGCGAGTTCGAACAGCGTCTTCGGCAAGTCATCGACGAGGTGCAAAGCTCGCCGACGCCGATCATCCTGTTCATCGACGAAATCCACACGCTGGTCGGTGCCGGTGGCGCGGCCGGCACGGGCGATGCGGCCAACCTGCTGAAGCCGGCATTGGCGCGCGGCAACCTGCGCACCATCGGCGCGACGACCTGGGCCGAGTACAAGAAGTACATCGAAAAGGACCCGGCGCTGACGCGGCGTTTTCAGGTCGTGCAGGTGCCGGAGCCGGACGAGGTCAAGGCCATTCTGATGCTGCGCGGCGTGGCCAGCGTGCTTGAGAAACACCATCGCGTGCAACTGCTCGACGAGGCGATCGAGGCCGCGGTGAAGCTGTCCCATCGCTACATTCCGGCGCGTCAGTTGCCGGACAAGGCGGTGAGCCTGCTCGACACGGCATGTGCGCGGGTTGCCGTGAGTCAACATGCGACGCCGCCGGAAGTCGAGGACTGCCTGCGCCGCATCGAGGGGCTCAAGGTCGAGCAGGAAATCATCGGGCGTGAGGAGACGATCGGGATCGATGTGACCAAGCGGGCGGCGGCGGTGGCTGGGTCGCTGGTCGAGTCGAACGAGCAGCTTGAAAAGCTCAATGCGCGCTGGCAGGAAGAAAAGGGCCTGATCGATCGCTTGCTCGAACTGCGGGCGCAACTGCGCAAGGCAGGTGAGGCGGTGGACTCCTCTTCACTCCCTCTCCCTTTGGGAGGGAGCGAAGCCGAAGGAGGGAGCAAAGACCGCGCGGCGCTGCTTGCGGAACTGCACGAACTGCAGGCCAGGATCGCAGCCGTCCAGGGCGAGTCCCCACTCATCCTTCCTTCGGTCGACGAGCAGGCCGTGGCCTCTGTCGTTGCCGACTGGACCGGCATTCCCGTCGGCCGCATGGTGAAGAACGAAGTGCAGGCGGTGCTGGAATTGGCGGACACGCTGAACAAGCGCGTCATCGGCCAGAAGCATGGCCTCGAGATGATCGCGCGCCGCATCCAGACCTCGCGTGCACGACTCGACAACCCCGGCAAGCCGATCGGCGTCTTCATGTTGTGCGGCACCTCCGGCATCGGCAAGACAGAGACCGCACTTGCTCTGGCCGAGGCGCTGTACGGCGGCGAGCAAAACATCATCACCATCAACATGAGTGAATTCCAGGAAGCGCACACCGTCTCCACGCTCAAAGGTGCGCCGCCCGGCTACGTGGGCTACGGCGAGGGCGGCATATTGACGGAAGCGGTGCGACGCCGGCCTTACTCGGTGGTGCTGCTCGACGAGGTCGAGAAGGCGCACCCGGACGTGCACGAGATCTTCTTCCAGGTCTTCGACAAGGGTTGGATGGAAGACGGCGAGGGCCGCATGATCGACTTCAAGAACACGATCATCCTGCTCACCACCAACGCTGGCAGCGAACTGGTCATGAGCATGTGCCGCGACCCGGAACTGTTGCCCGATCCGGTGGCGCTGAACGAGGCGCTCAAGGCGCCGCTGATGAAGATCTTTCCGCCCGCGCTGCTCGGCCGCATCGTGACGATTCCGTACTACCCGCTGTCGCCCGAGATGATGGCGATGATCGTGCGGCTGCAACTCGGCCGCATCCAGAAGCGCGTCGCGGCCAACCACGGCATTCCGTTCGAATACACCGAAGCGGTGGTCAAGCAGGTGGTGGCGCGCTGCAACGACGTGGAGTCGGGCGGCCGTGCCATCGACGCCATCCTGACCAACACGGTGTTGCCGACGATCTCGGTCGAGTACCTGCAGCGGCTGGCCTCGGGCGGCGAGATCAAGCGCGTCGCGCTCGATGTGAAAGACGCCGACTTCACCTACGCGTTCGACTAGACGAACACGACGGCAAGCCCACGAAAGATCTGCGACATGGCCGAAGAACTGTTCCACATCAAGAGCGATTCGCCGGTGGTCGACGACTTGATGTTCTGGACCTTGGTGGGCCATGAGGGCTTGTCGAATCCTTCGATCTACGAGCTCGTGGTGCTTTCCAGGAACGATCAGATCGACGGCAAGGACATCCTGGGCCGGGCCTTCGATGTGGTGCTCGATTTCTTCGACGCCGACGGCGGCAAGCACCAGCGTCATTGCCAGGGCCATGCCGTGCGCTTCATGCGGGCGGAACGGGCTGGTCGATATGCCTCGTACCGCATCGTGCTGCGCTCGTGGTTCTGGCTGCTGACCAAGCGCACCAACTCCCGCATCCTGCAGGAGAAGAAGGTGCTGGAGGTGATGGATGCGGTGCTCGAAGACAGCCCGATCAAGCGCTTCAAGAAGGTCGAAACCCAGAACGTGATCGGCAACCACTTGCAGCGCCGCTACAGCGTGCAGCATATGGAAACCGACTTTCACTTCATCTCGCGGCTGCTCGAAGACGAAGGCATTTACTACTGGTACGACGCACACGATGCGCCGGGCACGATGCACCTGTCGGACGCCAGCGAGATCGCTCATGAACCGTTGCCTGTGAAGCAGACGCTGCCGTACGTGAGCTTCGGCGTCAACGACTCGCGCTTCGAAGAGATCAGCCGCTGGGTCAGTGCCCGCAATTTCGAAAGCGGCAAGTACGACACGCGCGACAGCGACTTCAAGGCCATCGGCAAGCGGCTGGGCGCCAAGCGCGACACCTCGGACGATCACCAGTTGGCGGACTTCGAGGAGTTCGAGTTCCCCGGCGGCTACTTCACCACCGACGATGCCGACAACACCGCGAAGATCCGCGGTGAAGAACAGATCGCACGGCGCGACCGGCACTGGGCCATCACGACCTGGCCCGATGTAGCGGTTGGCCGTACCTTCAAGTTCACCGGCTCGCCCGATGGTTCGAGCGATGGTGAATACCTGATCGGCGGTTGTGACTTCGTGGTCACGCACTCCGGCTACGAAGGCATGAACGCCACCGACGGCAATGCGCATCGCATCGGTTCCGTGCTGCTTGCGATGGTGACCGAAGATCCGTCGAACAACGACATCGCCGGCTTGCTGAAGGAGTTGATCGACGGGCATCCGGCGTTGCGCATTCCGGAGCGCGGCACCCGGTCGTTTCTGATCACCGTGCTGCCGGCCGACATGCCCTTCAGGCCGCGCCGCATCACGCCGCGCGTGACGATGCCAGGGCCGCAGTCGGCCATCGTGGTCGGCCCCAAGGGCGATGAACTGCACGTTGACCAGCTCGGCCGCGTCAAGGTGCACTTTCACTGGGATCGCTACGACGACAGCAACGAGAAATCGACCTGCTGGGTGCGCGTGTCGCAGCCGATGGCGGGCACTTCGTGGGGCGGGTACTTCATGCCGCGCATCGGGCAGGAAGTGATCGTCGACTTCCTGAACGGCGACCCCGACCGGCCCATCGTCGTCGGCCGTGTCTACAACGACAAGCAGCCGATCCCGTACGACTCGCCGACGCGAAGCGGCTTCAAGACGCGGTCGACGCCGGGCGGCAACAGCAACAACTACAACGAGTTGATGTTCGAGGACAAGAAGGGCGAGGAGCTCGTCAACATCCATGCCGAACGCAACATGTCGACCTCGGTCGAGGCCGACGACTCGACCAGCGTGGGGCACGACCAGAGCATCACGGTCGAGAACGACCGCACGGTGCACACCATCGGTTTCGAAAAGCGCGAGGTCGACAAGGACCAGCGCAACATCGTCCACAAGGACCAGTACACCAACGTGACGCTGGCGCAGTACAACAACATCGGCAAGTACCAGGAAAACATCGTCGGCCTGACGGGGCAGTTCAACCAGGTCGGCGGCAAGGTCGACATGATCGTCGGCCAGACCTACAACCTGAACGTGACCGGCGCCATGACGCAGTTCTCGGCGTCGCTGGCGCTCACCTCGGGCGCCGTCACCGTGACTGCCGCTTCACTGGCGGTCGGCACCAAGGGCGACATGTCTTTCACATCGCAGGCCGGCCGCAAGGACATCACCAGCGGTGCGCATCTGGTCGCATCCAACGCTGGCATCAAACTGGTGGCCGCGGCCGACGTGGACCTGATGGCCTTCGGCAACATCAATGCGACCTCGATGGGGTCCAACACGACGGTGATGGGTTCCAACTCGAGTGGCTACATCGGCTCGTCGAGCGAAGCCAACATGGGCATGGCACGCAGCACCTTCATGGGTCTGCAGATGAGCAATTTCCTCGGCGCGTCGATCGGCAACGCGTTGTCGATCAGCATGGAGAACTGCGCTGGCCTGCGCATGGGCAACATCGGTGCGCTCGATTTCACGCTGGCGGCGTTCGACGTGGAGTCCGTCGGCATGAAGGTCATCAATCCCGGTGCGGGCGGCGGCGCGACCGCCGGCGCCATGGTGACGCTGTCGGCGGCCGGCGGATTGTTGGCGGGCGTGCTGGGCGTCGCCGACTCGGCCGCGACCATGAAGCAGTACGCCGACGCAGCCGCGGCACTGCGCCAGACGGCGAGCGAAATTCCCGAGCTGCCCGAACTCCAGGGCAAGCTCAACAGCCTGGCCGCCAGCGCCGACCGGCGACAACGGCAGCTCGGCACGGCTGTCGGTGCAGGCGTCGGTGCAGGCGTCGGTGCGGTGGTGGGCGGTGTGCTCGGCGGCCCACTGGGTGCCGCGGCGGGCGCCGCGGTCGGCTCGCAACTGGGCGGCAAATACGTGCCCGGCGCGGCACCGGCGGTGGGCAACGTGGCCGACAAAGCAGGCGAGGCCGTCGGCAAGGTGGCGGACAAGGCCTGGGACGCCGCGATGCCTTCCGCGCCACCCGCGACCAAGACACCGAGCCCGACCGACAACAAAGGCGGCAACGGCGGCAACGGTGGCGGATCGACTCCGGCGGGCGGCTGATGCAGGTCTGCAAGCCCATGTCGCTTGGGTTTTCGAGCCGCGCGATCGAATACCGAAAACGCTACGGCATGTGCGTCACGCACTATCTGCACGTGCCTTTCGTTCAGGGCAGCGCCGGCCGTTTGTGGGGCGAGCAGTCGCTCTGGAATTTTGTAGCGCGCGAGATGGCGCTGCCGCTGCTCGACGAGGGCGTGGCCAAGCTCACGCCCGAGTTTCTGGTGCACGGCCATGCCTATCCGCAGCCGTCGGAGGCCGCGGGCTGCGCGGTGCGCGTGCGCGTCGGGCATGTCGAGAAAACGCTGCTGGCTTTCGGTGAGCGCTGGTGGGAAGGCGACCGGCCGCGTGCCGTGGCCGCGGCGCCCGAGCGCATCGCGCTGGGCTGGCACAACGCCTATGGCGGTGCCGACTACGCACTGAACCCGCTTGGCAAGGGCCGCCAGGCCGTCAACGGCGTGCGCCTGCTGCCCAACATCGAACTGCCGGGATCGCGCATGCTGTCGCCGCAGTCCGAGGTAGTGCCGGCCGGCTACGGCCCGCTCGACACCTTGCACCCGCAGCGGCTCGCCTACCGTGGCACCTACGACGCCGACTACCTCAAGGCCCATGCGCCGGGCTTTCCGCCGGACCTCGATTGGAAGCACTTCAACATGGCCCCGAGCGACCAGTGGTTCGATGCGCCGTTGCGCGGCGACGAACCGTTTGCGCTCGACAACCTGCACCCGGTGCAGCGTCGGATCGAAGGCCGGTTGCCGGGCCTGCGCGTGCGCACCTTCGTCAACTATGCGATCGGCGCTGCCACCAAGCTGCGCGAAGTGCCGATGCGCCTGACCACGGCGTGGTTCTTTCCGCATGCCGAGCGCATGGTGCTGGTGTTCCACGGCATGGCCGAATGCGCGGAGGACGACGGTGCCGACATCCTTCAATTGCTGGGTGCGGTCGAACGCATCGGCGAGCCGAAGACCGATGCGCACTACATCGATGTGCTGGCCCGGCGTGCCGACCCGAAGCACGGCGGTCTTGAAGCATTGAACGATGCCGACCTGCTGCCCGAGGGCATCGACACCGCCGACCCCGAAGCCACCGAAGCCGAGCGGGCGTTCGCGATGGAAGGCCTGCAGGGCGCAGCGCAGCGCCGCCGTGCGGAGATGGACATCGCCGTCGCGCGCGAAAGGATGGCCGCCGAAGGCAAAGACCCCGGCGCACTCGCATTCACCCTGGCGCCGCCTGAACCCAGACGCAGCATGGGTGAGCTGCCGGCCTATCTCAAAGCCAAGCAGGAAGAAGCCCAGGCGCAGCAATGGGCCGCGATCAGCGACATGGCCGATCAGCTTCAGCGCGTGCTCGATCTCGAAGAGGTCGGCAAGATCGATATGGCAAAGCTGGTGCACCGCGGACCACCCGACTACAACGCCGAAGCGCATCTGGCCGCGCTGGATGCGCAGCGCGCTGCGGGCCTGGTGTTCGACCGTCGTCCCGTTGCGCAAAAGCTGGCGCAGCGCGAAGGCGCCGAGCGACTCGGCTACCTGCAGGCGGCGCATCTGCAGCCGCCCGCGTATCCGCAGCAGGGCGAAGTGGCGGCACGCGGCCGCGCGCTGATGCAGTGGATGCTGGCGCGCGGGCTGCGGAGTTTTCCGGGCATCGACCTGACGGGGGCCGACCTGTCGGCGCTCGATCTGCGAAATGTCGACTTCACCGATGCGTGGTTGGAAAGCGCGAACCTGCAAGGCGCCAACCTGTCGGGCGCCAACTTCACGCGGGCGGTGCTCGCGCATGCCGATCTGCAGCGCATGCTGGCGGTCGGCACCGACTTCAGCTACGCCAACCTGGGCCGGGCTCGCCTGGCCGGCGCGGTCTTCGACCAGGCGCAACTGGCAGGTGCCGTGTTCATGCATTGCGCGCTGGCCGACACGCACTTGCGCAGCGCCGTCATAGTCAACGCCAACCTGCTGAACACGTCGTGGGGCCACGCCGACTGGACCGGCGTCGAAGCCGCGGGCAATCTGTTCTACAAGCTCGACATGCAGGGGCTGCAGGCCGGCGAAGCCAACCTGGCGGGCGCGACCCTCGTCGAGTGCAACCTCAGCGGCGTGGACCTTCGTGGTGCGCGGTTGCCGGGCGCGAGCTTCGTCAGTTGCCGGCTCGATGGTGTGCGGCTGGCCGGCGCGCAACTCGACGGCGCGGTGTTCACCAAAGACTGCTCGCTGGTCGGCGCCGACCTGTCGCATGCCAGCTTGCTCGCAGCCAACTTCGGCGAGGTCGACATGCGAGATGCGTCGCTGCTCAAGGCCCGGCTGGCCGGCGCCAACTTCGGCTCGGCCCGCCTCTCCGGCTGCGATGCGCGACTGGCCAGCGCCGAGGGCGCGTTGCTGCGCAAAGCGGTGCTCACCCGTGCTCGCCTGGCAGGCGTCAACTTCAAAGACGCCATGCTGCAGCACGCGGATTTGCGCGGCGCTGACCTGCGCGACGCCAACCTCTTCGGAGCCGACATCTCGCGGGCCCGGCTCGATGCCGATGTGCGCTTCGACGGCGCATTGCTCGAGCGCGTGCGCAGCTGGCCGCGCCTTACGGCCGAACAACAGGCACGGCACGCGTCCGCGCATCCACTGTGAAAGCCGAGCATCTTTCGCTGGCGGTCAGCATGGGCGAGACCATCGACGGTCTCGACCTGCGCAAAGGCCAGTTCGCGAAGATCTTCATCGGCGGTGGTGTCTTCACGCAGGCGCAGCTCGACGAATGCGACTGGCGTGAAGCCGACGCGCGTGAAAGCGTGTTCGACCGCTGCAAGCTGCAAGGCGCGATGTTCAACGGCGCCAATCTGCGGCGCGCGGTCTTCAACCAGTGCGAGCTGGCGCATGCCGATTTTCGCAACGCGCATCTGCACGGCGCGACCTTCAGCGAGTGCACGTTGACGCATGCGCAATTCGCTGCGGCATGGCTCGGCATGGCGACGTTTTCGCGTTGCCGGCTCGACCACGCCAGCCTGGCCGGCGCCACGCTCGAATCCGCGGTGATCACCGACTGCTCGCTCATCGACGTGAATGCCGACGACAGCGAGTGGAAGCACACCTGCGTGCTGCAGTGCGACCTGGCGCAGCTCACCTGGGCGGGTGCGCGCATGACGCGTGCCGTGTTCACCAAGACCGCGCTGATCGGCAAGTCCTTCGCGGGTCTGGTGCTCGACGGTTGCCAGTTTTCATTCGCCGATCTGACAGGTGCCGACTTTGCCGGTGTCTCGCTGAAGCAATGCAACTTTCAGGGGTCGGTGCTGGACGGCGCTCACTTCAACCACGCGGTCGGCCCGCATGCGCTCTTTTGCGGCGCGCAGGGCGAGGGCGTCGATTTCTCCAACGCCAAGCTCCGGCAGGCGCTCTTCACGGCTGGGCAGTTTCCGTCGGCGCGTTTCGATGGCGCCGACCTCTACCAATGCCACTTCGCCAACGCGAACCTGGCCGATGCGAGCCTCGCCGGTGCCGAACTCACCTACGCCGACTTTCGCCATGCCGACCTCAGTCGCGCCGACTTGCGGCAGGCGACGATGTTTCGCGCCGCGTTGCACGGCGCACGGACCGACGAAGCGCAGATGACCGACCGCAGCCGCGCGCTCGAAACCGACCCTGAACTGGCGCGTGCCGAACGCTGGACTGCAAGCGCCTGACGCCACCTTTATGCTCTTTCCGGAGATACCTATGACTGCCACTGTCGTTTCGAAACCGCGCCGCCGAACGGCCGTGCGCCACGCTGCGCCGACGCCTGCGCAGAGTTGTGTCGGCGTCATCACCGCCGCTGACGCGAACGGAATTTCGGTGAGCAGCGGCAGCCTGCAGGCACGCGGCCGACGCGCTGCGAGTTGCCTGCTCGAACCGGCCGTTGGCGACACCGTGGCCTGCTTGCTGGTGGCGCCCGACGAAGTCTGGGTGCTCGCTGTGCTGCAGCGTGAAGAGGGCACGGCCAACGTGCTGCGCTGCCACGGGCCGACGCGCATCGCGGTCGACGGCGGCGCGCTGACTTTGGCCGCGCCGCATCTCGCGCTCGAAAGCGAGGTCTTTTCATTGCGCGCAGCCAAGGCCAGTGTCGCCGCCGACGATGCCGAACTCGTTGGCAAGAACCTGCACGTGATCGGCACCGCGGTGAAGCTGGTCGGCTCCGTGCTGTCGACCGTGTTCGAGCGCGTCACCCATTTCAGCCGCAACCACTTGCGCACCACCGATGGCATCGACCGGGTGCAGGCGACGCATGTCGAATGCGAGGCCGAGCAGCTGGCGCGCATTTCGGGCCAGCATCTGCTGCTCAACGGACAGAACCTGGTGAAGGCGCGCGGCGGCCAGATCCACTTCGGTTGAAGGCGCGGCCATGTTCGCCAACTGCCAGCTCATGGGCACCGACATGGGGTTTCCCGATGTCTGCATGACGCCGGCTGCGCCGTCGCCGTTGCCGATTCCTTACCCGAACATCGCGATGGGCCCGATGGCCATCCCCAACTGCCCGACCATCCTCATCATGGGCATGCCGGCGCACAACCTGGGCACCAGCATTCCCATGACCAACGGCGACAACGCCGGCGTCGTGATGGGCGTGGCCTCAGGCACGGTGATGGGACCGAGCCGGCATTTGACGGCTGCGTTCACCGTGTTGTTTCAGGGTATGCCGGCCACGCGCCTGACCAGTGTGTCGCTGCAAAACAGCACGAACTGCCCCGGTGTAAGGGCCGTGCCGAGTCAGGCGCTGGTGTTGCTGCTGTCGCCGTGACACCATGCTGTTCCAGGCCAGACATTCACAGATTGCAGCAGGAGTGAGTTCGTGATTCGAGTCGTTGTGGTTTCACATCAAGGCGGGCCCGTCGGGCGCGCGCTCGAAGGGCGTTTCGGGCCGGAGGGCGGCACCATCGGGCGCGCTTCGACCAACACGCTGGTGCTCGACGACCCGGATCGCACCGTGTCGCGGGTGCATGCGCAGATCGTGTGCCGCGGCGACGCCTTCTTCATCGTCGATCGCGGCAGCAATCCGATGCTGTGCAACGGCCGGTCGCTGGGTGCCGGCAACGAGGTGCCGATGGCCGATGGCGATCGCCTGGTGATCGGCGGCTTCGAGCTGAAGGTCGAGGCGCAGCAATCTTCGGGCTCGGCGGCTCTGGCGGCTTCGGCGGGGAACGGTTTCGGCGACGACCTTGGGCTGTTGGGCACTGCGCCGAATGCGGCGGCGCACGACGACGATCCGTTCGCCGACCTGCTGGCCGGGCTCGGTGCGCCGACCTCACCGACCTCACCGTCCTCACCTGTGCCTTCGCCCGCACGGGCAGCCGCACCTTCGTTCCCTTCCTCCCCGTCCACCGATTCACTGCTGTTCGCCAACCCGCTGGAATCCGGACCGAGCCTCGGCGGCCCGACCGGTGCCGATCCGTTCGCCGACCTGCTCGGGCCGGACTCGAGCGCTCGATCTGGTGCTACGCCAGGCAGTTCCTCCGCAGATCGATCACCGGGCGCTCTGGACGATTTCTCCGACTTGGGGCTGGGGCCGGCCGGCAAAGCTGCCGGCATCGACGACCTGTTCGGTACCGGTGGCGGTCTGGGCGGCGACCCGCTCGCGTTGTCTCCATTGGCCGACCCGCTGCTGCAACCCAACACTGCCAGCAATGCCGATCCGTTCGCGGCGTTGCAGGGCAAGGCGAAGCCGACCGCGGCGCCGCGCAGCGACCATGTGCAGATCGGGAACTTCGGCTATGCGCCGCCGGTGGCAGTGGTGCATGCCGCGATGCCCGTGCCGGTGCCCGCGCGTCCGCTTCCGCATCCGCACGCACCCGCGCCGCAGTTCCACGACCAAACCGGCTCGCCGGTCGGCAACGCCGCCTCCGACGCTGAACTGCTGGCCGCGCTGCTGCGCGGACTGGGCGGCCTGCACAAAGAGCCCCCGGCGCTCACGCCGGAGTTGATGGAGCGCATCGGCATCATCCTGCGCAGTGCGACCGAGGGCACGCTGCAACTGCTGCTGGCGCGCCAGGAGCTCAAGCGGGAAGTGCGGGCCGAGGTCACGATGATCGCGTCGCAGGCCAACAATCCGCTCAAGTTTTCACCGACGGTCGAGGTCGCGCTGGCGCATTTGCTGGGTGACGGCGTGCGCGGCTTCATGCCACCGGAGGTCGCCATGCGCGATGCGTTCGACGATTTGCGCGCGCATCAGTTCGGCGTGATGGTCGGTATGCGGGCAGCGCTGGCGCATGTCATCGGTCGCTTCACGCCGGAAGAACTGGAAAAGAAGATCGCGGCCAAATCGGCGCTCGACAGCCTCTTCGCTGCGAACCGCAAAGCCAAGCTGTGGGACCAGTTCGTCGCGCTGTACGGCGGCATCGCAGCCGAGGCCGAAGACGACTTTCACAGCCTGTTCGGCAAGGCATTTCTGGAAGCCTACGAAGCCCAGATGGCGCGGCTCCGGGCCACCGTATAAATTCATAGCAAATCCACGACAAGAGGAATCCGGTTTGGAAATCGAAATCGTCACGCTGTCCAAACAGGGCGGGCGTCCCTACAACGAAGACGTGCACGGGCATTGGCACGACGATCGCTTCGTCGCGTGCCTCGTGGCCGACGGTGCAGGCGGCCATGGCGGTGGTGATGTCGCGGCCGCCACCACGCGCAGCAGCGTGCTCGGCGGCTTCGCTGCGGCACCATCGATCGGCAGCGACGCATTGCGCGCACTGCTGGAGCGCGCCAATCTCGACGTCGTCGCGCGCCAGGCCGAGGGCGGCAAGCTGGCGGCGATGCGCTCGACCGTGGTGCTCGCGGTCATCGACCTGCACCACGATCAACTGGCCTGGGCGCACAGCGGCGACAGCCGGGCGTATCTGTTTCGCGCGGGCGCATTGGTGGCGCGCACCACCGATCACAGCCTGGTGCAGCAGATGGTGGCCGGCGGCATGATCGACGAAGAGGGCGCGCGGCTGCATCCACAACGCAACATGCTGTTGTCGGCGCTCGGCTCCATCGACGAGGCGCCGGAGATCAGCGTGTCCGCGTCGATGCCGCTGGCGCCCGGCGACGTTCTGCTGATGTGCAGTGACGGCGTGTGGGAGCCGCTCGGCGACGAGTGCCTGCTCGAAACGCTGCAGGCCTCGCGCAACCCGAGCCAGTGGGTCGAGTTGCTCGACCAGCAGATCAAGGTGCGCGCCAAGCCGGGGCACGACAACTACACGGCCCTGGCCGTCTGGTTACGTGAGGACGACGAAGACACGCGCCGCATGCCGGTCGTTGCGGACCAGCCCGACGCAAGCTGAGGCCCGTGCCCGGGGCGACTCTCCAGAGGGCGGCGGTCACCGCCACGCTGCCGCGTTGCGACAGGTCCTTGTGGCGTGTCGCATCAAGGCGCCTTGGGGCGGTAGGCCGTGATCGTGCCGGTGACGCTCACGTCCACTGTCACCTTCACCGTCGCCAGTTCCATCTTGCCGTTATCGGATCGCTTCATCGACTTCCGGGTGCTCGTCTCTTTGATCGGTGCATCCTTCCAGCGGATCACGCTGGCCTTCACTTTTTCGTGGTGGCCCTTGTCGTTCTGTTCGAGAACGGTCAACTCACCGGCGCCGGTGTTCTTGCTCACGATCGACGTGTGGTGCGGATGCCCGATCGTCGTCTCGACGGCGTCTTCGGACTCCAGTCCGTCCGCGAAGGTAACGGTGGTGGTGGTCGTCTTCGTCATCTCGTAGTCGCGGTACTGGAGCACGTCACCGGGCAGCACGTCTTTCAGGTCGACCTCGTCGCCCCATACGTAGTCGGCATCGCTGTCCGTGGGCCCGCCGAAATCCGACGATGCGCCGGCCCCTGCCTTCTTCAAAGCGCTTTCCGCGAGGTCCCAGCATTCGCCGGCCCCCACGCTCTTGCCGACGTGGCCGCTGGCCCACTGCAAGATCTTCTGATTCAGTGTTGCCATGGCGTCTTCCTCGGTGCGGGACGGCTTTGCGACTTGAACCTCTGCGACTCAAACCTTCTTGTTCGCCGCGATGTCCCAGCCCGCCGTTTTGGCGGCATCGCCCGTGCCGTCGGCCTTTTGCGGAACGTATTCGAACTTGAATTTCGAAAAGTTCAGCGAGATGTTTTCGGTGAGGCGGTCCTCGCCACCGCTGCCGCCGGTGGCGACATGCGCGACGATCAGGTTGCTCAAGGTGAGCTTGATGTACTCGAGCGGTTCTTTGCCGGCCTTGCGCACCACGAACACCGCCTCCTTGATGTGCTCGCCGTTGCAGCACGCCAGCAGCAGCGCATGGGAACTCGCGTCGATGTACTTGGTAAAGGAAAAGTCTTGAACGGAAACCTTGCCGCTGCCGCCGCCGCCGCCCATGTGGCTGGTGCCCGACTGGCTGGCGCCCCAACTCCAGGACATGACATCGATTTCCTTCTTGTGCTTGTCGTCGGACGACTCGCCTTCTACGCCTTCGATCTTGATAAACATGTCTACAGCCATGATGGTCACCTTTCAGTTGTGTTGTGAGAAACAGATCGACTTCCGTGCCGACGCAGCTACAGGGATAACGACCTCAAGTCCCTGAATTCAAAGACTCGCGACAAATTTATTTGGCCCCTTTGGCGGAGGGAAGCTTGGAGACCAGGCGCAATGAAACGGTGAGTCCTTCGAGCTGGTAATGCGGCCGCAAGAAGAACTTGGAGCTGTAGTAACCGGGATTGCCTTCGATCTCTTCGACCACCACCTCGGCCGCGGCCAGGGGCTTTTGCGACTTGGTTTCTTCCGAGGAGTTGGCCGGGTCGCCATCCACGTAGTTCATGATCCATTTGTTGAGCCAGCGCTCCATGTCCGACTTCTCCTTAAAGCTGCCGACCTTGTCGCGCACGATGCATTTCAGGTAGTGCGCAAAGCGGTTGCAGGCAAACAGGTAAGGCAGGCGCGCGGCCAGGTTGGCGTTGGCGGTTGCATCCGGGTCGTCGTACTCCGCAGGCTTGTGCAAAGACTGCGCACCGATGAATGCGGCAAAGTCCGAGTTCTTGCGGTGGATGAGGGACAGCAAGCCGGCCTTCGACAATTCGGCTTCGCGCCGGTCGCCGATGGCGATTTCTGTCGGGCACTTCTGGTCGACGCCGCCGTCGTCGCTCGGAAAAGTGTGGAGCGGCAGGTTCTCGACCGCGCCGCCCGATTCGATGCCGCGAATCCGCGAGCCCCAGCCATAGAGCTTGTACGAGCGATTGATGTTGGTCGCCATCGCATAAGCCGCATTGGCCCATGCGTACTTGTTGTGGTCGGCGCCGGCAACGTCTTCCTCGAAGTCGAACTCTTCGATCGGATTGGTCTTGGCGCCATAAGGCGTGCGCGCGAGGAAGCGCGGCATGCACAGGCCAAGGTACTTGGAGTCGTCGGAGTCGCGCAGCGAGCGCCAGCCGGCGTACTCGGGCGTGCCGAAAATCTTGGTGAGGTCGCGCGGGTTCGCGAGCTCCTGCCACGACTCCATTTGCAGGAGGTTCGAACTGGCGCCGGTGATGAAGGGCGCGTGCGCCGACGCAGCGATCTTCGCCATTTCGCCGAGCAGTTCCACATCGGGCGGGCTCTGGTCGAAGTGATAGTCGCCCACGATGGCGCCGAAGGGCTCGCCGCCGAACTGGCCGTATTCCTCTTCGTAGACCTTCTTGAACATCGGGCTCTGGTCCCAGGCCGCGCCCTTGAATTTCTTCAGGTTCTTGTGCAGTTCCTTCTTGGAGATGTCCATCACCCGGATCTTGAGGAACTCGTCCGACTCGGTGTTGTTCACCATGTAGTGCAGGCCGCGCCAGGCACTCTCGAGCTTTTGAAACTCGTCGTTGTGCAGGATCTGATTGACCTGCGCAGTGAGCTTGGCGTCTATCGCGGCGATCATGGCCTGGATCGACTTGGTCACGTCCTTGCCGATGACGGTGCTGTTGCTCAGTGCCTGTTGCGCGAGTGTGAGCACGGCGGCTTCGACGGCACTCTTGGCCTCGTCGCTGCGCGGCTTGAATTCCTTTTGCAGCAGCGACGAAAAATCGCTGCCGGCAAACGCGACATCTTTCAGCGCGCCTTGTTCAAGTGCTTCTGCCATGGTGCTTTCTCCTCGTTGTCCGTTGAATGGGTAAGGCGTTGCTCAGGCAGCAGGCGCGCTGTCCTCAGGCTTCTTCGTCGCGGCCAGCGTGGCCAGCAGGGCCGGGTCTTCGAGCACCTTGGCCAGCAGGTCTTCGGCGCCGCCCTTGCCATCCATGTAGGTGACGAGGTTCGACAGTTGCGTGCGGGCTTCAAGCAGTTTTTTGAGCGAGTCGACTTTCTTGGCGATGGCGGCTGGCGAAAAGTCGTCCATGTTCTCGAAGGTGATGTCGACCTTGAGGTCACCTTCGCCGGTGAGCGTGTTGGGCACCGAGAACGCGGCGCGTGGTTTCATGGCCTTCATGCGCGTGTCGAAGTTGTCGGTGTCGAACTCCAGGAACTTGCGATCGCCCACTGGTGCCAGCGGGTCGGCGGGCTTGCCGGACAGATCGGCCAGCACACCCATCACGAAGGGCAACTGCACCTTCTTTTCGGCGCCATAGAGCTCCACGTCGTACTCGATCTGGACCCGGGGTGCCCGGTTGCGGGCGATGAATTTCTGACTGCTCTTGGACATGGAAATCTCCTTGCGGATGGTGTGCGGGTCGTTGAAAAGGGAAGGGAGCTAATCGGAACTCGGCCGCTTGCCGGTGACGGTCTCGATGGTGTCCATCGCGTTGGGCGCGAGGTTGGCCATGATTTCGAAGAAGTCGACGCCGATGAGCTTCTTGGCGCGCTCGATGAGCAGCGGCGCCGGGTTGCCGGGTTCGGCCTGTATGAGGTAGCTGATGACACGGTCGAGCATGTGCAGCGCGTCTTGCCGCGTCGTGATTTCGCCGCGCGCTACAGCCGGCGATGCGGCAGTTCCGGACGCGGCGGTTTCGGCTTCCGTTGCTGGCGCGACGTCGGCTTCAGCCTGCACTGGCGACCCGACCGCACTCGCTGCAACCTTGTGGAGCAGATTGCCCAGGCTGCGCAAGCCGTCCATATCGACGGCGTCGTGACGGCCAGTGCGTACGCCGAGCAGCTCGTGCAAGGCCGCGATCGTCGCGCGTACCTCGAGCAGCGATTGCAGGGCGGCCGGATGCTCCGCATGAATCTCTTCGAGCGCACCCTGGATCTGCGCAGTCGAATACGTGGGCTCGCCCCCTGCGGCGCCGATCAGGCTGTGCGCGATCGCGATGTCGCGCACGCGAATGGCACCGACACCGCGCGCTACGCCGACTCGCGCGTCGTACAAGTCGCGCAGCACCATCGCATCGTCGGTGAGTGGCATCAGCGCGTTGAGGCGCATCGTCGGATCGTTGTCGTCGTCGGCATCCAGCTTTGGATGTATGCCGTCCCAGTACGTGTCGAGCAAGCCGGTCAGCAAGCCGAGGCCCGCCGCGAATCCCGGCATGCCGTCGAGTCGCGTGGCGGCGCGCAGCAGCAGCATCGCGGCGCGCACGTCCTTCGATCGTCGCAACACCGCATCGGCCTGTTCGGCGACCTGCCGCCAGTCGGGCTCGACGGCTGGAATGACGGTGTCGCCGAACTGCTGCTCCGCCTTGCCTTGCGCCAGCGATGCCAATGCCGTGAACGCCGGGTCGTACTCCAGATCGTCGCCGCAAGGAGAGGCTTCGTTGATGGGGCGTTGCAGCGCTTCGACGAGTTCGGGGGTCAGCATGTTGCCTGTTCGAGTTGACTGGTGATAATCAAAGATGCCTATGAACGGGTCAATGCAACGAAGGGAATAGCATGCGATCGCCTGGTACACACCGTTTGCCCTATGGTCGGTTTTCCATAGCGACCCTGCGGCGCCGCATGACCGCATCGGGCGTGTTGCTCGCGGGCCTCGCGCTCGCCGGTTGCAGCGCACCTCCTCCTCCGCCCAAGCCGGTGGTGACGCAGGTCTCCATGACGTTGACTGCAGGCCCCGACGCCAATCCAGATGCGCGCCTGCGCCCGTCGCCGCTCACGGTTCGGGTGTATGCACTCAAGTCTCCGGGACCTTTCGAGAGCGCCGACTTCTTCTCGCTGTTCGAAAAAGACCAGGCCACGCTCGGCGCTGAAATGGCGCAGCGCGAAGAAGTTTTGCTGCGACCTGGCGAGAGCAAGAAGCTCGAAATGACGTTGGCCGCAGACGTCAAGGTCATCGGCGTGATGGCGGCGTATCGCGACCTCGAGCGCGCGCGCTGGCGTGAGATCAAGGTGCTGCAGGTCGGCAAGCCGCTGGTGATGACGGCGACCTTCGGAGCGCGTCAGATCACCATCGATCCGAAGTGAGCCGGAAGTGATCTAGGCATCGAAGCGCGCCAGCGGCTGGTCGGCCGGCAGGAAGCGCTCGAACAGATCCGCTGCAAAGGCCGCGCCCGATGCGTCCGCGCCCGAAGGCGTCGAGCCGGTGAGGTACAGCCCGCGCCAGCGTTGCGGGCGACGCTGGTCCTTGATGCGACCGAACAGCGCGTCGGCCAGCTGACGCAACCCTGGTTGCATCGCGCGCACCTGTTCGACGAACGCATGAATCGCCAAGCGATCTGCCGGCGTGCTCGTTTGCCGCAGCAGCGCCATGCGCAATGCATCCAGCCCCTCGATGATCGAGTCGAAGGCTTCGGTCGCGCGCTCGTCGGCGCGGACGCTGGCCGCCGCACCGGCGCCCGCAATGCCCGACCAGCGATAACCGATCACCTGCGTCAGCACGTCTTTCGACAACGACGAGCGCAGCGTGTCGTAGCCGTTCAGTTTCTCGAGACCGGTGACCACGAGGTAGATCGGCAGTCGCAGATGCAGGTGTTCGGCGGCTTCGTCGATCAGGCGGCGCATGCGCATAGCCGATGACTCTTCCGTTGTTCCGGCCGCTCCCGTTGTCGCTGGCAACAGGCTGCTCGCGCTGACGCAAACGACGATGCCGTTCAGCGGCAGGCGTGGCCGCTCCTGCACCAGCACCAGCAACGCCCGGTACCACGAGCGCCGTACGCGTGCGGGGTTCGCTCGCTGCAGCACCTGCGGATCGATTCCGATGGCGACCATCGATGGCAGTGCGTGCCACTGCCAGAAGTGCCAGAAGGGCCGGACTGTGTCGGCGTCGCCCGCCGAAGCACTCGCTGCATCGAGCAGGCGTGGCACATCGGCAGCCGCATCGCCGAGGAATAGAAACCAGGGCGTGCGATACAACGTTGCGCGACCGCCGGTCGAACGCACCGAGGACTGTCGGGCCTGCCGCGGTGCGTCGCCCAGGCCGTCGAGCGTGGCCTGTTCGGCCGGCGATTCGGCAGGGCCGCAGAGCGTGAGCTGCCGCTGCAAATCACGGCACCGCGCCACTCGGCGCCGGCCCGTGATGCGCCACCACAGCGCTGTCGCCCCGCCGATGCAGACGGCCACCAGCAGCCAGAACACGAGCGGGAGCTGGGTCAGCACGGTCACGGCGGGGGTGGCAGTCATCGTTCCGCGGTCTCCAGGAAGAGGAATTCCGCGATCAGCCGGTCGCCGCCCTTGTTGGCGGCGAGCGCCTCACGCAGCTTGAGCAGATACGCCGATGCCAGCTCGAAAGGCGGGCGGTCCGGCGCCTCGGGAAACGGAGAGGGCGACGCCAGCGCGACCACCATCACGGTGCCGAAGGGCGGGTTCACCAGCCAGCTCGAAGGGATGTCCTTGCCGAACACCAGTCGCTGCCCAGCGACGAAACGCGTCGGCTCTCCCGCGCCGCTCAGATGCTGCACCGCGCCGTCGGCCGTGTAGTAGTCGACCCGCACATTGCCCTCGTAGTGCGGTGCGGTCACTTCGATGCGCACGGCATCGCCCTCGCGCAGCCGGCCATCGTGTGCCGATGGCGCCGTCACTTTGAGGTCGAACGTCTTGTCGCGGTTTCGGGTCTGGTACGGCTTCAGGATGGCGACGACCTCGCAATGCGGCCACACGCGCAGCCGCAAGTCGAAGGTGGCGGACGACATGCCGGGCATGGCGCGCACCTCGCGTTCGACCTTGGCGATGTCGTCGACCAGCGGAACGAAGCCGCTGATGTGCAACGCGCTGAAGGCACCGACGGCGCCGGTCACGCCCCAGCTCGCTTGCAGGTCGGCACATGCGTAGCTGCGCAGTTGCTGATCGAGCCGCTGCTCGGCGCTGGCGGCGGTCTGCCGAGGCCCGGCCAGCAGCAGCCACAACAGCGCCATCAACGGGACGAGCACTGCGCCGGCGACGACCGCACGCAGGAGCGCGCGCTCGCGCCGCTCCGGGTCGCGCGGCGGCACTGTGCGGAGCTGGGCGTAAGGCTGCGGCGTGATGCGGTCCTTCGCCAGCGTGGCGATAGCGGCCGGTACCACCGGCAACTGGCGGCCGTGCAAGTCCTTGAGCTTGCCGAGCTCGCCGCCGTCGCCGGCCTCGAAGTAGTACTGGCCGGTAAAGCCGTTGGCCAGCGCGTACCAATACACCTCGCGCACCGCATCGTCGCCTGCCTGCAGGCCGGAGAGGTGATGAAAGAACTCGCTGTGTGCGTTGCTGGAATTGAAGAGCTGCGCCTGCAGCGGTGGGGCAGCGTCGGTCCAGCGGCGCTGCCGCGCGAAAATTTCGTCGAGCCACGCGACCATCGCGAAGGCGGCCGATTCGACCTGCGCGGGTGGGGCGCCGCCTGCCGTTGCTGCCAGTCGCGCCTCTGCGAGCAGCCGGCGTGCTTGTGCCTGTGCATCGGCGCGGGTGGTCGGCTCGGCAACGCCGGCGCGCAAGGGGTCGACGGCGTCGATCGCCAGGCCGTACGAGAAAAGGGCGGAGAACTGATCGAGCAGGCGCGCCATCGATTGCCCGCGTCAGCAGTGGATGAAGACGCACATGCCCATGTCTCGTCCCTCGGGTGTTGAGACGATTCTTTCGAGCCGCGCCGCGCAGCACCATATCCCGTGGGGACTATGCCGTCCGCTCGGCGCAAGCCGCTTGCCGCGCACGCCGAAGGCCGCTATCTTCAAGACTGGTCCATCAAAGCGCGGAACTAGTCATGAAAATCCTGATCGCCGACGACCACCGGCTCGTCATCGAGGCGGTCAAGGCCAAGTTGGCGGAACTCGAGCCGGGCATCGAGTTCGTGCTGGCCATGAGCGTCGACGAGTTACTCGCCGGGGCTTCGGACGACCTCGACCTGGCCGTGATCGACCTCAACATGCCTGGCGCCGACGGCCATGCGCACATCGACGAGATGCGGCGTCGCCATCCGGCCGTGCCGGTGATCGTGCTGTCTGGCTACGAAGATCCGGCCATCATGCGGACCGCGCTCGCGCACGGTGTGCTGGGCTTTATTCCGAAGGCGTATTCGCCCGAGGTGATGTTGTCGGCGGTGCGGCTGGTGCTGGCCGGTGGTGTCTATGTGCCACCGATGATGCTGTCGGCCCTGCCGCCCGGCATCGTGGCGGGCGTGCCGGCAGTGGAGGCGGCCGCGCGCGTCGCGACCCCAGCTGCGGCCCACACGCTCGACCATCTGCGCAACGTGCTGACCGAGCGGCAGGTCGAAGTGCTGCAACTGCTGTCGCAGGGCAAGCCGAACAAGTTGATCGGGCGCGCGCTCGGCATCAGCGAAGGCACGGTCAAGATTCACCTGGCAGCGATCTTTCGGGCGCTGAACGTGCGCAACCGGACCGAGGCGGTCGTCGCTGCGCAAACGCTGGCGGAAGCCTGAGCTCCCGCGTTAGACGAATCGTGGTCAGCTGCTGCGGCCGAGCAGCGCGTCTTTGAGCCGGTAGTCCGCAGGCGACGGGCCGAGCCAGATGCGTACCAGGGCGTTGAAGAACGCCACTTCCTTGATCGGATCACCCTGCATCGCGCCTCTGACCGTGATGACCGTGCCCGTGCCAGGAATCCAGTCGATCGTGAAGGTGTCGCCGGTCTTCAGCGTCTTCTGGTCGGCGAACATCTGGCCCATGCGAAGCAGGCCCGGAATGAGCTGCGAGAACTCCGCGCGCGGTGAGTTGTCTTCGACGCCGCGTGTGAAAAGTTTGCCCAGCTCATTGGCATCGATGTCGCGCAGCATCGTGATGGTCACGCGCTTGGAACCGGTGGCTGCCAGCACCTCTTCAGGCGTTCCGGCCTTCTTGCCCAGGTACAGGCCGGCGGTGTAGACCTTGAAGATCGCCTTGAAGCGAATGCCCGCGCCATTCAGCTGTAGGGTCTCGCCTTTCAGGCTGACGCTGTCTTCGAGCTTGACGCCGGAAACATCGACGGTCGCCGCATTGGCCGTGCTGATCGCGCAGGCGGTGCTGACGGCGACCAGCGACAACAGCGTTGCCGCGATGCGTTGACTAAATCGTGTGGGCATTTCAGTTCTCCTTTTTCCATCCAGAACGCGGATGTTCTTTTGTGTAACTGGATTTTCGGTCGGTCTTGCGTCAGCGGCGTCCGTAGAACCCCGCGCAGGCAAAAGTACGACATGCCGGCCGCTTGCAGCGCGAAAGGCCGCTGCTAAACTCGCGGTCACATGTTCGTTCATCACATCATTCAGACCGGTCAGGGCCGTCGGGGAGCCTGGCCCTGGCGTAGCCCGCACGGCGCCATCTGACTGATCGGCGCGACACTTGTCGCGCCCCCGCGGACCCGAAACGCACGCCACGCACTTGGGTCACCCCCATGAAGACTGATTTGCCGAAATCGACCGACGACGCGTCGTGAGGCAACGGAGAACGAACCTGTGATCACCGAACTCGAATTCAAAAGCCTCAGCGCGCAGGGCTACAACCGCATACCGCTGATGGTGGAGGCCTTCGCAGACCTCGAAACTCCGCTCTCGCTCTACCTCAAGCTGGCACACACCAAAGACGGCGGCAAATACAGCTTTTTGCTGGAATCCGTGGTGGGCGGCGAGCGCTTCGGGCGCTACAGCTTCATCGGCCTGCCGGCGCGCACGTTGATCCGGGCCAGCGGCTTCGGCGCCGCAGCGCGTACGGAAGTCGTGACCGACGGGCAAGTCGTCGAAACTGCCGAAGGCAATCCGCTGGACTTCATCGATGCGTACCAGAAGCGCTTCAAGGTCGCGCTGCGGCCAGGGCTGCCGCGCTTCTGCGGCGGGCTGGCTGGCTACTTTGGATACGACGCGGTGCGCCACATCGAGAAGAAACTCGAAGCCAGCTGCCCACCCGACACGCTCGGCTGCCCCGACATCATGTTGCTGCAGTGCGAAGAGTTGGCCGTCATCGACAACCTTTCGGGCAAGCTCTATCTGATCGTCTACGCAGACCCGACGCGGCCCGAGGCGTACACCATCGCCAAGCGCCGCCTGCGCGAGTTGCGCGACCAGTTGAAGTACTCGGTCAGCGCGCCGCAGGTGAAGCCGACGCAGGCGCATCCAGCCGAGCGATCGTTCGCCAAGGCAGACTATCTGGCAGCAGTGGAGAGCGCCAAGGAGATGATTGCCGGCGGCGAATTCATGCAGGTACAGATCGGCCAGCGCATCAGCAAGCGCTACACCGAGTCACCGCTGTCACTGTACCGCGCGTTGCGCTCGATGAACCCGTCGCCCTACATGTTCTATTACGACCTGGGCGATTTCCACGTGGTGGCCGCGTCGCCGGAGATCCTGGTGCGGCAGGAGAACATGCCGAACGGCGAGCAGAAAGTGACGATCCGTCCGCTCGCGGGCACGCGTCCGCGCGGCGCGTCGGCCGAGCTCGACAAGGCCGCCGAAGTCGAGCTCCTCAACGACCCGAAAGAGCGCGCCGAGCACGTGATGCTGATCGACCTGGCGCGCAACGACATCGGCCGCATCGCGAAGATCGGCACGGTGAAGGTGACCGAGGCTTTTGCCGTCGAGCGCTACAGCCATGTGATGCACATCGTGAGCAACGTCGAAGGCACGCTGAAAGACGGCATGACCGCCATCGATGTGCTGAAGGCGACCTTTCCGGCCGGCACGCTGACCGGCGCGCCCAAGGTGCACGCGATGGAAGTCATCGACCAGCTGGAGCCCGTCAAGCGCGGCATCTATGGCGGTGCGTGCGGCTACATCAGCTACGCCGGCGACATGGATGTGGCCATCACCATCCGCACCGGCATCATCAAGAACCAGGTGTTGCACGTGCAGGCGGCGGCGGGTGTCGTTGCCGACTCCGTGCCCGAGCTGGAATGGAAAGAAACCGAAGCCAAGGCGCGCGCGCTGCTGCGTGCGGCCGAACTTGTCGAAGAGGGATTGGAATGACTGCCGTCGAACTACAGAACGCACAGAACGACTTCTCGCACGAGATCATCGGCGCCGCCGTCGAGGTGCAGCGCGTGCTGGGCACGGGGCTGCTCGAAAGCGCTTACGCCGCTGCGCTGGAAATCGAACTCGCCGAACGCGAGATCGGTTTTGTCCGCAATGTGCCTTTCGGCGCGATGTACAAGGGCCGGCCACTCGGCGACGTGTACCGCGCAGGATTCGTCGTCGAGCAGTCGGTCGTCGTCGAGTTGAAGGCGGCCGAGTTGCTGACCGACCTGCATCGCGCGCAAGTGATGGCAGCGCTGCGCTTGTCGGGGCTCAAGCTGGCGCTGTTGATCAACTTCAATGTGTTCCCTGTCGTCAAGGGTGTCCATCGGATCGTCGGCAAGCCATGACGCAGGCTATGAACCAAGCCATAAGAGTCCTGATGATCGACAACTACGATTCGTTCACCTACAACATCGTCCAGTATTTAGGTGAGCTGGGGGCGGAGGTCGATGTGGTGCGCAACGACGAGATCACGGTGGCGCAGATCGGCGAGCGTGTGGCGGCGGGTATCACGCGGCTGGTGGTGTCGCCGGGGCCCTGCTCGCCGGCCGAAGCTGGTGTATCGGTGGCAGCCATCGAAGCTTTCGCGGGCAGGCTGCCGATCTTGGGCGTGTGCCTCGGGCACCAGGCCATCGGCGCGGCCTTCGGCGGCAAGATCGTCCGCGCGCAGCAACTGATGCATGGCAAGACGAGCCAGATCACGACCACACGCGAGGGTGTCTTCGCCGGCCTGCCGGGGAAATTCACGGTGAATCGCTACCACTCGCTGGCCATCGAGCGCGACAGCTGTCCGGCCGATCTGGCAGTCACCGCCTGGACCGACGACGGCGAAATCATGGGTGTGCGCCATACCGCTTTTGCGCACGATGTTCGCATCGAAGGTGTGCAGTTCCATCCCGAATCGATCCTGACAGAGCACGGCCACGCCATGCTCAAGAACTTCCTGGAGTGACCGCCTTGACCGCCCTGAAAACAGTCGACCTGCGCAGCGACACCGTCACCCAGCCGACCTCTGCGATGCGCGCTGCCATGGCCGCGGCACCGTTGGGCGACGACGTCTTCGGCGCCGACCCCAGCGTCAACGCACTGCAGGAAAAGATCGCCGACATGCTCGGCTTCGAAGCGGCCCTGTTTGTACCGACCGGCACGCAAAGCAACCTCTGCGCGATCCTGTCGCACTGCGGTCGCGGTGACGAGTACATCGTCGGCCAGCAGGCGCATGCGTATCGCTGGGAAGGCGGAGGTGCCGCGGTGTTCGGCAGCGTGCAGCCGCAGCCGCTCGACCATGCGGCCGATGGCACCTTGCCGATCAGTGCGATCGAAGCCGCCATCAAGCCCGACGATGCGCACTTTGCGCGCACAAGGCTGCTGGCGCTGGAGAACACGCTGGGCGGCAAGCTCTTGCCGTTCGACTATGTGCAGGCCACGACCGATCTGGCCAAGGCCAAAGGATTGCAGCGGCACCTCGATGGCGCGCGGTTGTTCAATGCGGCGGTGGCGCAGGCTGCCCGGGGCGGTGGCGATGTTCGCGTCGAGGCACGGCGTATCGCGCAGTGCTTCGACAGCGTGTCGGTGTGCTTCAGCAAGGGCCTCGGCGCACCGATCGGCTCTGCGTTGTGCGGCTCGCGCGAGCTCATTGCGAGCGCTCACCGTATTCGCAAAATGGCCGGTGGTGGTATGCGGCAGTCCGGCTTTCTGGCTGCAGCCGCATCGCATGCGCTCGACCATCACATCGATCGGCTGGCCGACGATCACGCGCTGGCAAAGCGGCTTGCGGCAGGACTGGCGGGTATCGACGGGCTCATGGTCGAGGCGCCGCAGACCAATATGGTTTTCGTCGATCTCACCGGTGCTGTCAAAGAACGCTCGGCCGAGTTGCTGGCCGCGTTGAACGCGCAAGGCGTTCACACGATGGGCTTGTACCGGCTGCGCTTCGTCACGCACCTCGATGTGGATGCGGCGGGCGTCGATCGTGCAGTGACTGCCATCCGTGTCTTCTTCAACGCCTGAATCAAAAATCCAAGAGACACGACATGATCACTCCGCAAGAAGCATTGCAACGGACCATCGAACATCGCGAGGTGTTTCACGACGAGATGCTGCACATCGTGCGGCTCATCATGAGCGGCGAGTGTTCGCCCGTGATGATGGCCGCGCTCATCACGGGCCTGCGCGTCAAGAAGGAAACCATCGGCGAGATCACCGCTGCCGCACAAGTGATGCGAGAGGTGTCGACCAAGGTGACGGTAAAGGACACCAAGCATCTGGTCGACATCGTCGGCACCGGCGGTGACGGCTCGCACACCTTCAACATCTCGACCTGCTCGATGTTCGTCGCGGCCGCGGCTGGCGCCAAGGTGAGCAAGCACGGCGGCCGCAGCGTGTCGAGCAAGTCGGGCAGCGCCGACGTGCTGGAGTCGCTGGGCGTCAACATCAACCTGAAGCCCGAGCAGATCGCGAAGTGCATCGAGGAGGTCGGCATCGGTTTCATGTTCGCGCCTAACCATCATCCGGCGATGAAGAACGTTGCGCCGGTGCGCAAGGAACTCGGCATCAAGACCATCTTCAACATCCTGGGCCCACTGACCAACCCTGCCGGCGCACCCAACATGCTGATGGGCGTGTTCCATGCCGACCTGGTCGGCATCCAGGTGCGAGCGCTGCAGCGGCTCGGGACCGAGCACGCACTGGTGGTTTATGGCCGCGACGGCATGGACGAGATTTCGCTGGGCGCCTCGACGTTGGTCGGTGAACTGAAAAACGGTGAGATCCGCGAGTACGAGTTGCATCCGGAAGATTTCGGTTTCGCGATGTCGAGCAACCGCGCATTGCGCGTGGAGACGCCCGACGAGTCAAAGGCGATGTTGCTCAGCGTGCTCGACAACGCGCCCGGCGCGGCGCGTGACATCGTCGTGCTGAACGCCGGCGCCGCGCTGTATGCAGCGAACGTCGTCGATTCGGTGCTGGCTGGCGTGGAGCGTTCGCGTGCGGTGATCGAATCGGGCGCGGCCAAGGCCAAGCTGGCCGAGTTTGTCTCAGCGACGAACACGGCAGCCATGAACACCGCGGGAGCGCACTGACATGTCCGCCGACATCCTGAACAAGATCGTTACGGTCAAGCACGAAGAAGTGGCCGCTGCAAAGCGCCGTACGCCGCTCGAGCGCATTCGCTTCGACGCCGAGAGCCGCGTGCTGACGCGCGATTTCGTCGGCGCGATGCGCGCAAAGATCGCAGCGGGCCAGGCGGCGGTGATCGCCGAGGTCAAGAAGGCGAGTCCGAGCAAAGGCATCATTCGCGAAGACTTCATTCCGGCCGACATCGCGCAAAGTTATGCCGAGGGCGACGGCACAGCGGGCAGCGTCAGCGCGGCCTGCCTTTCAGTGCTCACGGACAGGCAATTTTTCAAGGGCGAGATCGACTACCTGAAGCAGGCACGGGCGTCTTGCGACCTGCCGGTGTTGCGGAAGGATTTCATGGTCGATGAGTGGCAGATCTACGAGTCGCGCGCGATCGGCGCCGATGCCATCCTGCTGATCGCATCGGTGCTCGACGATGCGCAGATGAAAGACTTCGAGGCGATCGCGCTGGGGCTCGGCATGGCGGTACTGGTGGAAGTGCACGATGCGGTGGAGTTAGACCGTGCGCTCAGGCTCAAGACGCCGCTCGTCGGCGTCAACAACCGCAATCTGCGCAACTTCGAGGTGTCGATCCAGACCACGATCGATCTGCTGCCCAGGCTGCCAGCCGATCGGTTGCTGGTTACCGAATCCGGCATTGCGACGCGGGACGACGTGGCCGCTCTGCGCGCTGCAGGGGTTCAGGCCTTTTTGGTCGGCGAAGCGTTCATGCGCGCCAAAGAGCCAGGCGAGGCGCTCGCCGATTTGTTCAAGTGAGCCGCGCGCCATATGGTCAATTGACGCGCGCCGATCCGGCGGACTGGCCTGTGGCTCCCGGCTGGCAGCCGCTCGTCGACACGTTTTTTGCGAGCGCAGCGGGTCAAAAGCTTTTGGGCTTTTTGCAAGCGCGACTGGCCGCTGGTGCAGTCATCTTTCCGCCGCGCCCGCTCCGCGCGCTGGAGCTCACACCCCCTGAGGAAGTGCGCATCGTCGTCCTCGGACAAGACCCGTACCACGGTCGCGGCCAGGCGGAGGGGCTGGCGTTTTCCGTGGCGCCGGGCGTCAGGGTGCCGCCGTCGCTGCGCAATATCTTCAAGGAACTGGAGCGTGATGTCGGTACACCCCCGCCACCGTTTCCCGAGCCTGGGGGCAGCCTGGTCGAGTGGGCTAAAAAGGGTGTGCTGCTGCTGAACACCTGCCTCACGGTCGAAGAAGCGCAGCCTGCCAGTCATGCGGGTCGCGGCTGGGAAATCTTGACCGACGCTGTCATTCGCCATGTCGGCGCCGGCAACGATCCGGCGATGTTCATGCTGTGGGGTGCACATGCGCAGAGCAAGCGGGTGTTGATCGACATGCAGCGCCACAAGGTGCTGACGGCGAACCATCCGTCTCCGCTGTCGGCACTGCGGCCGCCCCTGCCGTTTATCGGCTGCGGGCATTTCAGTCAGGCACGTGCCTGGCGAGAGGCGCAGCGTTCCGTGTCCGGTGGACGCGCCGGGATTTAGGCGCTCTTGGTGCGCAAGGAACTCGAAAGCGCCTCCGAACCATGCTATATTCCGCGGTTCGCCGGAGAGGTGGCCGAGTGGTTAATGGCAGCAGACTGTAAATCTGCCCTCTTACGAGTACGCTGGTTCGAATCCAGCCCTCTCCACCAGCGACGAAATGGATTTTCAAGGGCGTTTGGCACCGTGAGAAACGGGCATTTGGGGTGCGCTGATGGCTCCCGATGCGGGAGTAGTTCAATGGTAGAACCCCAGCCTTCCAAGCTGATGACGCGGGTCCGATTCCCGTCTCCCGCTCCAGAAATTCCGGATCGCCGCAGGAATGCGTTGGTTTGTACAGGCCCTTTTGGCTCAGTGGTAGAGCACCCCCTTGGTAAGGGGGAGGTCGCGGGTCCGATTCCCGCAAAGGGCACCAGTTTTGGGGTTGCAGCGCCTGGTTTGCAGCTCGCGTAGATACGTTGATATCTTTTTTTTCGGAGTCGAGAAAATGGCAAAAGGAAAATTCGCCCGTACCAAGCCCCACGTGAACGTGGGCACCATCGGTCACGTCGACCACGGCAA